>JBEVNH010000159.1:0-6694 GCA_040508175.1 Pseudoxanthomonas sp.
TCAGTTGCTGCTTCAGGCTCATGGCCGGTCTCCGGGCAGGGGCGCCCCGCCGGGCGCGATTGCGAAATCAGAAGGAATGAGGTCCCGCGCGGCCGCATCGACATGGCGGGCCAAATTTCAGGAACGACAAAAAACCGGCGACGCTTGCGCGTGCCGGCTTCTGACAGTGCGGCCAATGCGATACCTCATCGAGGCATGCACCGGCCATCACCGTGCCGTCGCTCAGTACAGGCGCTGGCGCTTGGTCACGTCGCGCGAAGAGCGACGCAGCTGACGCTTCACGGCGGCAGCCGCCTTGCGCTTGCGTTCCTGGGTCGGCTTCTCGTAGAACTCGCGCTTACGGGTTTCGGCCAACACACCGGCCTTCTCGCAGGTGCGCTTGAAGCGACGGAGCGCAAATTCAAAGGGCTCGTTTTCGCGGACTTTGACGCTGGGCATGGAATCTCCGGGACACAAATGACCGGGCTCCAACCCGGTGAGCCGCGCACTATAGCGGCCTGTGGGAGGGCATGCAAGCCTGGGCTGGCATCGGCGCGCCTCTGGCCCCATCCTGCACGCATGAAAGTTCTTGGTATCGAAACCTCCTGCGACGAGACCGGCGTGGCGGTCTATGACACGTCGCTGTCGGGCGTGGAGGCGCTGCGCGCGCACGCCGTCTACAGCCAGATCGCGCTGCACGCCGAATACGGCGGCGTGGTGCCCGAGCTGGCCAGTCGCGACCACGTGCGCAAGCTGTTGCCGCTGATCCGCCAGACCCTGGCCGAGGCCGGCCTGGAGACGCGCGATCTCGATGGCGTGGCTTATACCGCCGGGCCGGGCTTGGTCGGGGCGCTGCTGGTGGGCGCCGGCGTGGCGCGTGCGCTGGCCTGGGCGCTGGAGCTGCCGGTGATCGGCGTACACCACATGGAAGGCCATCTGCTGGCGCCCCTGATGGAGGACGATCCGCCGCAGGCGCCGTTCGTCGCCCTGCTGGTGTCTGGCGGGCATACCCAGCTGGTGGCGGTCGATGAGATCGGCAGCTACCGCCTGCTCGGTGAGACGCTGGACGATGCCGCAGGCGAGGCCTTCGACAAGACCGCCAAATTGTTGGGCCTGCCGTATCCCGGCGGTCCGCAGCTGGCGGCCCTGGCCGAGGCCGGGGCCCCTGGCGCGTACAAATTTTCCAGGCCGATGACCGATCGGCCTGGCCTGGATTTCAGCTTTTCCGGATTGAAGACCCAGGTGTTGCTGGCCTGGCGGGACAGCGATCAATCCGAGACCACGCGCCATGACGTCGCGCGCGGTTTCGAGGATGCCGTGGTCGACACGCTGGCCATCAAGTGCCAGCGCGCGCTGGATGCCGCCGGTAGCGACGTGCTGGTGGTGGCCGGCGGCGTGGGCGCCAACAGGCGCTTGCGCGCCAAGCTGCAAGAGATGGCGCAGCGTCGCGGCGGGCGGGTGTGCTTCCCGCGGCCGGCGCTGTGCACCGACAACGGCGCGATGATCGCCTTTGCCGGGGCACTGCGCCTGCAGGCCGGTCAGCACGACGATGCCCGGGTGAAGGTCACGCCGCGCTGGGACATGGCGCAGCTGTCGCCGGTGGCGGCATGAGCGGCAGCGAGTCGCTGGCCGGCGACCAGATCTTCATCGACGACCTTCAGGTGCAGGCGTTGATTGGCGTCTACGAAGTCGAGCGCGTCGCGCCGCAGCCGTTGCGCTTTGATGTGCAGATCGCCTTCGACAACCACCGTGCAGGCGCCAGCGATGCCCTGGCCGACACCATCGACTACGCAGCCATTGCCGAGCGCATTGCCGCGCTGTGCGCGCAATCGCAGTACCAGTTGGTGGAAGCGCTGGCGGAGCATGTCGCCGCGCGGCTGCTGGCGGAATTTCCGATGCAGGCTGTCTGCCTGCGTGTCACCAAACCCAATGCCGTGCCCGCCGCCAAGGGTGGCGTGGGCGTGCAGATCACTCGTCAGCGGGAGCGTGCATGAGCACTGATTCACATCGTTACATCCTGCTGCTTGGCAGCGCCACCTCGCCCGTTGCCGAAGCTGGCGATGCCAAGCGCGAGCAGCAGTTGCGCCGTGCGCGCGACCTACTCAAGCAGCGTGGAAAAGTGCTGGCGCGCTCGGGCGTGGTGCACGCCGACAGCGTGGTGCCGGGCGATGGCGACCGCTACGTCAATCAGGCCCTGCTGTACGCCTCGAGCCTGTCACGCGACGCGTTCACCACGGCGCTGAAAACGCTGGAGCAGCGGCTTGGTCGCAGCGATGAGCGTGACGGCGCGTGCGCGATCGATATCGATCTGGTCGGCGAGTGCGATGCGCAGGGGCAGACCCTGTGGGAAAACGCGGCCAAGCTGGAGCATCCGCTGTTCCGCGACCTGGTCGCACGCGTGGCGCGTCGCTGAATTCGCAGCAAGGTGGCGTGCGCAGATAGCGCGCACGCCTAGATAAACAGCGTGCGCCCACCATCGACCGGGATCACCTGGCCGGTCACGTAGTCATTCCCGGTCAGCAACCAGCGCACCGCCGAGACGATTGCCTCGGGCGTGCCCTGCCGTTGCAAGGCCACGCGCTCGTGCAGCATGGCCTCGGTGTCGGCCTTCACCGGGTTGTCCGACCACAGGATGTTGCCGGGTGCGATCGCGTTGACCCGCACCTGCGGCGCCAGTTCGCGTGCGAGCGAGCGGGTCAGCATCACCAGTGCGGCCTTGGCCATGCAGTACACCGTGTGCTGCGGCAAGGGGCGCTCGGCATAGATGTCGGCCAGGTTGACGATGGCCCCGCCGCTGTTGCGCAGGTGCGGGGCGGCCGCCTGCGAGAGGAAGAACGGGCCGCGCGCGTTGGCGGCGAACAGGTCGTCCCACTGCTGCACGGTGGCCTGGCCCACGGGCGTGGCGTAATAGGCCGAGGCATTGTTGACCAGCGCATCGAGCCGTCCGAAGCGGGCGATCGTGGCATCGACCAGGGCGGTGGTCTGCGCCACGTCCGACAGGTCGGCCTGCAGCAACAAGGTGCTGCCTGCACGTGCCGCCTCGAGCTCGTCCGCCAGGCCCTGCGCTTGTGCCTGCGAGCCGCGGTAATGCAGCGCCACGTCATGGCCATCGGCGTGCAGGGCGCGGGCGATCTCCGCGCCAATACGGCGGGCGACGCCGGTGATCAGGGCGACGGGGGGCGAGGGCTGAGGCATGCGGGTGGCCGGCGGCAGTGACAGGCGTGATTGTAATGAGCTGGCGTGATGTGTCCGGATTCGCAGAAGTTGCTTGACGCTTGCCGCCTTCGCGGGGCATGTTCGACCGACCTGCAGCGACACCGCCCGGTGGCGTGCACGGCATCGGAATGGAGCGAATGGACTGGGCGAAGTATCGGACTTCAACGTATGACGAACTGATCCAGGCCGATGGCCAGCCGCGCCCTTCAGCGCGACGCCTGGTCGAATATCTCGCCGGCCTGTCCGGGCGCGAGCTGGCCGAGCGACAACTGGCCGCAGATGTCATCGCCCGCGTCATGGGCATCACCTTCACGGTTTATTCCGACGGGCGCAACGTGGACCGCACGTTGCCCTTCGACCTGATCCCGCGGGTGATCCCGCGCAAGGAGTGGGAAACCACCGAGGCCGGCCTGAAGCAGCGCATGCAGGCGTTGAACCTGTTCATTGGCGACATCTATGGCGAGCAGCGCATCGTCAAGGACCGCATCTTCCCGGCGATGCTGCTGGAGGAATCGGTCAACTTCCGCGCGCAATGCGTGGGCGTGAAGCCGCCGCTGGGCGTGTGGGCGCACATCTGTGGCTCGGACCTGGTGCGTGACAGCGACGGCACGCTGTACGCGCTGGAAGACAACCTGCGCATTCCCTCGGGCGTGAGCTACATGCTGGAAAACCGCATGGTGGCCAAGCGGGTGTTCCCGGAGGTGTTCGAGACCAGCTCGATCCTGCCGGTGGACGAGTACCCCAGCCAGCTTTACGACACCCTGGCCGCGCTGTCGCCGCGACCGGGCGACGCGCCGGTGATCGCCCTGCTGACGCCGGGCGTGTTCAACAGCGCCTACTTCGAACATGCTTACCTGGCGCAGGCCATGGGCATCGAACTGGTGGAAGGCTCTGACCTGTTCGTGGCCGACGACGACTGCACCTATATGCGCACGGTCTATGGCCCACAGCGCGTGGATGTCGTGTACCGCCGGGTGGACGACCTGTTCATCGATCCGGAGGTGTTCCATCCGGATTCGATCCTGGGCGTGCCTGGCCTGATCCGCAGCTGGCGTGCCGGCAAGGTGGCCCTGGCGAATGCGCCTGGGGCAGGCGTGGCCGATGACAAGGTGGTGTTTGCCTACGTGCCCAAGATGATCCGCTACTACCTGGGCGAGGAGCCGATCCTGCCCAACGTGCCCAGCTACCTGTGTCACGACGAGAAGGACCGCAAGTACGTGCTGGAACACATCGACCAGCTGGTGGTGAAGCCGGCCAACGAATCCGGCGGTTACGGCATGCTGATCGGCCCACGTTCCAGCAAGGCCGAGCAGGACAAGTTCCGCGCGCTGATCAAGGAAAACCCGCGCAACTACATGGCCCAGCCCACGCTCAACCTGTCCACCGCACCGATCGTGACCGATGACGGTCCCTCGCCACGGCACCTGGACCTGCGCCCCTTCATCCTCTCGCGCGAGGATACCTACGTGACCACCGGCGGCCTGACCCGCGTGGCGATGGAGGCCGGCTCGCTGGTGGTCAACTCCTCGCAAGGCGGCGGCGCCAAGGACACTTGGGTGGTGGACCTGGACGACGAGGGAGACGCCTGATGCTCTCGCGTGTCGCAGACAATCTCTACTGGTTCAGCCGCTATATCCGGCGCGCCGAGAACACCGCGCGCCTGGTCGGCGTGGGCAGCCAACTGCAGCTGGACCTGCCGCGCTCGGTGCGCTTCACCTGGCGGCCGATGATCGACACCGTGGGCGCGGGCGAGGTGTTCGAAAGCCTGCATCCGGACGCGGGCGGCGATGTCGGCGATGCCGAGGTCTCGCGTTTCCTGCTGCTGGATGCGAACAACTCCTCGTCGCTGCGCAGCTCGGTCGATGGCGCGCGCGAGATCCTGCGCGGCATCCGCGACAGTCTGCCGCAGGAAGTCTGGGAGGCGGTCAATGACCTGCATCTTTACGTGGACAGCAATGGCGAGCGTGGCATCACGCGGCGCTATCGCATTGAGTTCATCAACCGCATCGCCGATGGCTGCCTGAAGGTCTCCGGCCTGCTGACGGCCAACGTCAGTCGCGATATCGGCTTCAATTTCATGCGCCTGGGCACGGCCATCGAACAGGCCGACATGACCACGCGCATCATCGATGCCGGCAGTTCCGGGCTGATTACCCCGCGCCAGGAAGAGGACCGCGAGGCCTTTAGCAATATGCAGTGGATGGCCGTGCTGCGCTCGTTGGCCGCCTACCAGATGTATCGGCGCCATGTGCGCCAGCGTGTGACCGGGGAGCATGCCCTGCGCTTCCTGCTGCAGAACAGCGACTTCCCGCGCAGCGTGCTGTTCTGCCTGTCGCGTGCGCAGCGGGTGCTACCAGGCATGCCGCCGCGTCCTGCGGTGGACCGGCATTTCAACCGCGTGGTCGGCATCACCCGCAATGCCGACCCGGTATGGCTGGCCGCGCACAATCCGGCCAAGTTCATGGACGAGGTGCAGGTGCAACTTGGCGATCTGCACAACGCCATCGTGGAAGGTTATTTCTACGGCTGAAGATTCTGGCCATCGTGACAGGAGGTGACCCGTGGCATCCAGGGCGTACCGCTCCAGGATCGATCCGTCGGTCGCGCTGTGCCTGATGCTGCCGATGGGGTTGTCAGTGGGCATGCTGGGCTGGGAGCTGCTCCAGGGCACGCCATTGGGGCAGGTCATCGCCGTCGTCAGCCTGCTGCCGGGCCTGGTGCTGCCGCTGTGGATGCTGCTGGGAACGCATTACCTGCTGACCGCGGAGCGCCTGTTGATCCGCTGCGGGCCGTTCCGCTGGCGTATCCGGCTGGCCGAGATCCGGGCGGTCACGCCAACGCGCAGCCTGCTTTCCGGACCCGCCCTGTCGTTGGACCGGCTGCGGATCGACCACGGGCATTGGAACAGCGTGCTGATCTCACCGCATGCGCGTGAAGACTTCCTGGCGCGCCTTGCACACCTGCGCGTGGCGGTAGCGGCGCACTGACAAGACCTACTGCTGGCCCTGCGCGTCGCCCGGATCCATGCGGTGCGCACTGCGACGGGGTGGCACGCGGGGCGCACTGGCAGCCGGCACAGGCTCGGTGGTGCGCTCGGTCTCCCAGGGGAAGCTCGGCAGGCTGTGCACGGCGCCTTCCAGCTTGCGCGACCAGGTGTCGTGGATCTCCGCGTACAGGGGCGTGTCCGCTTCCAGGCGCAGCTTCTGGCTGATGCGCAGATCGCCGGCCTTGATCAGCGCCATGTCGATGGGCATGCCGACCGACAGGTTGGAGCGGATGGTGGAATCCAGCGACACCAGGGCGCAGCGGGCGGCATCCTCCAGCGAGGTGCCGGCGCGGATGATGCGGTCCAGGATCGGCTTGCCATACTTGGACTCGCCGATCTGCAGATACGGGGTTTCCGGCGAGGTGGCGATGCAGTTGCCCAACGGATACACCAGATACAGGCCCGGCCGTTCACCAGCGATCTGCCCACCCAGGACCAGCGTGGACTGCACGC
>JBEVNH010000199.1:0-43010 GCA_040508175.1 Pseudoxanthomonas sp.
GCGTGACCCGCGGCGGCATCGAGGTGCTGATGCAGCTCAACCTGATCGAAGGCTTCGACCTCAAGCGCCTCGGCTACCAGAGCCCCGAGGTGCTGCACCTGATGGCCGAGAGCATCAAGCTGGCCAAGGCCGACATCTACCACTATGTCGCCGACCCGGCGTTCACCCGCGTACCGTGGGATGGCCTGCTGTCAAAGTCCTATGCCGAGACGCGCCGCAAGCTGATGTCGCTGCAAGCCACGGCCGCCTATCCCGAAGCCGGCCAGCCGGCCGGTGCGACCGGCATGGCCACGCGCATGCCCACGCTGGCGCAGCTGCCCGAGCACTACAGCCCCGACCCGGACACCACCAGCTTTTCCATCGTCGATGGCTTCGGCAATGCACTGACCTGCACGCCCACCGTCGGCAACGGCTTCGGCGCCGGCGTGGTGGTCGGCAACACCGGTCTGTTGTTCAACAACGGCATGCGCATCGGCTCAGTGTCGCCATATGCGGATAACGTCAACGCGCTCAAGCCCGGCAAGATCCCGCTGCTCAACAACGCACCGATCCTGGTGATGAAGGACGGCCGCCTGGTGCTGGCCATCGGCACGCCTGGCGGTGAGAGCATCGGACAGACGCAGTTCCAGGGCATCATCAACGTGATCGATTTCGGCCTGGACATCCAGCAGGCCATCGAGGCACCGCGCATCCGCGTGGATGCCACGCCGAACTTCTACAAGCCTGGCGCGGCGACCACTGTCGCACTGGAATCGCGCTTTCCCGCCGCCACGCTGGAAGGCCTGAGAGCGCGCGGCCAGACGCTCAAACTGCTCGACGCCTATACGCCTGGCGTCGGTGGGATGCAGGGCATCCTGATCGATACCCGGCACAACACGATGACCGCAGGCGCCGATCCGCGGCGTGCCGGGTATGCCATGGGCTGGTAAAACCCGGCTGACGCCCTTCGCGCGCCACCCACCCGCCGCTTGGTGGCGCGTGCCAGATCGTCAACCTGATCCGACATCGTAGTTCCCTCCCCTTCCGCACCGCCGCCCTCCCCCCAAAGGACCGTCGATGACCCGTCTTGCTGCACTGTGCTCCGCCATCGCCCTCTCGCTTGGCACCATGTCCATCGCGCAAGGTGTCGCGCCCGCCACGCCCCCGCTGATGAAGATCGACGTGCATGAAGGCACATCGATGGCGGTGTCGGTCTCGCCCGATGGCAAGTGGCTGGCCATCGACCTGCAGGGCGGGCTGTGGCTGCTGCCCAGCAAGGGCGGCACGGCCAGGCGCATCACCGATGCCTACAGCGATGCGCGGCAGCCGGTGTGGTCGCCGGATGGCCAGACACTGGCGTTCTTTTCCTATCGCGAAGGCGGCTACGACCTGTGGACGGTCAAGCCCGATGGCAGCGCACTGAAAAAGCTCACCTGGGGTGCGTTCGATGACCGCGACCCGATCTGGTCGCCGGACGGCAAGCGCCTGGCATTCGCCTCCGACCGCGGCACGCCGGGCCAGAGCAGCTACAACATCTGGACCGTGGACGTGGCCAGCGGCGCCCTGCAACAGGTCACGCACAACGCGTTCGAGAACCGCATGCCGTCGTGGTCACCGGATGGCCGCCGCATCGCGTACTCCAGCACGCGCGATGGCAGCTCCGGCCTGTTCGCCACGACCGTCACCGACGGCACCGAGCAGCCGCTGCGCGATTCCAAGGGCACGCTGGAAGCCCCTTCGTGGACGCCCGATGGCCGGCTGCTCTACGTCGAGCAGATCGATGGCACCAGCGTGCTCAAGCTCGACGGCGCGCCGGTCAGCGGCACCGAGAATGCCTTCCCGTTCCGCGCCTCGTGGCAGGGCACGCGCAACGACTTCTACTACGTGTCCGATGGCCTGATCCGCCGCCGCACGCTGGGCAAGGAGGGCGTGCAGACGGTGCGCTTCACTGCCTCGCTGGATGCGATTGCCTCGCCACTCACGCACAGCACGCGCGATTTCGATTCCATCGCGCCACGTCGCGCGCTCGGCATCGTGCGCCCTGCGCTGTCGCCCGATGGCAAGCAGGTGGCGTTCACCGCGCTGGGCGATCTGTACCTGATGGAGATCGGCGGCAAGCCGCAGCGACTGACCAGCGACCGATTCCTGGAAACCGACGTGGCGTTCTCGCCCGACGGCAAGCAGCTGGTTTACTCATCGGACAAAGGCGGTCAGCTGCAGCAGCTGTGGATCCGCGACCTGAAGACCGGCAAGGAGCGCCAGCTCACGCACCTGGACACGCAGCCGCTGGGCGCGGCGTGGTCGCCCGATGGCAAGCGCATCGCCTTCATCGATGCCGATGGCATGTGGGGCGTGGCCGGGTTGTGCACGGTGGACGTGGCCACCGGCAAGGTGACGCGCCTGCAGCCCTCGCTGGGCCAGCCCGGGCGGCCGACGTGGTCGGCCGATGGCAAGCATGTGGCGATTCCGCTGTCGCTGTCGTTTTCCAAAAGCTTCCGCGAAGGCACCAACCAGGTCTATGTGGTGCCGGCCGATGGCCAGGGTGCGCCCACGTGGTATTCGCCCGTGCCCAACCTGTCCATCGACACGCGCGGCGGCGCCGGCCCGGTGTGGTCGCCCGATGGCACGCAGATGGCCGCCATCTACGAAGGCGAACTGCGCGTGTGGCCGGTGGCGCCCAACGGCGCACCGCTCGGCCCGCCGCGCAGCCTGACCAGCGAGATCGCGCATTCGCCCAGCTGGTCCGGCGACTCCAGCACCCTGCTCTATCAATCCGCCGACCAGCTCAAGCGCGTGGACGTCAACACCGGCCGCATCGACACCGTGCCGCTGGCGCTGGACTACACGCTGGCCAAACCGTCCGGACGCACCGTCATCCACGCCGGACGCGTGTTCGACGGCCGCCACGAGGCGCTGCAGGAAAACATGGACGTGGTGGTCGAAGGCAATCGCATCACCTCGGTGGTCCCGCACGACCCGGCGCTGCACGCCAGTGCCAAGGTCGTCGACGGCAGCGAGCAGACGTTGATGCCGGGCCTGATCGAGTTCCACGCACACTTCCAGAAGGACCACGGCGAGGCCACACAGCGCGCGTGGCTGGCCTGGGGCATCACCACCGTCCGCGACCCGGGCAGCCAGCCCTACGACATGGTGGAAGAGCGCGAGGCCAACGAGGCCGGTGTCCGCATCGGCCCGCGCATGTACATCACCGGCCACCTGCTGGAGTGGCAGCGCGTGTACTACAAGATGGGCATCGCCCTGAGCGGCCCGGCCCACCTGGAGAAGGAACTGGCGCGCTCCAAGGCGCTGCACTACGACCTGCTCAAGAGTTACGTGCGCATGCCGGACCCGCAGCAGAAGCGGCTGACCGAGTTCGCACACCACGAGATGGGCGTGCCGGTGACCACGCACGAGATCTACCCGGCCGCGTTGACCGGCGTGGACAACACCGAGCACATCGGCGCCACCAGCCGGCGCGGCTACGCGACCAAGCAGGGGCCGCTCGGGCGCGCTTATGAGGATGTGGTGCAGCTGTTCGGCAAGACCGGCCGGCCGGTGACGCCGACCAACTTCGGCTCGTTGATCACCTATCTGGACAAGCATCCCGCGCTGCGCGATGACCCACGCCTGCAGCTGTATCCGCAGTGGGCGCAGAAGAGCGTGCACAACACGGTGCTGCCTGCACGCCTCAAGGACGCCATGCCGGGCACCGCCAAAGCCATCGTCGATATCGCCAAGGCTGGTGGCAGGATCGCCGCCGGCACCGATACGCCGATCGCCATCAATTACCACGCCGAGCTGGCCTCCTACGTGGACGCCGGCATGACCCCGTTCCAGGCGCTGCAGGCCGGCACGCTGACGCCGGCCACGCTGCTGGGCCTGGATGCCGGTGCGGTGGAAGCCGGCAAACTCGCCGACCTGGTGCTGGTGGACGGCAATCCCCTGCAGGACATCAGCGACACCACGCGCGTGCGTCAGGTCATCAGCAACGGCCGCGTGTTCGACCAGGCGGCGCTGCTGCATCCGGCTGCAGTGGCGGAACCGGCGCGCTGATGCATCTTCTTCCTTCAACCCTTCATGCCGAGCGAGCCCCCAGCCCCACATGAACATTCCGCGCCTGCGTCCCCTGCTCCGCTTCACCGCACTGGCCACCGCACTGCTACTGCCCCTCGCCAGCGGCGCCGCGGCTGACCAGCCCACCGCCATCGTCAACGCGATGGTCTTCGACGCCACCGGCACCACGCCGTATCGCGGCACGCTGGTGATGCAGGACGGGCGTATCGTCGCAGTCGGCCCGCAGGTCAAGGCGCCCAAGGGCGCCAAGGTGATCGATGCCAAGGGGCAGGCACTGCTGCCGGGGTTGTTCGACCTGCACACGCACTGGACACCCTCCAGCACGCCGGCATTCACGCCGCAGATCGCCACTGCGTACCTGGCCACCGGCGTGACCACGGTGAACGACTTCCATCAATCGCCGGAATCCTTCGAGCCGCGACGTCGCTGGCTCAGGCAACTGGCCACGCCGCACGTCAACCTCACCGCGCGCATCAGCACGCCGCTGGGCCACGGCGCGGACTGGGCCGACGAGAACACCACGCGCTGGGTCAACACGCCGGAATCCGCTCGCCGCGCGGTCGATGAAGTGATGCCGTACGAACCCGATGTCATCAAGGCCTTCTCCGACGGCTGGCGCTACGGCATGGCCCCGGACAACACCAGCATGGACGTGGAGACGCTCTCGGCCCTCGTGGACCAGGCGCACAAGTACAAGCGCAAGGTGCTCACGCATACGGTGACGGTGGAACGCGGTGCGATTGCCGCGCGCGCCAAGGTGGACGTGATCGCCCACAGCCTGCAGGACAAGCCGATCGATGCGCAGACGGTGCAGCTGATCAAGCAGAACGGCACCTTCTACGCGCCGACGCTGGCCGTGTACGAGCCGGTCAAGCCGGGCCAGGCCGCGCCCTACCCGCTCGACGATCCGCGCATGAAGGCGCGCCTGCAGAAGTTCGACTACGCGCTGCAGAACGTCAAAACCCTGTTCGACGCCGGCGTGCCGGTCGCGGTCGGCACCGACGCCGGCATGTTCCCGCATCGCGGCGCCACCGAGCATGAGTTCGAACTGCTGGTGCGCGCCGGCCTGACACCAACGCAGGCGTTGATCGCCGGCACCGCCACCAGCGCCAAAGCCATTGCGCTGGACGACGATCGCGGCACGCTGCAGGCCGGCAAGCGCGCCGACGTGATCCTGGTCAAGGGCGCGCCGTGGAACGACATCGCCGACCTGCGCAAGGTCGAGCGCGTGTTCGTCGATGGGCAACTGGCCTACGGTCCGGGCGCGGTCGCGCCCAAGGCCAACAGCATCGAGGCCATGCCGGCCATCCAGGTGGCGGCGCTGGTGGATGACTTCGACGCCGGCAACGGCCGCACGCGCCTGGACACGCTGCGCGTGGACGAGGCCGACGGCGGCCATGACCGCACCGTGCAGACCACCACCACCGTGCCGCACGAGGGCAACGGCAATGCGCTGATGGTGGCGGCCGAGCTGTCGACCAAGGCCGATGCCTTTGCCAGCGCCATCCTGCCGCTGAGCCGCGGCCAAGTGGAACCAGCCGACCTGCGCCGCTACAAGGGCCTGCGTTTCCAGATCCGCGGTGAGGTCAGCGATGTCACCCTGGTGCTGCGCACGCCGGGTGCCACGCGCTGGCAGCACGACGTGCAGGTCGCACGCGAATGGACCACGATCGAGGTGCCCTTCAGCCAGCTCGCCGCGTTCAAGCCAGGCCGTGGCGATGCCGCCGCCGAACCGGTGAACACCAAATGGCAGGGCAATGATCTGGTCAGCGCTGCCTTCGCCGGCCACGGCAAGCCGGGCCAGAAAATCTGGTTCCAGGTGGACAACGTCAGCTTCTATTGAGGAACGCCCATGTCGCACGCGTCGCATCCGGTCTCTTCTTCCCTCCACCGGCTGCGGCGCGGCGCGCTCGCGCTGGGCCTGCTTGCCTGCACCGCCGGAGCGCAGGCCACCGAAGCCAGCATCGCGTCGCTGGTGCAACAGCGCCTGCCGGCCTGGACGCAGGTCTACAAGGATCTGCACCAGCACCCGGAGCTGGCCTTGCAGGAAACCCGCACCGCAGCTGTGCTGGCCAAGCGCATGAAGGCGCTTGGCCTGGAGGTGACCGAGCACGTCGGCGGCACTGGCGTGGTGGCCCTGCTGCGCAACGGCGATGGCCCGCTGGTGATGGTGCGCACCGACATGGACGCGCTGCCGATGGCCGAGCAAACCGGCCTGCCCTACGCCAGCAAGGTCACCACCACCTACAAGGGCGCGCAGACCGGCGTCATGCACGCCTGTGGCCATGACGCGCACATGGCGATCTGGCTGGCCACGGCCGAAGTGCTGGCCAGGCACAAGGACCAATGGCGCGGCACCGTGATGTTCGTCGGGCAGCCGGCGGAAGAAACGCTGGAGGGCGCCAAGGCCATGCTGGCCGATGGCGTGTTCCAGCGCTTCGGCACGCCGGACCACGCTTTCGCCCTGCATGTCGGCCCCGATGCCTACGACCGCGTTTCCATCAATACCCATGCGGTGACTTCGGCCTCGGGTGCGTTCGACATCACCTTCCACGGACGCGGCGGCCATGGTTCGGCGCCACACCGCAGCATCGATCCGGTGATGATGGCCTCGCGCTTCGTGGTGGACCTGCAGTCGGTGGCCAGCCGCGAGAAAGACCCACAACAGTTCGGCGTGGTCGGCGTCGGCATGATCGCCGGCGGTTCGGCCGGCAACATCATCCCGGCGCAGGCCACGGTACGCGGCACCGTGCGCTGGTACGACGAAGCCGTCGGCGATGGCCTGCTGGCCGGGATCGAACGCACCGCACGCGCCGTGCAGGCGATGGCCGATGCCCCGCCGGCAGAGATCAACATCACCCGTGGCACCACCGCGGTGTTCAACGATGAAGCCCTGGCTACGCGCACCGCCCAGGCCATCACCGCCGCGCTCCCAGGTGGCCAGGTCGCACTGCGGGACCAGCCCGGCACGGCCAGCGAGGACTACGCGGCATTCTCAGCACAGGTGTCCTCCTCGGTGTTCTTCGGGATCGGCATCTACGACCCGGCCGCCTTCAACGGCGACCACAGCCGCGACCCGGCGCTGACGCCGTTCAACCACTCGCCGACGTTTGCGCCAATCCCGGAACCGACGCTGCGGACCGGCACGCTGGCCATGACGGCAGCGGTGCTGGACGTGTTGAAACCAGCGAACTGATCGAGCACCGCGGGAAGAACGTGTCATCCCCGCGACGGCGGGGATCCAGCACCTCGTAATGCCCCGGGTGAACGTCGCTAGGTCGCCGCCTTCGCGGCGGGGACGACGGGCATGGTGCTGATCACTCGTGGCACGCGAAGCAGGCCGCTGTGCTGCTTTGCGCGGTCTCCGAAGCCATCCTGCAGCAGCAAATCTGTGGGAGCGGCTTCAGCCGCGAAGTTCTGGCACAAGCAACCCTGCGCATCCGCATCGCGGCCGAAGCCGCTCCCACCTTTGGCGAATCGAGCCCCGCTTACCGCATGTCACTGGCGCGACTGCCGGCGCGATCTAGATCGCCTTCCACCTGCAGCGACTGCGGACTGCAGAACCAGCAGTCCTCGCCGATCGGCGCGCCCGGCGGCACCGGCGCGGGTTTCTGGATCGGCAGCACCAGTGCCTTCATCGCCGCCGCCGGGCCGGTCATCAGGCCGGACAGATACTGGCACTGGTCGCGTTCCAGTCCGTCGCCGCGCTTGCAAGCACCCAGCTGCGCGCCGAAGCGACGGATCTCGCCACGCACCGCGGCGATGGCCGTGGACGACAGCGCGGTGTCCTCGCTGACGGTCGCCAGCCAGGCCACGTAGCGTGCGCGCACCCGGCGTGCGATCTCGGCATGTCGTGCGGAACCGCTGGCAGGTGCCACCGCGCTGGAGATCGCCGCCAGGTACTCCGGCAGCGACAGCTGCTGCGGGTCGCGGCGTACCTGTTCCAGCAGCCGGTTCAGCCGCTCCGGTGCCAGCAGGCTTTCGAATGTCACGTCGGCGGCGGTCTCGGCGGCGCTGGGCAGATCGAAGGCCTTGCCGCCCCGACTGTCGAACAGCTCGATCTCGTACTGGTAATCCGGCGTGCCGGACTGCGCCGAGGACAGCTGCGCGATCAACGCATCAGGCAGGTCCAAGTCCTGCGGATGCAGCGTCTTCAACAATGCGTCCAGCGCCGCACGCTGCGTGGCCGCCGGAATCACCTCCGCGGTCTCGGTCCCGTCGCCCTTGATGGCGTAGTGATAATCCACGCCGCCGATCAGCTTGGCGGCTGCGCCGACCTGGTAACGGTTGAACAGATAGATCGGCACGATGGCGCGCTGCAGGTCGGCCATCGGCGCGCCCGCGGAAAGATTGTCCGGGCCGAAGCGCTCCAGCGCCACGCGCCGGATCGCGCGCACGTTTTCCAGCTCGGCCACCGCATCGGCGCCGTTGTCCCACTGGTTGCCATAGGGCTGCGCGCCGCCGGGGCCACGGGTGTCGGCATCGCTGACAAAGCGATAGCCCTGCGCGATGGCATTGCGGGTCATCGCATCCAGCGCACTGGCTTCGTCGGTGCCCCGAGGGAACTGGTGGTACAGCCAGTCGATGGCGAAGCGATCCCACGCACCGGTGCCGCGCACGTAGGCATCGCTGGCGTCGATGCGGCCGTCCTTGAGCGTGAGCAGCGGTGCCGGGTAATCCATGGCCGACGCCCGCCCGCCCCAGGTGCTGGCGGCGAAGTTGTGCGCCAGGCCCAGCGTGTGGCCGACCTCGTGGATCGCCAGCTGGCGCAGGCGCGCCTTGGCCAGTTCGATCGGGTCGTGCGCCCCGCCTTTGCCTTCGTTGGCCGTGCCAAGCAGGCCTTCGAAGATCATCTTGTCCTGGCGCACGCGCAGCGAGCCCAGCTGCACCACACCGCGCACGATCTCGCCGGTGCGCGGATCCACCACCGAATATCCGGTGGACCACGCACGCGACTCGCGATGGATCCAGTTGATCACGTTGTAGCGCGCATCGGCCGGGTTCACGCCCTCGGGCAGCAGCTCGACCTTGAATGCATCGATGAAGCCGGCCGCATCGAAGGCGTCGGCCCACCAGCGCGCGCCCTCGATCAGCGCATTGCGGATTTCCGGCGGCGCGGCGCGATCCATGTAGTACACGATCGGCTTCTTCACCGGCGAACGCGCGGCATTCGGGTCGGTCTTCTCCAGGCGGAAACGCCGCGCGATGCGCGTGACCACCGGCTGATCCAGCCCGGAGGCGTAATCGGTCACCAGGACCTGCACGGAGGTGCCCGTGCGCGGGTCATGCGCGCGCGGCGCGAAACCGGCATCGGGCAGCCGGATGAAAGAGTGGTGCACGCCGAAGGACAGCGCGTGGCCATCCGGCGCCACGCGCGACACATCCTTGCCGGGCTCGTCGGCGACATAGGTCTGCGTGGCCTGGAATTCCACGTTATCCGGGAACACCAAGGTTTCCCTGGCCTGCACGTAGCTCAGCGGCGCAGCCAGCTTGAAGCTGCCCTGCTTGCGCGCCTTCAGGCGTCCGGCGATATCCACCGCATCACGCTGCAGGAAGCCGGACAGGTCGAACTGCACGCCGCCGGCTTCGTCGAGGATCTCGGTGGACCACACGGTCGAAGGCAGGAACGAGGCACGCACCGCGTCGGCTTCGCCCTGGTCGGCATTGAGCGCGCGGAAACGGGTGTTCTCGAACTCGGCCAGCACGCGCTTGCCGACGCGACGGAACACCAGCACCTGGGTCTCGCCCAATGCCGCGCGATCCAGGCCGATCCCATTCGCACCCAGGCCACCGGCGATGGACGGCTGGTACAGGTAGCGCGCCAGCACACCGTCTGCATCGGCGGCCGGCAGGCGCACCAGCACCTTGCCGCTGCCCGCATCGGCGCGGACCGGGAACAAGCCGTCCTGTGCCGCGGCGGGCGTGGTGGCGGCCGAGGCAAGTGGCACCTGCATCAGCGATGGCGCACCCAGGGCAAACAACAGTGCGAGGGAGAGCGACTTCAAACGGGGGGACGAGGCGTGCATCGGTTGCTGGGTCATGGTCCTGAAGATTGGAAGAAAAAAGTGCCGTGCGGCCATTCCCTGACCGCCCGGCAAGGGGAACTCACCAGCGGAAATTCGCGCTGCCGTACACGTAGCGACCGTTCCAGCTCATCGGCGAGAACAGGCTGTCATTCGCGCCGGTGTTGCTGGTGTCGTTGGCCCGTCCGGGACGCGTGTCGAGCACGTTGTCGCTGCCCACGGTGAAGGTCCAATGGTCCAGCTTGAAGCGCGTGCACAGGTCCAGCGTCTCCGGTGGAACCCGATCGCCAAAGCAAAGACATGCGACCGCCCTGCTCGGTGGCCTTGCTGAAACACGCATCCGGCGCTTTCTCCCTTGGCCCATGCGGCCGATTCGTCGACATCCCATCCCTCGTGGCAGATGTGATGCGCGGGGAACGCATTTCCGCCACTGCCACATCAGTCATTGGCCACATGCGTGATGACGACAACGCATGAAGTGCCGAAACTTCAGGCGTGCGTAGTACCCGCCAATGCGCACGCGGGACGCCGCTGCGCGCGCTGCTGCATGATCAACCGCAGCCCTTTGACGATGTGCTTTTCCACGGTGTTCTCGCTGATGCCCATGCGTGTGGCGATCTCGCGCTGGGACAGGCCCTCGACCTTGCGCATCACAAACACCTCGCGACAGCGCGGCGGCAGCGCGGCAATCGAAGCACCGATCATCCGCAGCTCCTGATCGGCGATGGCATGACGTTCGGGCGAACGCTCGTCGTGCGGAAGATCCAGCCGCTCGATCTCGGCAACATTCTCGAAGGACACCACGCGCCCGCGTCGCAGGTGCTGTTGGAGCAACGAGCGCACCGTGGCGTATACGTAGGCACGCGGCTGCTGGATGTGCGTGGTGTCCTGCAACCCACTGAGGATGGCGTAGGTTTCCTGGATGACGTCATCCACTTCCAGCCCCTGCATCAGGTGCCGCAAGAGCCAGCCTCGCAGCTCCGGCTCCAGTTGCAGGACTGATTGCAGCAACCAGCCTGGCTGCGTGCGGTCGATGTCACGGTCAATGTCGTTGGCGATAACGTCCGTTGCCTGCTCATCGGCCACGGCCAGCGACTGACCGGCGCGATGAGGTGGGGGATTCATACGCACTCCGGTGTGACGCGCGCAACACGCGCCATCTGATTGTGTAGATCACGCGACACGCTGCATGCGGTGTGCGCCTGTTCTGCAATAGCATGGAACGCCAGCGGAGGCGAGGAGAAATTGATTGCAATGCGCAGCAATGACGACATCGCATCACACGTTGCAACGGTGGTTGCATGAGACACCATCGAAGCACATGGCGCGTCGCTGCCGCACTGATTGCGGCAGCGATGACGTCGCACTGCGCAACCGCTCCGACGCCATCGCGGTCCGCATCGTTTCTGCTGGTGCGACATGCGGAAGTGACCGATGAAGACCCGGATGATCCGGGGCTGTCCGCTGCAGGCCTTGCACGTGCGGCGGCGCTGGCGCGTCATCTGCAGCACACCGCGCTCGCAGGCATCGAGGTCACTGAGTTCCAGCGCACGCAACAGACCGCCGCCCCCACCGCGGTACAACAGAAGCGAAGGCCTGTGCGTTATTTTTCCCGCGGCGATGCGATGGAAACCACGCAGCGATGGCAGCAACATTATCGCCATGGACAGGTGCTGGTGATCGGCGACGGCGAGACCTTGAATGCGCTGGCCGCCGCGCTGTGTCGCTGCGCCGTGTCGCCGCGGGATACGTCTGAATACGACCACGTGATGATCGTCACGCCCGCCGCGTCCGGCCCAGGCCAGGTCGTCGACAAACGCCTGCCGCCAAGCTGAGTGCGTGGCTGGCAAGGCGCCGCACTCTCCACATCGCCTTCCGGGCGCATCGCTACGATCACCCGCATGCACACGCCGCCGCCCGTTCCCGCTGACCTGCTGCCCGGATGGGATGGCACCACCGAAGGCGCTCGTGCCCTGCAACACGAACTGGCCGACCAGGTGGTGCTGGAAAACGGCTTCACCGATCCGCCTCGCTGGCTGGCGGGTTTCGACGTCGGTTTCGAGGAGGATGGCGTCATCACCCGCGCCGCCGCCGTGTTGCTGGATGCGCACACGTTGCAGCCCATCGCCAGCGAGATCGTGCGCAGGCCGACCTCCTTCCCTTATGTCCCCGGCCTGCTGAGCTTCCGCGAGCTGCCAGCCCTGCTGCAGGTGCTGGCCTGCCTGCCGGAGGTGCCCGACCTGGTCTTCGTCGATGGCCAGGGCATCGCGCATCCTCGCCGGCTGGGCATCGCCGCGCATTTCGGCGTGGTCACGGGCCTGCCGACGATCGGCGTGGCCAAGAAGCCGCTGTGCGGCCGCTGTGTGCCGCCCGGTCCGGAACCCGGCGATCGCACGCCACTGCAGCACCAGGGCGAGAAGATCGCCTGGGTCCTGCGCACCAAGGCACGCTGCAATCCCTTGTTCGTCTCGCCCGGGCACCGCGTGAGCATGGACACCGCGGCGGATTGGGTCATGCGGACCGGCCGCGGCTACCGCCTGCCCGAACCCACGCGCCTCGCCGATCGCATCGCCTCGCGGCGCGAGGAAAAGCGCCTGGCCGCGTCCGCCTCGAGAACCTTGTTCTAGGCGTGGGGGCTTTGGCGACGCATGGAGCGGAACATGCGCGCGCGCTCGATGGAGTGGCGATTCGCAGACCCGTTGCCGCGCGGGTCAAGCAACAGGGCAACGAGCGGACCGCATCAGCGCACGCCGCAGCCGGGATGGCTTTTGCCGCTTACGCGCATTGGGCACCGCAACGATCCGTTGCCGCCAGAGTCCCCCCTTCCCTCGTCGCCAGTGCGATCCTGTCTTTCCGCTCCTGCCAGAGGCCCTTATGACCCTCATCATCGCGCCACGCACCCACGACCTGGGCGACGGCTTCACGGTGCGCCGTGCCGTGCCCACGTTGCAGGCCCGCAGCGTGGGTCCCTTCGTCTTTGTCGATCACATGGGACCGGCAGTGTTCGAGCCCGGCCGCGGCATCGACGTGCGCCCGCATCCGCATATCGGCCTGGCGACCGTGACCTATCTTTGGGACGGCGCCATCGGCCACCGCGACTCCCTGGGCAGCGACCAGGTCATCCTGCCCGGTGACGTGAACTGGATGACCTCCGGCCGCGGGATCGCCCATTCCGAACGCACGCCGCCGCAGGCACGTGCCAACGGCAGCGGTGCGCATGGCATGCAGACCTGGGTCGCCCTGCCGACGTCGGACGAAGAGACCGCTCCCGCCTTTCACCATCACCCGTCCGCCACTTTGCCGCACTGGCAGCAGCACGGTGCCGGGGTCCGGGTCATCGCCGGCCGCGCCTTCGGGCAGGAATCGCCGGTGCGGGTGTTCTCCGACACCTTCAACGTGGCATTGGACCTGCTGCCCGAGGCGGAACTGGCCATCGACGACGGTGCGGTCGAGCGGGCGCTCTACATCCTGGAAGGCGATGCCCAGCTTGATGGCACCGACGTTCCGGCCCGGCACCTGATCGTGCTGGACCGGGGTACGCGCCCGGTACTGCGGGCACTGACCCCGTTGAAGGCGATGCTGGTCGGTGGCGAACCGCTGGATGGGCCACGCCATCTGTGGTGGAACTTCGTGTCCAGCTCGAAGGAGCGGATCGAGCAGGCCAAGCAGGACTGGCGCGAGGGCCGCTTCGGCAAGATCGCCGGTGACGACGAGTTCATCCCGCTACCGCCAGAGTCCCGGCCCAAGCCGGTGGATTACCCCTGACGGGGAGCCGAATCGACGCGAATGTGACCTGAACACGTCACTGAGGTTGCCATCCCAATTTTTTCTGCTGTATGTTCAGGTCCGGGATGCAGCAAGCGGATCCATCGCCTGCTGCAGGGGGACGGGACGCATGGGGATGCGTTGCATTGAAGTGAGACGGCCACTCTGGAATGGCCCGCATCCCTTTGCCATTGCAATGGATTTCAAAGGGGACTTCTCGATGACGTTATGTCTGCGCTTTGCCTTACTCGCCTGGTTGCTCCTCGCTGCCGTTCAAACACGAGCCGAGGAAGCCACGATTACCTGCCCCCCGCTTCCAGCCGCTGCCGGTCTCAGCTGGGAAGCGAAAAACCAAGGGAAGTTTCTGCTCTGTCGCGCAATGGCCGCTGACGGCCGGCAGGCGTTTGGCATCATGCTGAGCAGCAAGCGTCCAGCGATTCGGTTGACGAAAGAACAACGCGCCGAGCAGGGCATGATCAGTGGCAAGGAGGTCTACTGGTACTACCCGGACTCTGGCGGCACGTTGGTCGAATCGCGTCGCATCACCATCGTCGAGTTCGATGCCGAGCGTTTCGCACAGATCTGGATCGAAGCGGTAGACGAAGAAGACATGCACGCACTCCAGCAAGTGATTGGGAAGCTGGCGCTCGCGGCACTCCCAGTCCTTCCCGGCGCCAAGTTCAAAAGGCCCCTTGCTGGTAATCGATGAAGGCCTGCATCAGTTCCTGCCGGGTATTCATCACGAACGGCCCCTGACGCGCGACCGGCTCACGCAGCGGGCGCCCGGCCACCAGGATGAGTTGCGCGCCCTGGTGGCCAGGCTGCAAACGGAGTGCGGTGCCGCCGCCGAGAACGGCCATCTCGCGCAGCTCCAGCGCGCGTGCGGTCTCGCCCTCGCCCACGGTGACCGCGCCTTCATAGGCATAGGCAAAGGCGTTGTGGCCTTCTGGCAGCAAGTAGTCCCAAGTCGTTCCGGGCGCCAAGTGGATATCCAGGTAAAGCGGGTCGGTGGCCGGCTGCACGATCGGTCCGACGGTCTGCCCCACCTGGCCGGCAATCACCTTCACCGACACGCCCGCGGCGGGCTGCGTCACCGGAATTTGTTCCGGTGCGAATTCCTGATACTTCGGCGCGGTCATCTTGTCTTTGGCAGGCAGGTTCACCCACAGCTGGAAACCCCGCATACGGCCGGATTCCTGCTCAGGCATCTCCGAATGCACCAGGCCGCGGCCAGCCGTCATCCACTGCACGCTGCCCGGGGTCAGCAGGCCTTCGTTGCCGTGGTTGTCGCGATGGCGCATGCGGCCGTCAAGCATGTAGGTCACGGTCTCGAAGCCGCGATGCGGATGTTCCGGGAACCCGGCCAGGTAATCCTCGGCCTTGTCGGTGCCGAACTCGTCCAGCATCAGGAACGGGTCCAGGTCCGGCAGCTCCTGCGTGCCGATTACGCGCGTCAGCTTGACGCCGGCGCCGTCGGAGGTGGGCATGCCGCGCACCTTGCGCAGGATGCGGGTGGGGTCGTTGCTCATGAGACGCCTCGCCGATTCGATGAACCGCAAAGATGATGACGCAGATCGCGCCGCAGAACGGCACGCGCCGCAACCATCCGTTCCATCTATGCAGCCCACCACCCGCCGCCGCACCTGTGCATCAGCGCCTCAGGCGATGTAGACCGTCTTGATGTTGGTGAACTCATGCATGCCGTGGTTGGCCAGCTCGCGCCCGTAACCGGAGCGCTTGCTGCCGCCGAACGGCAGCCGCACGTCGCTCTTGACGATGGAATTGACGAAAGCCGCGCCGCATTGCAGCTGCTGGGCCACGCGTTCGCCGCGCGCCACGTCGGACGTCCACACGCTGCCGCCCAACCCAAAGCTCGTGTCGTTGGCCACGCGCACCGCCTCGGCCTCGTCCTTGACGCGCAGGATGCTGGCGACCGGGCCAAACAGCTCCTCGTCATAAGCCGGCATGCCCGGCTGCACCTGGTCCAGGATCGATGCCGGATAGTCCGCATGGCCCTGTCCCGGCGTGCAGCCCAGCAACACCTTCGCGCCGGCCTGCAGGCTGGCGCGCACCTGCTGGTGCAGCTCGTCGCGCAGGTCCTGCCGTGCCATGGGCGCCAGCGTGGTGTCGGCCTCGTTGGGGTCGCCGTTGCGCAGCTTGCCGGCCGCCTCCGCGAACCGTTGCACGAACGTCTCGGCGATGGATTCGACCACGATGAAGCGCTTGGCCGCGATGCAGGTCTGCCCGGCGTTGTCGAAGCGCCCCTTCACCGCCGCGGCAACGGTCTTGTCCAGGTCGGCATCGTCCAGCACCACGAAGGCATCGCTGCCGCCCAGCTCCATCACGCACTTCTTCAGCACGCTGCCGGCCGTGGCGGCGATCGACTTGCCGGCGCGCTCGCTGCCAGTCAGCGTCACCGCGGCCACGCGCGGGTCGCGAATGACCTCGGCCGCTTGGTCGTTGTCGATATGCAACACGCCGAACACGCCCTCGGGCACGCCCGCGGCCTGCAACACCGCACCGATGGCATCGGCACAGCGCGGCACGTTGGTCGCATGCTTGAGCAGGGCCACGTTGCCCACCATCAAGGTCGGCGCCAGGAAGCGAAACACCTGCCACAGCGGAAAATTCCAAGGCATCACTGCGAACACGCAACCGATCGGCTCGTAGCGCACGTAGCTCAGGCGCGCCTCGGTGGCGATCTCTTCCGGCTGCAGATACGTCGCGGCGTTATCGGCGTAGAACTCGCAGGCCGCCGCGCATTTCTCGATCTCGGCCAGCGCTTCGGGTTTGAGCTTGCCCATCTCGGCGGTCATCACCTGCTGCAGCGCTTCGCGACGCTCGCGCAGCACGCCGGCCGCGGCGCGCAGCACCTCGCCACGCGCCTGCAGGCTGCGCTGGGACCATTCCGGGAATGCTGCGTGCGCGGCGTGCAATGCGGCCTCGAGCGCATTGCTGCCCATCAGCGCCTGGCGATGTTCGACCTGGCCAGTAGCGGGATTGGGGACTTCAGTGGTCATCGGGATTTCCCTCGGTGCGACATGACAGATGCCGCATTGTCGCGCCGGCGCCGTTACCCGCCCGTGCGAGGCGCGGCAAGCGGCTGCATCGCTGCTTTTCAGCCCCTGCTCAAGGTCCGTCACGGGCATCGCCATAAGGCCCGAGGCGGAACAGGGACGAGCCGCGCCTGTTGAATGCCGAAGCGTGCGGGCCGCGCTTCGTGGCGGCCTCCCTTCGGACCATCACGATGCCCCCGCTGCAGGCACTCCTCCGAGCATCGCAACGCACCTGCGGGCAAACACGGCAGGACGCCGGACAGGTTTTCAGTCTGTGCGGGCGACCGGGTGCTCGCTGGACCATCCAAGTCCCAGGCTCTTCTGCAAGGCGATGTAGTTCACCACCTGCTGCACCTGCGCCTGCGCGGCGCTGTCCTGCGCGGTGAACTGCTGGCGCCGCACGTCCAACGCATCGATCAGCGATGCTGCGCCGGCCTTGTAGCGCTGGTCCATCAGCGTGGCCGAGCGGTCAGCCGAAGCCTGCGCCCGCTGGGCCACCGCGACCTGCTTCCGCGCCGCGCCATAGTTGGACAGCGCCGTGTTGGCATCCTGCAGGGCGGCCAGTACGGTGCCCTCGTAGGCCGCCGTGCGGGCTTCGGCGCCGGCCCGCGCCTGCGCCACCTGCGCGCGGACCCGACCGAAATCCAGCAGCGACCAGCGCAGGAACGGCGCCACCAGCGTGCTGGCCGAGTCCGGCCCGAGGTCGCCCGGCGAGGTCGCGACCGCGGCCAGGCTGCCAAACAGGGTGACCTGCGGGAAGTAGGCCGACAGCGCCTGCCCGATCTGCGCATTGCTGCCGGCCAGCGTACGCTCGACCCGGCGCACGTCCGGACGCCGGCGGACCAGCGCCGCCGGGTCGTCCACCTTCA
This sequence comes from Pseudoxanthomonas sp., assembly GCA_040508175.1. GTDB lineage: Bacteria > Pseudomonadota > Gammaproteobacteria > Xanthomonadales > Xanthomonadaceae > Pseudoxanthomonas_A. The sequence continues at coordinate 17,767 of JBEVNH010000199.1, forward strand.
CCTGTGCCGGCAGCGCAGGCAGCGGCGCGACCGTGGCCAGGCGCGCGTCCAGCGCCCCGGGTTCACGGCCGACCATCAACGCCAGCTGGTCCAGCGCGGCATCGCGCTGTGCTTCCAGCGGGAGCTGCGTGGCCTGGTTCTGCTGGAGCTGGCCGCGGGCACGTTCGACCTCCAGGTCCGAAGCTGCACCGCGCGCACGTCGCTGCTCGGTCAACGCCAGCGCCTGCTTGGACGCGGCCTCGGTCCGCCCGGCGATCTCGATGCGCGCCTGCAGCCCGCGGTAGTTGGCGTAGACCTGCCCCACCTCGGCAGCCAGCTGCACCTGCGCATCGGCCAGTTCGGCCTCGGAGGCTTCGGTTTCTGCGGCGGCTTGCTCGACCGCGCGGCGGCGCCGGCCGAAGAAATCCAGCTCCCAGCTGGCATCGAAGCCAGCCAGGTAGAGATCCGTGTCCATGTTGTCGGCCGCATTGCGCACCGTGTCGCCGGTCTGCGGATCGGTGGCGGCCAGGTCGTCGCCGATCCCGCGCACGGCGTCCTTGATCGCATCCGGCGCCTGCACGTAGGCGCCGCCGGCCATCGCACCGACCTGCGGCAGGCGCTCGGCACGACGCTGCGCGGACAGCTCGCGGGCCGCGCGCACGCGGGCGCCGGCGGCACGCAGGTTCGGGCTGCGTGCCAGCGCCTGGTCCACCAGCCAGCTCAGCTCGGCATCGTGTAGTTCATCCCACCAGCGGTTGGCCGGCGGCGTGGCGATCACCTCGACGGCACCGGCACGGTGCAGCGCGGGCGCCTCCACCGCATCCTTGGCCACGTCGGGCTTCACGTAGTCCGGGCCCAGCATGCAGCCGGCCAACAGCACCGGCAGCAGCACAACGGCGCCAAGACGTGTACTCGAATCAATGCATCGCAAGTGGCGTCCCCTTGGGCAGCGGCTTGAGTAGAAAGGCCAGCGGAATCGAGAACACCACGATCACGCCGAAAATCCAGAACAGGTCGTTGTAGGTCATCACCAGCGCCTGCAACTGCACCTGCTGGGCAAAGGCACCCATGGCCTGCAGGGCCGCATCCCCGCCGCTGCCCTGCAGTGCATGGGTGATCTGTTGCAGGTAGTCCTGCGCACGCGGTGAATTGGCGGTGGTGGCACTGCCCAGCACTTCGGTGTGATAGGTCAGGCGGCGGTCCTGGAAGGTGGAAATCAGCGCCAGGCCAATCGAACCGCCCAGGTTGCGCGCAGCGTTGAACAGGCCGGAGGCATCGCCAGCCAGATCCGGCGGCACCGAGCTGATGGCCGCCTGGTTGAGCGCCATCATCGCCAGCGCCAGGCCGCAGCCCTGCAGCAGCTGACCGGCGACAAAGCCGGTGCCGACGCTGTCGGAGGTCAGGTCGATGTTGACGAAGCACGCCGCTGCGAAACACACCAGGCCACCGATCACCAGCACGCGCACGTCCACCGTTTCCAGCAGCTTGGGCATGAACGGCATCAGGATCACCGTCGGAACGCCGCCCAATAGCAGCACGTAGCCGGCCTGCTCGGTGTTGTAGCCGGACACCACCGCCAGGAACTGCGGAATCATGTACATCACGCCGAACAGGATCATGCCCACGGCCAGCATCATCACGAACACCGCGCCGAAGCTGCGGTTGAGCAGCACCTTCAGCTGGATCACCGGCTCGCGGCTGAAGAACTGCGAGGCGAACAAGGCGGCAAAGCCGATCACCGCGACCGCCGACAGCATGAGGATCAGGTCCGATTCGAACCAGCGCTCGCGCTGGCCGTCCTCCAGCACGACGGTCAAAGCGCCCAGACCTGCGGTCAGGCCGAAGATGCCCAGCCAGTCACCGCGCAGCAGCCCCCAGTAGTCGCCCTTCTCATGCGGCAGGCCGAGGAACAGCAACGCCAGCAGGCCCAGACAGACCGGCACGTTGAGGAAGAAGGCGTAATGCCAACTGACGTTCTCGGTCAGCCAGCCACCCAGCAGCGGGCCGATCACCGGCCCCATGATCACCGTCATGCCGAACAGCGCCGTGCCCATGGTCTGCTGATGCGGGGGCAGGCGGGTTGCGACGATGGTGAGCGCGGTGGGAATCAACGCGCCGCCGGCAAAGCCCTGGCCAATGCGTCCGATGATCATCACCGGCAGGGTCGAGGACAGTCCGCACATCACCGAGAACGCGGTGAACAGCACCGCGCAGATGATCAGGAAATTGCGCAGCCCCAGCGTCCGCACGAACCAGCCCGTCAGCGGGATCATCATGATCTCGCTGACCAGGTAGGCGGTGGAAATCCACGTGCCTTCGGTACCGCTGGCGCCGACTTCGCCCTGGATCGTCGGCAAGGCCGCGTTGACGATGGAGATATCCAGCGTTGCCATGAACGAGCCGATGGTGCCGGCCGCCACCGCCAGCCACGCTCCGGTATCGGCGTTGCGGGGCCTGGCCTGGCCCTGCCCGCCTGCACTGGCGGCCTGCGCGCTCAACGCGTGGCCTCATCCCGCCCGGCGTCGCGCTGCTCGGCTTCGTCCTGGGTCTTGTCCTTGGCGTCCTTGGCCGAGCGCGTATCCACGGTGGCCACCACCGACATGCCCGGCACCAGCACCCTGCGCGCCTCGGCACCGGCATCGACGCGGATGCGCACCGGCACGCGCTGCACGACCTTGGTGAAGTTGCCGGTGGCGTTTTCCGGCGGCAACAGCGCGAACTGCGAGCCGGTGCCGGGCGAGATGCTTTCCACCGTGCCCTTCAGGGCCACGCCGGACAATGCATCGGCTTCGATCTCCACCGGCTGTCCCGGCCGCATCAGACCGACCTGGGTTTCCTTGAAGTTGGCGACCAGGTACAGCGTCTGCACCGGCACCACCGTCATGGTGCGCGTGCCGGCCGCCAGGAACTGGCCGACCTGCACGGTCTTGTCACCGATGGTGCCGTCGATGGCCGCGGTCAGGCGCGTATCTTCCAGCGCCACGCCGGCCTGATCGGCATCGGCCTGGGCCTGCTTGAGGCCGGCGCCGGCCTGCTCGAGCTGCGCTTGTCCCGCCTGGATCTGGCTCTGTGCAGCCTCGACCTGCGACTGCGCGGCTTCCACCTGAGCCTTGGCCTGGTCACGCTGGTGCACCAGGCTTTCCTGGTGCTCCTCGGTGTCGGCACCGGACAAGGCCAAAGGCGCGAAACGCTTGACCTCGGCCTGGGCGAATTTCAGCGTGGCCGAGGCCGAGACCAGCTGCGCCCGGGCCTGCACCAGCTGCGAGCGATAGCCCGCCAGACCGGCTTCGGCCGCGGCGATATCAGCCTGGCGCACCGCGACAGCGGCCTCGGCCTGCTGCAGCGTGGCCTTGTAGGTGCGGTCATCGATCTGCAGCAAGGGCGCGCCCTTGCGCACCAGCTGGTCGTCCTTGACGAACACCTCGGTGACATAGCCATTGACCCGCGGCGCCACCGAGACCGCATCGGCGCGCAGGTAGGCGTTGTTGGTTTCCTGCATGTAGCGGCCGACCAGCAGCCAGTGGATGAACCACACCGCCAGCACCACCACCACCACCACCCCGACCAGGATCAGCGTCCACTTCACCCGCGGATTCTTCAGCGGAGAGGGCTTTTTCTTGTCGGTATCCTCGCCTTGCGGCGCATCGGCAGCGTCCTGGCGCTGCGGGTCGGTGTTCTCGCTCAAGCTCGGATCCTTTCAGAGGCGGGTGAGTGACAGTCGCGGGATGCTGACCGTACCCATGCGTAGGGGCTGCGAAGGCCGATACTGTACTTGATGGTGCAGAATTGAAAAACCCAGGCGGATCACGCCGGCCCGATGTGGGTCATGCGCTGGTGGCGTTCGCTACGCGCCCGCCACCCCCAGGCCAGCGCGGCCAGCAAGGACACACCAACCATCATCAGCGTGGCCAGGGCGTTGATCTTGGGGCTCAGGCCCATGCGCACCGAGGAGAACACCTTCACCGGCAGCGTCGTGGCATCTGGACCGGCGACGAAACTGGCGATGACCACGTCATCCAGCGACAGCGTGAACGCCAGCAGCCAGGCTGCGACCATCGCCGGCGCGATCACCGGCAGCGTCACCTGGAAGAACGTGCGCACCGGCCCTGCTCCCAGATCCATCGCCGCCTCCTCCAGGGCCGGGTCCAGCTCCTGCAGGCGCGAGGAGACCAGCACGCTGACAAAACCCAGGGTGAAGGTGGTGTGGGCCAGCCAGATCGGGATCGCGCCATGCGGCGCGCTACCCAGCACGCCGCCCACCGCCACGAACAACAGCAGCAGCGACAGGCCGATGATGATGTCCGGCATCACCAGCGGCGCGGTCACCAGCGCGGCGAACAGCGTGCGCCCGCGAAAGCGCCGCATCCGCGTCAGCACCAGGGCCGCCATCGTGCCCAGCACCAGCGCGGTGTTCGCCGTCCAGAAGGCGACTTTCAGGCTGACCCATGCAGCAGCGAGCAGCGAGCCATCGCGCAGCAGTTCGCCATACCAGCGTAGCGAGAAGCCCGACCACACCGTCGCCAGCCGCGAGGCATTGAACGAAGACGCCATCAGGGAGGCGATGGGCAGATAGAGGAAGGCAAAGCCCAGCAGCAGCACCAGGCGAGCGCTCCAGCGTGCGCCGGCCGGGCTCACGTGCGCGCCTGGCCCAGTTGCCGTCGCTGCAAACGGTTGAACCACAGGATCGGCACCAGCAGCAGCGCCAGCATCACCACGGCGATCGCGGAGGCCTTGGGCCAGTCGCGGTTGGCGAAGAACTCGTTCCACAGCACGCGGCCGATCATGCGCGTGTCAGGCCCGCCCATCAGTTCGGGGATGACGTATTCGCCCACGACGGGGATCGCCACCAGCATGCAGCCGGCGACGATGCCGGCACGCGACAGCGGCAAGGTGATTGAAACGAACGCACGCCCCGGTCGCGCGCCCAGGTCATAGGCGGCCTCCAGGAGGCGCGGATCGTGCTTGACCAGGTTGGCGTACAGCGGCAGCACCATGAAGGGTAGATAGCAATAGACGATGCCCAGATACGCCGCGACCGGCGTGTAGAGCAGCTGGTGGCCGTCGATCCAGCCCAACGTGCGCAGCAGCGCGACCACGCCGGTCTTCTGCAACAGCAGGCCCAACGGGCCGTTGGCCTTGAGCAACCCGATCCAGGCGTAGGCGCGCAGCAGGAAGGAGGTCCACGACGGCAACACCACCAGCATCAGCGCCAGGTCGCGCCGCGCCGGCGGCAAGCGCGCGATGCAGTATGCCAACGGATAGCCAAGCAGCAGCATTAGCGCGGTGGACACCAGCGCGATCTTGAGCGAGCCCAGGAAAGCCAGCACATAGACCGGCGTGGTGAAGAGCGCGCGGTAATTGTCCAGGTGCGCCTGCAGCGCGATGCCGCCGCCGCTGGAGACCCACAGCGGTGTGTAAGGCGGCATGGCGATGGCCAGCGACGCCAGCGAGATCTTCAGCACGATCAGGAACGGCACGGCAAACAGCAGCGCCATCCAGAGATACGGCACACCGATCAGCGACCAGCGCCGCGCCAGCGTTGGCCATCGCAACAGGCGCCTGGACCTGCCTGCGCTCATTCGAGCAGCACCACGCCATCGCGCGCGTCCCACCATAGCCACACCGCCTCGCCACGGCAAAAGCCGGCGCCGGCGTGCTGACGCAGATGCGCGGCATCGGCCATGACCCGCTCGCCGCCCGGCAGGCGCACGTGATGGACCGCGTGGCGGCCGAAGTAAGCCGACGCCTCGATGACACCCTGCAAACAGTTATGCCGTTGCGTCGGCGCCTCACGCCCCAGCTGGATCTGCTCCGGGCGCACCGCCAGCGCGACCGTTTGCCCAAGACCTGCCTGGAGGCCTTCCACCTGCAGCGACGCGGCGATGCTGGCGGACTGCAAAACCAATCGGCCATGCCCGTCCTGCGCCACGACGGCGTCGAACAGGTTGACCGAGCCAATGAAACGCGCGGCGGCGCGATTGGCCGGCCGCGCGTAGATCGCCTCGGGCGTACCGACCTGGCAGATGCGGCCGGCGTCCATGAGCGCGATGCGGTCGGCCATGGACATGGCCTCTTCCTGATCGTGCGTCACCAGCACGCAGGTCACGCCGCTGCGCTTGAGGATGCCGGCCAGCTCCAGCTGCATCTGCGTGCGCAGCTGGCGATCCAGCGCGGCCATCGGTTCATCGAGCAACAGCAGTTTGGGCCGTTTGGCCAGTGCACGCGCCAGCGCCACGCGCTGCTGCTGCCCACCGGAAAGCTGATGCGGCTTGCGTTGTGCCAGTGGCTCCAGTTGCACCAGCGCCAGCATCTGCGCCACGCGTGCGGCGATATCGGCCTTGGGCAAGCGCTCCTGCTTCAATCCGAATGCGATGTTCTGTGCCACGCTCATGTGCGGAAACAGCGCATAGGACTGGAACATCATGTTCACCGGTCGCGCGTACGCCGGCACGTTCGCCAGCGACTGGCCATCAAGGAAGATCTCGCCCGCGCTGGGCGTCTCGAACCCCGCCAGGCAGCGCAGCAGCGTGGACTTGCCACAGCCGGACGCACCCAGCAGCGCGAAGATCTCGCCGCGGGCGACGTCCAAGTCGGTGTGGTCAAGCGCCAGCGTGCGCTCGAAGTGCTTGCTGACGCCGCGCAGGCGCAGGTACGCGTGCGCCGCCGCCTGGTCCAGGCCGGCCATCAACGCCCGGTCTTGAAGTCGTTCCACACGCGGGTATACAGCTTGTCCGTCTCGGGCGCGATGATGGCGAAGGTAAACAGCTTGTCCTGCACCTCCTGGGACGGGTAGATCGCCGGATCCCGGGCGATGGCGGGGTCCATCAGCGCGCGCGAGGCCGGCACCGGGTTGGGATAGCTGATGACGTCAGAGTTCTTCGCAGCAACGCTCGGGTCCAGCAGCATGTTGATGAAGGCATAGGCGTTGTCCACGTTCTTGGCATCCTTCGGGATTGCCAGCACGTCCACGTACAGTGGCGCGCCCTCCCGGGGGATGGCATAACCGACTTTCACGCCATTGCCGGCCTCGCGCGCGCGGTTGCGTGCCTGGATCACGTCGCCCGACCAGCCGACCACCAGACAGGTATCGCCATTGGCCAGCGCATCGATGTACTGCGAAGAGTGGAAGTTGGTGACGTACGGCCGGATCTGCGCCAGCAGCGCGGCGGCCTTTCCGATCACCGCCGGGTCGGTGCTGTTGGGATCTTCGCCCAGATAATGCAGGGCAATGGGGATCAGCTCGCTCGGCGTGTCCAGCAGCGTCACGCCGCACGCCTTGAACTGCGAGATCAGCTCCGGCTTGAAGATGATGTCCCAGCTCCCGGTCGCCTCGGTGCTGCCCAGGATCCGCGTCACCTTGTCCACATCGAAACCAACGCCGGTGGTGCCCCACATGTACGGCACGCCGTACGCATTGCCCGGATCCTGTGCGGCCATGCGCCGCATCAACTCCGGGTCGAGATTGGCCAGGTTCGGCAGCTTGGTCTTGTCCAGCGGCTGGAACACACCGGCCTGCACTTGCCTGGCCAGGAAGTTCAGCGTGGGCACCACCACGTCGTAGCCGGTGGAGCCCGCCAGCAGGCGAGCCTCGACCATCTCGTTGCTGTCGAACACGTCGTAGGTGACCCGGATGCCGGTCCTGCGTTCGAACGCCGGCACCGTGTCGTCGGCCAGATAGTCGTTCCAGTTGTAGACATTGAGCACCTTGCTGGGGCCAGCCGGCCGCTCGGGCGCCCTGTCGCAGCCCGTCAGCAGCACGCCTGCGGCCAGCAACACGCTGCCCAGCGCGCATTGTTTGATCCTGTCCATCCTCACCTCGGTCTTGCTGGCCGACCCGCACTGACGGTGCGAAAACGACGCGATGGCCCGACTTTAACCCGCAGGCCGATGGGACGGCGATGCCAATCCGGTCATCCTTGATGCGTGACGGGGTGCCCACGTGGCTAAAGTCCCCGCAGCGCGTGCCGATACCGCAGGCAGTCCCTCTTCGGATCGATTGCCTTGATGCGAGCCAGCGCCCTGGTGCTGCCCCACCCGCCGGAATCCGGCGAGGCCCTGCCACAGCGCGTGCTGGTGGTGGAGAACTCGCGCGCCTTCACCGGGATGCTGCGTGAGGCCATCGAAACCCGGCTGGAAATCCCGGTCACCGTCGCCTCGTCCCTGGCCGAGGCCCAGCGCGCCATCGAGCAGGACGGCCCCTGGTTCCTGGCGCTGACCGGCCTGACCGTCTCCGACGGCGACGCGGACACCATCGTGTCCTTCTTCGCCGAGCAAAGCATTCCCACCGTGGTGGTCAGCGGCTTCTACGACGAAAAGCTGCGCCAGCGCATCCTCGGCCAACACGTGATCGACTACGTGCTCAAGAGCACCCCGGACAGCGTGGACTACCTGGTCTGGCTGGTGCGCCGGCTGGAGCGCAACCGCCATATCGCCGCACTGGTGGTGGACGACTCGGCCTCGGCCCGCGCCTATGCCGCCGGCCTGCTGCAGCTGTACGGCTACCGGGTGCTGGAGGCTGAGGACGGCCACAAGGGCCTGGAAGTGCTGGAGGCCAATCCGGACATCCGCCTGGCGATCGTTGACCAGGAAATGCCCGGCATGGAAGGTGTCGAGTTCATCCGTCGCCTGCGCGGCACCCGTGCGCGCGACCGTGTCGCGGTGATCGGCCTGTCGGGCAACTCCGACGCGTCGCTGATCCCGCGTTTCCTCAAGTCCGGCGCCAACGACTTCCTGCGCAAGCCATTCTCGCGCGAGGAGTTCTTCTGCCGTGTCTCACAGAACATCGACCAGCTGGAGCTGATCGGTACGCTGCAGGACCTGGCCACACGCGACTACCTGACCGGCCTGCCCAACCGCCGGCACTTCATCGAACAAGGCCTGCGCCTGCTGCCGCGCCTGCAGGCCGAGCAGCGCCCGGTGGCAGCGGCGATGCTGGACATCGATCACTTCAAGCGCATCAACGACACCTGGGGCCACGAAGTGGGCGACATTGCGCTGCGCGCGGTGGCCCATGCCGTACAGGACCACGCGCGTGCCAGCGATGTGATCGGGCGCTTCGGCGGCGAGGAATTCGTCCTGTTGTCGCCAGACCTGGATGCCGAGCAGGCGGGTGCGCATTTCGAAAGCCTGCGCAAGCGCATTTCCGCGCTGCAGATCCCCGTGGCCAAGGACATCCTGCGGCTGACCGTGAGCGTGGGCGTGTTCACTGACGTGACCTACCGCAGCGACCTGCAGGCCATGCTGTCCGAAGCCGACCGCCGCATGTACCTGGCCAAGGCCGACGGCCGCAATCGCGTCGAGGCGACGGCCTGAAGCACGCGCGGCGTCGATGCGGCGCCAGGCAACCGCCACGGGACGCACACGCCCAGTGACCTGGCATGCGCGCGCGTCAGTACCGGAAAACACCTGGCTGGGCCGCGCCCCGCACCGCCGCCCTACGCTGAGGCAGCCGGAGCGCCGAAGGCCTCAGCCCACTTTTGCCGGGCGCGTCACCAGCAGCGCCAGGATGGTCACCACCGCCGCCGCAGACAGGTACCAGCCGACCGAGGCCAGCCCGTACTGTTTGGCCAGCCAGGTGGCCACGTAGGGCGCCGGCGCCGCGCCGATGATGCTGGCGAAATTGAACGACAGCGACGCGCCGGTGTAGCGCACCTCGGTCGGATACAGCTCTGCCAGCAACGTGCCCACCGGGCCGTAGGTCAGGCCCATGACGAAGAAGCCGAGCGACAAGAACGCCAGCACCATCATCGGCTGACTGGCCAGGAACAGCCGGGACATCACCAGGCCGAAGCAGAAGATCCCCACGCTGGCCACGATCATGGCCGTGCGCGTGTTGCGCTTGTCCCCATAACGCGCGGAAATCGGGATGCCGGCGGCGAAGAACAGGATGCCCACCAGTTGCAGCAGCAGGAATTCGCTGCGGGTGTACTGCAGCGCCGAGGTGCCATAGCCCAGCGCGAACACGGTCATCAGATAGAACAGGACGAAGGTGGCGAACGCGCCCAGCGTTCCGATCAGCATCGGGCCGAAGTGCTTGCCCATCACGGTGCCCAGCGGCAGCCGCACGCGGGTGTTGCGATCCAGCGCCTTCTGGAAGTCCGGCGTCTCGTGGATTTTCAGCCGCACCCACAACCCCACCACCACCAGGAGCGAGCTGGCGATGAAGGGCAGGCGCCAGCCCCAGGCCAGAAACTGCGCGTTGCTCATCATCGCGCCCAGCAGCAGGAACGAGCTGGCCGACAGGAAGAAGCCCAGCGGCGCACCCAACTGCGGGAACATGCCGTACCAGGCGCGCTTGCCCGGCGGTGCATTCTCGGTGGCCAGCAACACCGCACCGCCCCACTCGCCGCCCAGCCCCAGTCCCTGGCCAAAACGGCACAGCGTCAGCAGCGCCGGCGCCAACACGCCGATTGAGGCGTAGCTCGGCAGCAGGCCGATGACCACGGTGGAAATCCCCATCGTTAACAACGCCGCGACCAGCGTGGCCTTGCGACCGATGCGATCGCCAAAATGGCCAAACAGCGCCGAGCCGACCGGACGCGCGACGAAGGCCACCGCAAACGTGGCCAGCGAGGACAGTGTCGCGGCGGTGTCATCGCCCGGCGGGAAGAAAAGATGCGGAAAGACCAACACCGCCGCCGTGGCGTAGATATAGAAATCGAAGAACTCGATCGTGGTGCCGATGAGGCTCGCCAGCAGCACGCGGGCAGGCGAATTCAAGGGGGCGGAAGCGGCGACAGTCGACATCGTGGGCGAAACCAATCCTGAAAAGCGGAAGAATTCTGTCACGTTTGTCCGCAATGTGAACGATTGGTTGCAGCAGTGACGAGTCCTGCGCGAAACCCGTCAATTCAAGGGATCTGCAACAACGAAAGCAGTCGGTCCAGGCCGCCGGCATCGATGGCCACGTCGGCCTGTTCTCGCACGCGTGCCTTGGCGTGGTACGCCACAGACAGACCGGCGGCCTGCATCATTGGGATATCGTTGGAGCCATCCCCCACGGCAATGGTCTGGGTCGCATCGATGCCCAGCAGCGAAGCAACCTCCAGCAACGTTCTGCGTTTGATCTCGCCATCGCAGACATCGCCCCAGGCCTGCGGCAGCACACGGCCGGTCAACTGGTCACCCTCGATTTCCAGCAGGTTGGAGCGCACGAAATCCAGCCCCAGCCGCGCCCGCAGGCGCTCGGCGAAGAAGGTAAAACCGCCAGACACCAGCAGCACCTTCAGGCCTGCATCGCGGCACGCCTGCACCAGCGCCTCGGCACCGGGGTTGAGCCGCAGCCGCGTATCGTAGACGGACTGCAGCGCTTGGACCGGCACGCCCCTGAGCAAGCCCACGCGCGCCAGCAGGCTCTCGCGGAAGTTCGGGATGTCACCACGCATGGTCGCCTCGGTGATCTGCGCGACCTCGGCCTTCTTGCCTACCGCATCGGCGATCTCGTCGATGCACTCGATGTTGATCAGCGTCGAGTCCATGTCGAAGGCGATCAAGCCGTAAAACGACAGCGCACGCGGCACCACGCCCTCGCGCAGGAACACACCAGGCGGCAATAGATCGGGCAGGACGGGAAGCAGGTCGCGCATGCAGGCAACGGTGTGAAGGTCGGGCGCGCCAGCATAGCCGCACATCTCCGCGGCGGTGGTGCCGCGCTCCTCTGGACCGGTGCACGCGTCGGCAGGCGTTACCCTTGCAGGCATCCTTTCATCGCCCGCTGGAGCCTGAGCATGCGCGCCGAGTCCTCGCCTTCCGATTCGCTGGCCGCCTATTACGCCGAACAGGCCACGCAGGTGCCTGGCAACCTGGACGCGTTCTGGCTGCCGTTCACCGCCAACAAGGCCTTCAAGGCCAAGCCACGCCTGCTGGCCAGCGCTTCTGGCATGTACTACACCGATGTCGAAGGCCGGCAGATCCTGGATGCCTGCGCCGGCCTGTGGTGCGTCAACGCCGGGCATGCGCGCCCGCGCATTGTCGAGGCCATCCGCCAACAGGTCGGCACCCTGGACTTCGCGCCCAACTTCGCCATGGCCTCGCCCTTGCCGTTCAAGCTGGCCGAGCGTCTGGCCGAGCTGGCGCCCGGCCACCTCAACCATGTGTTCTTCACCAATTCCGGCTCCGAATCGGTGGACTCGGCGCTGAAGATCGCGCTGGCGTATCACCGCGTGCGGGGCCAGGGCCAGCGCACGCGGTTCATCGGTCGCGAGAAGGCGTATCACGGTGTGGGCTTCGGCGGCATCGCCGTGGGCGGGCTGCCCAACAACCGCAAGTGGTTCGGTCCGGGACTGCCTGGCGTGGATCACCTGCGCCACACGCTGGACCTGGAGCGCAACGCCTTCTCCAAAGGCTTGCCGGCCTACGGGGTGGAATGGGCCGAAGAGCTGGAGCGTGTCATCACGCTGCATGACGCCTCCACGATTGCCGCGGTGATCATCGAGCCGATCAGCGGCTCGGCCGGGGTGATCCTGCCGCCGGAGGGCTATCTCAAGCGCATCCGCCAGCTGTGCGACAAGCACGGCGTGCTGCTGATCTTCGACGAGGTGATCACCGGCTTCGGCCGTGTCGGCAAGGCCTTCGCCTCGCAGCGCTTCGGGGTCACCCCCGACCTGATGACCACCGCCAAAGGCCTCACCAACGGCACGGTGCCGATGGGCGCGGTCTTGGTGAGCGACGGCGTCTTCGACGCCTTCATGCAGGGGCCGGACAGCGCCATCGACCTGTTCCATGGCTACACCTATTCCGGCCATCCACTGGCCTGCGCCGCCGCGCTGGCGACGCTGGACACGTATGCGGAAGAGAACCTGTTCGAAAAAGCCATCGAACTGGGCGACTACTGGCAGGCCGGACTGCACTCGCTCAAAGGTCTGCCACATGTCGTGGACGTGCGCAATTACGGGCTGATCGGTGCAGTGGAGTTCGCTCCGCGCGCGGATGCCAGCCCCGGTGCGCGCGGCTTCGACGCCTTCACCCGTGCCTTCAACGACGGGCAGATGCTCACGCGCATCACCGGCGATGTCCTGGCCCTGTCACCGCCGCTGATCGTGGAGAAGGAGCACATCGACCGCATCTTCAACACCCTGGCCGAGGTGATCGGGAAGCTGGACTGAGGCCAGGCAGTCGACCGCGCCGTGTCGCCATCGACGTCACGGCCTGCCGCTACACTCCGCGCGATGGGTTCTTTACCGCAATACGCTGCAGATCCGCGCCGCGCGCAGCTGCGGCGCATGAAAGCGTTGGCCACCGGCCTGCTGGTGCTGATGCTGGCCGGCTTCGTGCTGAGCCATCTGATGGGCCAGCATGGCGCGTGGGCCTGGGTCGCCGCGTTCTGCGAGGCCGCCGCCGTCGGCGCACTGGCGGACTGGTTCGCGGTGGTGGCCTTGTTCCGGCGCCCGCTGGGGCTGCCGATCCCGCATACCGCCATCCTGCCGCGTGGCAAGGACCGCCTGGCCGATGGACTGGCGGTGTTCGTGCGCGACCAGTTCCTGGCGCCCGAATCGCTGATGGCCAAGCTGCAGGTGTTCGACCCGGCCACGCGCCTGGGCCAGTGGCTGGCCGAGCCCGGGCAGGCCCGCAAACTGGCCGACATGGCCCGCGGCTGGGCGCTGCAGGCACTGGACCTGCTGGATGAAAAAGCCGTGCGCCGGGCGATCCTGCGGTTTGTCGTCACCCGCCTGCGCGGCTGGAATGCCGCCGGTACCGCAGGTGAAGTGCTGGGCTTGCTCACTGCCGATGGCCGCCACAACGTGCTGCTGGACGAGGCACTCAAGCGCATCGCGATCTGGCTGGACGACGAGCGCATCAAGGCCCGCGCCTCGATGCTGATCGTGCGCTATGCACGGCGCGAATGGCCCAAGCTGGTCGGCACGGTGGACTGGATCAAACCCATTGAAGAGATCGGCGACAGCCTGGCCGAGCGGCTCGCACGCGCCGCGCTGGAAGAACTGCAGCAGGTCCTCACCGAGCGTGAGCACCCCCTGCGCAAGGACTACGAAAAAGCCGTCGCCCGCTACATCGAACGCCTGCGCGACGACCCGGCCCTGGCCGAACGCATCGAGGTCATCAAGCAGCAGATCATCGACCACCCGGCCGTGCAGGACTACGTGCAGGGGCTGTGGGACCAGATCCACAGCAGCCTGCGTGAGAACCTTTCATCGCCCGACTCGACCCTGGCCGGCCACCTGGAGCGCAGCCTGATAGCACTGGGTGAAACGCTGGAGCGCGACCCCGCGCTGCGCCAGGCGCTCAACGACCACATGCTCAACGCGGCGGAAAAGCTGACCGCCCGCCTGCGCAGCGGCGTGACCGAGCACATCGCCCAGACCGTCAAGAGCTGGGACGAGCGCCACCTGGTGGAGCAGTTGGAGCTGGGCGTGGGCCGTGATCTGCAGTACATCCGCTTCAACGGCACGCTGGTCGGTGGCCTGATCGGCCTGCTGCTGCATGCCGGCAGCCTGTGGCTGGAGCGCTGAGGGCCCGCCATCGCGCTGCAGACCTTCGTCGCGTGCGATGTCTGTATGCGCAGGCTGCATCAAGCAATACCGATTGCGCATGCAAGGCGCGGATACGACGGTCGCGGTTGCCCTGCACGCACGGCAGGCGAATAATGGCAATGCTGCGATGCGCCATCGGCGCGCATCGCTCCCTCTAGGACGTTTGCAGCGTGTGCCGCTGCCTCGGCTGCTTTGTCGCGTCCGCCAAGGCCCCACCCACGTGACACGGCTCGACCATGCAGGCGTCGGTACCCCACCGGCGCAGCGCTATCCCGACTACCGGCTGATCTCGCTGATCATCGCCTGCGCCATTTTCATGGAGCAGTTGGATGCCACGGTGCTGGCCACCGCGCTGCCAACCATGGCGCTGGAATTCGGCGTGCCGGCGCCAGCGATGAGCATCGCCCTGACCGCCTACCTGCTGGCGCTGGCGGTGCTGATCCCCGCCAGCGGCGCCATGGCCGACCGCTTCGGCCTGCGGCGGGTGTTTTCCGCGTCAATCGGGGTGTTCGTGATCGGGTCGATCGCCTGCTCGACGGCGGGCAGCCTGCCGTGGATGGTGGCCGCGCGCCTGCTGCAGGGGGCAGGCGGCGCGATGATGGCGCCCCTGGGCCGCTTGATCCTGCTGCGCACGGTTGAACGTCGGCATCTGGTCTCGGCCATGTCCTGGACGCTGGTACCGGCGTTCCTGGGCCCCATGCTCGGGCCGCCCGTCGGCGGCCTGCTGGTGAGTTACCTGGACTGGCGCTGGATCTTCTACATCAACGTGCCGATCGGCCTGGCCGGTTACCTGCTGGTGCGTCGCTTCATCCCCGAGATTCCGACCGAGTCCAGGCCGATGCCATTCGACCTGCGGGGCTTCGTGCTGTGCGGCATTGGCCTGGGCAGCCTGCTGTTCGGGCTGGAAATGGTCAGCCAACGCGACGGCCTGGCCTGTGCTTTGCTCCTGCTTGCAGTCGGCGCGGCCTCTACGTTGGGCTACGTGTGGCACGCCCGCCGCCATCCGACGCCGCTGCTGGATCTGACCCTGCTGCGCATCGACTCCTACCGACTTTCGGTAATCGGCGGCTCGCTGGTGCGGGTAACCCAGGGCGCACACCCCTTCCTGCTGCCGCTGATGTTCCAGCTCGGCTTTGGCTACAGCGCCGCGCAAAGCGGCCGACTGGTGCTGGCCACGGCCATGGGCGCACTGCTCAGCCGCATGGTGGCGCCGCGACTGCTGCGCCGCTTTGGCTACCGCAACTTCCTGCTGGTCAATGGCGTGCTGGCCAGCCTGGGCTACCTGGTCTGCGCGTTCTTCCGGCCGGGCTGGCCGCCGGCCCTGATGTTCGCCCTGCTGGTGTGCTGCGGCGGCTTCATGTCCTTCCAGTTCAGCGCCTACAACACGGTGGCTTACGAAGCCATGCCGACCAACCGCATGAGCGCGGCCAGCAGCCTCTACACCACCCTGCAGCAACTGCTGCTGTCGGTCGGCGTGTGCACGGGCGCGATGCTGCTGGCGCTGTCCATGAAGTTCGGCGGCCATGCGCAACCGCAGCTTGTGGATTTCTCGGTGGTGTTCGCCATCATCACGGTCATCTCGCTGACCTCGACGTGGTGGCATCTGAAGTTCCGCCCCGATGTTGGCCACGAACTCAGCGGTCACCGCCCCCACGCCCGCATAAAAGACTGAACACGCCAACGGGTTTTGGGTATTCTCCCGCGCTCAGGGGGAACCAGACCGATGATGCGCTCGACCGCTTTGGCCGTGCTGTACGTGTGTGCAGGCGCTGCGACCGCCCAGCAGGTGCATGTCTGCAATGGGCCGCAGGGCAAGATCTACCAGACCATGCAATGTCCGCCAGAGCAGGACACCGGACAGTCCCGCAAGCTGGTCAAGGACCCGAATCTGACCTGGCAGGAACGTCAGCGCCATGCGCAAGATCTGGAGAACGCGCACCGCCGCATGCAGGCCGAAGCCGGACGAGGCGGCGGACGCGTTCAACCGGCCGCCACGACCGTGATCGGCGCGGCGCGCAACCCCGAGGCCTGCGAGCAGGCCAAGTCTCGGCGCGAATACACCCAGGCACTGGGTGGCGAGGCACGCGCCAAGGCCCTGGAGCCTGAAGTCAGGGATGCCTGCAAGCCGTGAAGCACGCTTTGGCGTCTGGGCGATAAAGAATCGGCGGCGCAGGTCGATACGCATGGGAGATGCCTGGTTTGTGGGCACCCATCCCATTCAAGAGGAACCTTGCCATGTCTACCCGCCCGACCGTCCTGCTGTGTGACGACTCACGCGCCCTGCGCATGCTGGCCACGCAACAGCTGACCGATGCCGGGTTCGAGGTGGTCGGTGAGGCAGGCAATGGCCGCGACGCCATCACCCAGTACCGCGAACTCAAGCCGGACCTGGTCCTGATGGACCTGGTCATGCCCGAGTGCGACGGCAAGCAGGGCCTGAGCGGCATCCTGGCGCACGATCCCGACGCCCGTGTCGTCATCCTCAGCTCGCTCGGTGCGCAGCGCGACATCGAAGACTGCCTCCGCCTTGGCGCCAAGTCCTATCTCCAGAAGCCGATCGATCCGGCGGACATGGAGCGGATCCTGCAGAGCGTGCTGGCCTGACCTCACCGCCATTCCCTTCGTTGCATCGATCCGAGGTTTCCCATGGCAGCAAAATTCTTTGGCCAGTTCCTGCTGGAAAAAGGCGTCATCAGCCCGCAGCAGCTACTGGAGGCGCTGGATGCCCAGCGCGCCTCCAACCCGACACTCGGTGAGCTGGCGCAGCAACGCGGCCTGTTGACCGCCGCCCAGGCCAAGCGCATCAACGACCGCCAGCGCGTGGAAGACCGCCGCTTTGGGGATATCGCCGAAGACATGGGGCTGCTGGACAGCGCCCAGGTCAATGAGTTGCTCGCCGCCCAGAAGGCCCAGCGCAAGCTGTTCGGCGAGATTCTGGTCGAGCAGGACGCCCTGGACAGGACGCGCCTGGAGGCCGAGCTGGCCGCCCACCGCCAGGAACAGGACGATGCTGCGCGCCTACTGGGTGAAAGCGTCAGCACTCATCCGCTGTCGGACCTGGCCACCAGCGCCATCAATACCAGCGTGCGACTGTTCCCCCGCCTGTTCGGCAGCCACTGCCAGCCCGCGCAGGCCCTGACGTCCGCAGACGCCCTGTCGCTGTACAGCATCAGCGCGCAGGTCCGGATCGAGGCCGAGCAACCCATGGTCGTCGGCCTGGCCTGCAGCGCAGAGACGGCCACCCGGCTGGCCACCGCCTTCCTGTCCATCCCGCCGGAGCGCTGCGATGACGAGCTCGCCCTGGATGCACTGGGCGAAGTAGTCAACGTGCTGATGGGCTACGTGGTCCGTGATGCCCTGTCCGACGACGCGCAATACCGGGCCTTCCCGCCGGACACCCGGACCTCGGCCGCCGCCGCGATGGCCGCGTCGCCCTGCGCGCTGGCCATTGCCATGACCTCGCAGCTCGGGGACTTCGCGCTGCTGCTTGCGCGCTGAGGTCAATCCGTACACCCAAGGTCGCGTGTTGTGCGATAAGCGTGCCGGCTTTCCATGCCGGCGCGCCCGTTTTGCTGTGGAAGGCTTCACAGAATTCCACTCTGGCGACGCTGTCCACTTCGCTTTCACCCGTGCCGGTTGCAGACTCCTTTCGGTGAACGGGGGGACGCGGTACATGCCGCGGGGTTCCCTGTGATCAGCGCAACTGCAACGCTAGCGTGCCTGCCGATGGACTGGTGCCGTGGTGTCGCAGGAGGGGACGCATGCGAACCCGCCGTTTCTCGCGGAAGACGCCGTATGCCGATGCTCCAGGCGACATGCGACGACGCCTCACCCGTGGCGGGGACAGGGGGAACTGCATCCAATGTCCACTCAGGACACCGCACGGATTTTCGACGGCGCGATTTTCTCGCCGGCGCGCAATGCCATTGGCCTGCTGGTTGCGGGGCTGGTGGCCGCAGTCCTGATTGGACTGTCATTGCATCGCCACAACACCACCGAGCAGGAAACACGCTTTGTCGAGCTGACCGACAGCGTAGTGGACGCGCTGCAACAACGCATGGACATGTACGAACACGGCCTGCGCGGTGCGCGCGGCGCCATCATCAGCGCCGGCGGCCCACGCGCCACGCGTGAGCAATTCGTCGAGTACAGCCGCTCGCGCGACTACCCGCGTGAGTTCCCGGGCGTGCGCGGTTTCGGCTATGTGCGCCGCGTTCCCCAGGCCGAGGAAATCAGCTTTACCGAACAGGCGCGTGCCGATGGCGTGCCTGAGTTCAGCATCCGCCAATTCACCCCGCACACGGGCGACCGCTACGTCATCCTCTATATCGAGCCGCAGGGTGCGAACTCCCCCGCCATCGGTCTGGATATCGCCTCCAATCCGGTGCGCCACGATGCCGCCGTGCGTGCGGCACGCACGGGTGAGGCCGCCTTGACCAGCCCGCTGGCGCTCTACGAAGACGGCTCGCCGCGCCAGGACTTCCTGCTGCTGATCGCCATCTATCGCAGCGGCGTCCCACTGGACACGCCCGAGCAGCGCATGGAAGCGACCATCGGCTGGAGCTACGCGCCCCTGCGCATCCGCGAGGTCCTGCAGAACTTCAGCGAAGACCATGACGACTACGCGCTGCGTATCGTCGACAGCGAAGCGGCCGGCACGCCGTTCTTTGAGAGTGGAAGCTTCGCCGCCGCGGGCAAGGCATCGAACCTGAAAGACACCAGCGATATCGCCGTCTACGGCCGCAAGTGGCATGTGACCGTGCAGGCGACCGCGCCATTCGTCGAGTCGCTCAACCAGATTTCACCGTGGATCGCCGGCGGCTCGGTGGTCATGGTCACGTTGCTGCTTTCAGGCCTGGCCTACGCGGTGGGCATTGGCCGACAGCGCAGCCAGCAAATCCTCGCCCAGCAGGCCCGCCTGGGCGCGATGCTGCAGAGCTCCAGCGAAGCGATCGTCACCGAGGATGCGCAAGGCATCATCACCCACTGGAATCCGGCAGCCGAACGCACCTTCGGGTACTTCGCCGCAGAAGCCATCGGCCAGCCGATGCAGCAGCTGATCGGCGATGGCATCGCCAATGAGGCGCTGGATGCCACGCGTACCGACGGCGGAACCGCCAAGGTCAGCCTGCGCCACAAGGACGGCCATCGGGTGCGCCTGCTCGCCAGCCTGTCACCGCTGCTGGACCGGCAGGACCAGCGCATCGGCACCTCGCACTTCTTCCACGACCTGTCGCGCCAGCTGCAGGCCGAGGAACAGTTCGGCATGGTGGTCGAGGCCTCCCCCAATGCCCTACTGGTGCTTGATGCGCAGGGCGTGATCCAGTTGGCCAACCGCCAGGCCGAGGAGCTGTTCGGCCAGCCCCGCGCGGCCTTGGTCGGCGCCCCCCTGCTGGACCTGCTGCCGCGTGATCTGCACGCGCCACAGCAGGAGGCGATGCGCGAGCTGATCGAGTCACCCGACTCGCCGCCGGTATCGCTGGGCGCCGATCTGTACATCACCCGCCAGGACCAGAGCGAAACCCCGGTGGAAATCGGCCTGAGCGCGATGCGCTCGGAAGGCTACGCGCAGATCCTGGCGACCATCACCGATATCTCCGAACGCAAGCGCGCCGAGTACGAGATCCACGAGCTCAACGCCACGCTGGAACAACAGGTGGTCGAGCGCACGCGCCAACTGGTGGCCACCAGCACACTTCAGCGCGCCATCACCTCGCATGCCGGCTACGCCATCATCGCCTCGGACAGTCAGGGCAGCATCACCCTGTTCAATCCCGCCGCCGAGAAAATGCTGGGCTATAGCGCTGCCGAGCTGCTGGGCAAGAAGGGCGTGGACATTCTGCTGGATCCGGATGAGCTGCACGAACGCGCCACCCGCACCGGCCAGGATCCGGACGGGCCGATCAACTTCTTCGAAACGGTGGTCTCCGACTCCACCCTGGGCCGCAGCGTCACCGAGGAATGGACGCACATCGCCAAGAACGGGCGCCGCATCCCGCTGTTGCTGACCATCAGCACGTTGCGCGACGAACATGAGAATGTCCTCGGCTTCCTTGGCATGGGCATGGACCTGACCGAGCGCAAGCAGCGCGAGGAAGAGCTGCGACAGGCCATCAACGCGGCCGAGGCCGCCAACCGCTCCAAGAGCGATTTCCTGGCCAACATGAGCCACGAGATCCGCACGCCGATGAACGCCATCCTCGGCATGCTGTACCTGCTGGATCGCGGCGAGCTGTCGCCACCGGTGCGCGAGATGACGCGCAAGATCGACATCTCCGCCCGGGCGCTGCTGTCGATCATCAACGACGTGCTGGACTTCTCCAAGATCGAATCAGGCCGCATCGACCTGGAGAACACCGCCTTCGACCTGGGCGAGCTGCTGGAGAACATCGCCACGCTGATGAGCTCGGCGGTCAGTGCCAAACCGGTGGAAATGGTGGTGGAAGCCCCGCCGGAAGGCGCACGCTGGCTGCTGGGTGACGCGCTGCGCCTGAGCCAGGTGCTGATCAACCTGGTGGGCAACGCAATCAAGTTCACCGACCGCGGCGAGATCGTGCTGTCGGTGCGCAAATTCCGCAGCGAGGCACCGGGCAAGGTGAAGCTGCTGTTCTCCATCCGCGATACCGGCATCGGCATTCCCAAGGAAAAGCAGGACCTGATCTTCTCGCCGTTCCACCAGGCCGACGCGTCCACCACGCGCCGCTTCGGCGGCAGTGGCCTGGGCCTGACCATTAGCCGCCGCCTGGTGGAACTGATGGGAGGCGAACTGCAGGTCCAAAGCGCACCAGGACGTGGAAGCGAGTTCTATTTCGCCGCCTCCTTCGGCACGAGCGAATCCACTCTGCCGCCCGTGGTGGCAGAAGACGCAAAACGCGTGCTGGTGGTCGATGACCACGATCTGGTCCGTCGCAACCTGGTGCACATCATTGAAAGTTTCGGCTGGAGCGCGGTGGATGCCCACAGCGGACAGGCCGCGCTGGAGCTGTTGTCCGAAGCCGACGCCGGCACCAGCCCGTTCGATGCCTACGTGCTGGACTGGCGCATGCCGGGCATGGATGGCGTCGCGCTGGCCAGCGCGCTGCGCGCACGGAAGGGCAACGGGCGCGAACCGGTCATCATCATGGTGACCTCCTACGAGCGGAACCTGCTGGACGAGCAGATGCCGCAGGGCCTGGTCGATGCCATCCTCACCAAGCCGGCCACCAGTTCGTCGCTGTTCAATGCGCTGGGCGAAGCGCTGGGCCGTCGCGAGGCGCCCCGCAAGCGCGGGCTGGACATGAAACGCCTGGGTGGCCTGCGCTTGCTGGTGGTCGACGACAGCGAGTACAACCGTGAGGTGGCCCAGCGCATCCTGGAGAGCGAGGGTGCCACCGCCGAGCTGGCCGAGAACGGGCAGGACGCCATCGACAAGCTCGAGCGGGATCCCTCGCGCTTCGACCTGGTGCTGATGGATGTGCAGATGCCGGTGATGGATGGCTACCAAGCCACGCGTGTCATTCGCGCCTCGCCCGAGATGAGCCACCTGCCGGTGATCGCGCTGACCGCCGGCGCGTTCCGGCAGCAGCAGGATGCGGCCGTGGCCAGTGGCATGAGCGGGTTTGTCGCCAAGCCCTTCGACGTGCAGCAGCTGATCGAAGCGATCCAGCGCCTGGCGCCGGCCCTGAGTTCAAGCTCGCGCCTGGACCCCACCGCCGAGATCACTGCATCGGTCCCGGCAATCACCGTGCATGCGGCCGACCTGTCCGACACCCAGGTGCTGGACACCTATCGCGGCATGGAACAATGGGGCGAGGAAGCGCCTTACAAGCGTTACCTGTTGCGGTTCCTGCGTGACTACCACGCTCCGGCAGCGCTCCTGCGCCAGCTGCTTCACCAGGGCGATCGTTCCCCCGCGATCTCCTTCGTGCACAAGATGCGCGGTGCGACAGCCTCCTTGGCGCTGCTGCAACTCAGCCGCGTCGCGGGCCAGATCGAAGAAGCGCTGTACGGCGACAACGATGTGTCCGAGCTGCTGGACGTCCTGCAGGACGCCACCAGCCGTGCGCATGCGGCCATCGCCGCCTACGCCGACGGGATCGAGCTGGACGAACCGGGCGATGCCTCCGGTGACTGGTGTGCCACGCTGTCGCCGGCGGCGGTCGCCGCCTTGCGCGAGCTGCTGCAGGCCCTGGACAGCGACGACCCGGCGCAGATCGAGACACGGCTGCATGGCCTGCGCGCCCTGGTTCCCGCGTTCGTGCTGGAAGAGCTGCACGCACAGATCGATGCCTTCGCTTTCCGTGAAGCCGAAGCCCAGGTCCGGCAGTGGCTCTTGCAACACCACACGCCCGCCGCTGCGCCGCCCGGGAACGGGCTCTAAGGACAGACACCCGATGCAGCACCGCCCGATCCTGTGCGTGGATGACGAACCCAACAACCTGGCGCTGGTCCGCCAGATCCTGCAGGCCGAGCATCGCCTTGTGTTTGCCCGCAACGGCACCGAAGCGCTAGCCGCGGTGAACAAGCACAACCCCGCGCTGATCCTGATGGACGTGGAGATGCCGGACATGGATGGCTACTCGGTGGCCATCGCGCTCAAGCAGAATCCGCTGACCGCGCGCATCCCGATCATCTTCGTCACCGCGCTGGACAAGGACACCGACGAGCGCGTGGGATTCGAGGCCGGCGGCGTGGATTACCTCACCAAGCCGGTGTCTTCCTACGTGCTGCGCGCACGCGTGCGCACGCACCTGTCGCTGGTGCAGGCCTCGGCGCTGGAGCAGAGCTACCGCGATGCGATCCAGATGCTGTCCATCGCCGGCCATTACAACGACAGCGACACCGGGACCCATGTGTGGCGCATGGCCGCATACGCACGCGCCCTGGCCGAAGCCGTCGGCTGGGACGAGGAACGCGCCGCGCTGCTGGAACAGGCCGCCCCGCTGCACGACACTGGCAAGATCGGCATTCCCGATGCCGTGCTGAAAAAGCCGGGCCCGCTGACACCGGACGAGTGGGAGATCATGCGTCGGCATCCGGCCATCGGCCACCAGATCCTCAGCCAGTCCACGGCGCCCCTGTTCCAGCTTGCGGCGGAAATCTCGCTCAATCACCACGAACGTTGGGATGGCAGCGGCTACCCGCACGGGCTGTCTGGCGAGCAGATTCCCGAATCCGCGCGCCTGATCGCCGTGGTCGATGTGTTCGACGCGCTGAGCGTGCGCCGTCCCTACAAGGAGCCGTGGCCATTGGAGCAGGTGCTGGACACCATCGACAAAGCCTCAGGCTCGCACCTGGATGCGCGCATGGTGAGCGCCTTTCGCGACATCCTGCCGCGCATCCTTGAACTCAAGGCGTACTGGGACGAACGCGAAGCACTGGAAGCCAACCCACTGCCGCACTGATCAAGCGGATCTGCGCGGCACGGGCGGCCGGGCCCGTCGCCTGCATCAGTCGGTCGATCAATCGATCAATCGATCAAACGGGTCAAGCGCCAGGCGCGATGGATGCGCGCGTTGCGCTCGAAGTCCGGCGGGATGGTCCCGGCGCTGATCTCCTCGCAATGCGCAAACTCGGCCACGCCCGCTTCGTCCAGCTTGAAGCGGCGGAAATTGTTGGAGAAATACAGCACGCCGCCCGTGGCCAGCCGCGCCATGGCCGCGCGCAACAGCCGCAGCTGCTCGCGTTGCACGTCGAAATCCTGCGCACGTGCGGAATTGGAGAACGTCGGCGGGTCGCAGAAGATCACATCGAAGCGGTGTTTTTCCGCTTCCAGCCACGCCACCGCATCGGCCTGCACCAGCTGGTGCTGGTTGCCGCCATGGCCATTGAGCGCCAGGTTCTCCGCACACCATTGCAGATAGGTGCCCGACAGATCCACGCTGGTGGTCGAGGCGGCGCCCGCCACTGCCGCCTGCACGCTGGCCACGCCGGTGTAACAGAACAGGTTGAGGAAGCGCTTGCCGCGTGCTTCCTCCGCCATGCGCGCGCGCAGCGGACGATGGTCCAGGAACAGGCCGGTATCCAGGTAGTCGAACAGGTTCACCCGCAGCAGCGCGCCGGACTCGCGCACGCTGATGAATTCGCCGCGCTGGTCAAAGCGGCCGTACTTGCTGCCGCCCTTGCCCTTGGCACGCGACTTGATCGCCACCTGCTCCTTGGGCACCTGGAACACCTCGCGCACGGCGGCCAGCACTTCACTGAAACGCCGGCGCACATCGGCCTCGGGAATCTCGCTGGGCGCGGCGTATTCCTGCACGTGCAGGAAGGTGCGTCCGGCGCCGCCTTCCTCGGTATAGACGTCGATCGCCGCCGCGTATTCGGGCAGGTCGGCGTCATACACGCGATAGCAGCTGATCTGCTCACGCTGCAACCAGCTCTTGAACTTGCGCTGGTTCTTGCGCAGGCGGTTGGCCACCATCTGCGCGCCTTCGCTCAACGCGCGCGGCTCACTGACAGGACGCTGCGGCGGTGCAATGGGATCGCACACAATCAGCGCGCATTCGATCGCGCCATTGAACAGCTGGTACTTCTTGTTGGCACGCAGGCCCGTGGCATGGGCCAGCTCCGCGCTGCCACACAGCAGGCTGACCGCCCATTGCGGCACGGCATGACGCAAACCATCGCCGATGCTGCGGTAGAGCGCGGCGTCGGCCTGCAAGCGTTCGTCATAGGGTGGGTTGCACACCACCAGCCCATGCGAGATGGGGCCATCGGCATGGGTGGGCGTCTGCAGCGCAGCCACATCGATCGCCTGGAGCTGCAGCAAGCCTGCAAGCCCGGCCAGCACCGCATTGTCTT
>JBEVNH010000004.1:0-7394 GCA_040508175.1 Pseudoxanthomonas sp.
GACGCCGTTCTGCAGCACGTTGTCCAGCTCGAAGTACGGCTTGATCTGCGACTCGTCCAGGTCGTACTTGGCCTTGCGCACCTGCTCGGCGTAAAAGTCCCAGTCCGAGGCCGCGAGCTTGAACTTCTCGCCGCCGTCCACGGCCTGCGCATCGATGACCTTCTGCATCTCGGCCACTTCCGCACGCGCCTTGTCGGTGGCGGCAGGCATGGTGTCGGTCAGCAGCTTCAGCGCGGCCTCCGGCGTCTTGGCCATCTGGTCGGACAGGCTGTACGCAGCGTAGTTGTCGAAGCCCAGCAGCTTGGCCTTCTGCGCGCGCAGCTGCGCCAGGCGTTGCACGGTCTGGCGGGTATCGTTGGCGTCGCCCTTCTCGGTGCGGGTTTCCGAGGCCTTCAGCACCTGCGCCCGCAGCGCGCGGTTCTTCAGCGCGCCCAGCACCGGCTGCTGCGTGGTGTTCTGCAGCGCCAGCAGGTACTTGCCGTCGAGCTTGCGTGCCTTGGCGTCCTCGGCGGCCGAGGCAATCTCGCCCTCGCCCAGGCCCTCCAGCTTGGCCTTGTCGTCCACCACCACCGCACCGGCGGCCGCGGCGGCGACCAGCTTGGTGTGGAACTGCGTGGACAGCGTGGTTTCTTCCACGTTGAGCTTGCGCAGCGTGGCCTTGTCGGCATCGGACAGCTGCGCGCCTGCGCGCACGAATTCCTCGTAGTCGCGCTCGACCAGGCGCTTGGCCTCGGCTTCCAGGTTGAGGCCGTCGCGCTGGTCGTAGATCGACTTCACGCGCGCGAACAGTTTCGGATCGAGCTTGATCTCGTCCTCGTGCGCGGCCAGCTTCGGTGCGATCTCTTCCTGCACTTTCTGGCGGGCTTCGTTGGTATCGGCCTGCACCAGGCCGAAGAAGATGCGCGACACGCGGGTCAGGGTCTGGCCGCTGCGCTCCATCGCCACGATGGTGTTGTTGAAGGTGGCCGGCTCGGCACTGTCGGCAATCTTGCGGATCTCGGCCAGATGCTCGGTCATGCCCTGCTCGAAGGCCGGCAGGTAGTCACCATCCTCGATCTTGTCGAAGGGCGGCGCCTGGAACGGCAGCGTGCTGGCGGTCAACAACGGGTTGGCGCGCTGCGGCTGCGCAGCGGGCTGGGCGGCGGTGTTCACGGGTTCAGCCTCCTTGCCGGAGCAGGCGGCCAGCGCCAGGGTGATGGCGGTGGCCAGGACGAGGGTACGGGTCATGCAGACATTCCTGAAACGAAGTACCGAAGAGGGAGGCACGCTACTCCAGCGCTGTCGCGCCTGCACGTGCCGGATGGCCTGCGGGGATGCCTCGGCCTGCACACCAGCGGTCACACCGTGCCGCGGGTCTTGCCTACCCACGGCCGGTAGTACTCGCGGATGCGGGCCATGTCCGCTTCCAGGTCATCGGTGGGGTGGAACAGCTCGCCGATGCCGACGATCTTCTCGGGATAGTGGAAATAGCACATCAGGATGGGCACATCCGCCGCGCGGGCGATCTTCCAGAAGCCGCTCTTCCATTTGTCCACACGACTGCGCGTGCCTTCGGGCGTCACCACGAACCACATCTGCTCCGCGCGCCGGATCGCATCGACCGCCTGGCGCACCGTGCCCTGCGGCGAGCTGCGGTCCAGTGGAATCACCCCTAGCTTGTGCAGCAGCAGCGACAGCGGCCACCAGAACAGCGAGGACTTGGCCAGCACCTTGACCTCGAAACCCAGCGCGATCTTGGTGGCCATGCCCCACACCCCGTCCCAGTTGGACGAGTGCGGTGCCACGATCATCACCAGCCGCGGGACGTCCGGCACCTGTCCGACCACGCGCCAGCCACTGAGCCGCATGAAGTTGCGCGCGAGCCAGCGGAAGAACCGGCTCGGCTTCACCCGCGGCATGTTGGGCGGCGTGGCCGGCATGGAGAAATCGTCGTGCTTCAAAGTCACTCCCAGGTCTCGCGGCTGCGGCCGCGCTTGATGTCGCCACGTTCGCGCTTGGCCTGCAGGCGACGCTTCTGCGCGCCGCGGCTTGGCTTGGTGGCCACGCGTGGCTTGGGCACGGACAGGCTGGCGGCAATGAACTCGGCCAGGCGCTCGCGCGCGTCGTCGCGGTTGCGGTCCTGGGTGCGATGGCGCTGCGCATCGATCACCAGCACGCCGCCATCGGTCAGACGCCGGTCGCGCCGGGACAGCAGGCGCTGACGCAGCGGCTCACTCAACGAAGGCGAGTTGGCGATGTCGAACCGCAGCTCGACCGCGCTGGAAACCTTGTTGACATTCTGCCCGCCCGCGCCGCTGGCGCGCACGAAACGCTCGACGAGTTCATCGCCGGGAATGCGCAGAGACGTGGAAATGTGCAGCCAGTCGTACCCCATGGCCGGATTGTAAAAGGAACACGATGACCGCGGCCGGTCCGCGGCCATCGCCGCGATGGTTAACCATTTATTTACTTTGCGGGCGGCACCATGCCCGGCCTCTCCTGTTCCGCGGTGAACGCATGACCCGTTCCGCCCTGCTCTTCCTCCTGGCACTGGTGCTGTTGCCCGGATGCATGACGCCAGGGATCGCGCTGGCCGCCGAAAAACCGCCAACGCCGGAACAGATCGAGCGCCTGCTGCAGGCTTCCCGCGCCGAAAGCATGCTGGCCTCGACCATCCCGCAGATGGAGCAGCTGCAGCACCAGCAGTTCGAGCAGATGACCCAGGGCAAGAACCTCTCGCCCGAGCAGCGCGCCGAGGTCGAGCGCATCCAGGGACGCACCACCGACATCGTGCGCCAGGCGCTGTCCTGGCAGGAAATGAAGCCGCTGTACGTGCAGGTCTACTCGCAGACCTTCAGCGCCGACGACGTCAAGGCGATGACCAAGTTCTACGAAAGCGATGCAGGCCGGCACATGCTGGACAAGACGCCGCTGCTGATGCAGAACCTGATGGGCGCCATCCAGGCCAGGATGATCCCGCTGCTGCAGGCGCTGGAGTCCGAGCTGAAGACCGTCTCGACCGAAGAGGCCATGCCAGCCCCGCCGATCACCGAGCAGCAACCGCGTCGCAAGGCCGCCCCCGCCAAGAAGGCGACCACCAAGAAGACGCCTGCCAAGAAAACACCGGCCAAGAAGACCCCCGCCAGGAAAACCACCCCCCAGAAGAAAACCTGATCGCAGCCCGGCGCGTCGCCCGCGGTCAGGACGGGAGCTGATCGCGCGGGGGCAGCGTCCAGTCCACCGTGCCCTTGCCGCGCTGCTGCAGGTAGGTGTTGGCGGCAGAAAAATGCCCGCAGCCGATGAATCCCCGATGCGCCGACAGCGGCGAGGGATGCGGCGCCTTGAGCACGCGATGGCGGCCGCCATCGATCACCTTGCCCTTCTGCTGCGCGTAGCTGCCCCATAGCAGGAACACCAGGCCCTCGCGCTGCTGGGCCAGGACCTGGATGACGTGGTCGGTGAAGCCTTCCCAACCTTTGCCCTGATGCGCGCCGGCGCGACCTTCTTCCACCGTCAGCACCGAATTGAGCAGCAGCACGCCTTGCTGGGCCCAGGGCGTCAGGCACCCATGGCCCGGCGGAGTGAAGCCGGTATCGCGCTGCAGTTCCTTGTAGATATTCACCAGTGAGGGCGGCACCGGCACGCCGGGTTGCACGGAAAAGCACAGCCCATGCGCCTGACCGGCACCGTGGTACGGGTCCTGCCCCAGGATCACCACCTTGACCGCATCGAACGGCGTGGCATCGAACGCCGCGAAGATCTGCGGGCCCGGTGGAAAGATCTGCGCGCCTGCACGCCTACGCTGACGCAGGAACGCGGACAGTGCCTGCATCTCCGGGCGCAACAGCCAGTCGCCGACATGCGCTTTCCAGGAGGGGTCCAGTTTGATCTGTGGCGTGTCGCTCAAGCCTGCGATTCCTTCGGCAAAGCACACATGGTCGCACGGTGCCTGATTGCCGATGCGCCGTGGTTAGCGCCCGCGACCGCGGCCGGAACGGGTGGCAAGCAGCTCCTGCAGCGTCACCCGACCATCGCCATCGGCATCGCTGGCCTTGAAGCTCTCCGCGGCGTAGCGCAGCGATTCCGCTTTCGAGATCTGCCCGTCGCCGTCGGCGTCCATCATGGGAAAGGTCATGGTGATGGCCCGCTGGATCTGCGGGGCATCGGCGCTGAGCTTCACCTGGCTTGCGCGCGCCATGGCCTGCGCCATTTCATGGCGGTCCAGGCTGCCGTCTCCCGTGGCATCGTCCTGCGCGAAGCCGAGTTCAAGGAAATGGCGGTACTCGGCCATCTCCAGGCTGCCGTCTTGATTGCTGTCCGCCTGCGCGAACAGTTCCTGCACGCCCAGGCCCTTGGCAGTTGCCACGGCGCTCAGGCCGAGGCCTGCCACCAGGCACAGCGCCAATGCACGGCCTTGTCCCTTCCACTGCTTGCGCATCACGCACTCCCCTCGCCGGGTTGCTGGAAGACACGACCCTGGCGTCCCGACCCGCCACGGCCGTCCTGCGTCAGGTGTGGGCGCCGGCGTTGCCAATGCGCGCCAGGCGCAGCTGGAACAGCACTTTGGTCACCAGCAGACGTTCTTCGATCGGCTTGAGCACCAGATCGTTGGCACCGGCGACCAGCAATGCGGACTGGTTGTCGCGGTTGCTGTCGCCGGTCATGACCAGGATCGGCATGCGGCGCTTGCCGTAATCGAAGTCCACCCGCACGCGCTGCACCACATCCACCCCGGACAGCTCGCCCTTCAGCGTGACGTCGGTCAGGATCACGTCGAACTTGTGCTTGGACAAGCCCAGCGACTCAGCCGTGAGCAGTGCGAAGGCATCCTCGGCGCGTAGCACGTGCACCACCTGCAGGCTGTGGCGCTCGAGGATGCGCTTGGTCGCCTCGGCCACTACCCGGCTGTCCTCCACATACAGCACCGTCGCGCCGGGCACGGCCTCAGGCTGCACATAGCCGCGGATGAAGGTGGCCAGTGCTTCGTGGCCCAGCCCCTTGTCGAAGTAATCGGTGACGAACTCGGTGAAGCGACGCTGCTCCAGGTGGGCCTGCGCCTCGCCGGAGACCACGATCACCGGCACGTAGGCCTGGCCGGCCGATTCACGCACCGCGCGCGCCACTTCCAACCCATCGCCATCCTTGAGCGACAGCGCCGTGGTCACCAGGTCGACATGCCCTGCCGCCAGGGCCTTGCGCGCCTCGGCGACACTGGCGCAACCGGCCACCTCCACCGCAGGCAACTCGCGCGTCAAGACGTCGGAGATGAGCTTGCGCACCATCTTGGAGCCGTCCACCAC
Source organism: Pseudoxanthomonas sp. (assembly GCA_040508175.1). Lineage (GTDB taxonomy): Bacteria > Pseudomonadota > Gammaproteobacteria > Xanthomonadales > Xanthomonadaceae > Pseudoxanthomonas_A. The sequence goes on from JBEVNH010000004.1 coordinate 5,280, forward strand.
CATGATCCGGGGTGTTTCGCTGATCAAGTGGCGCAGTTCTGCTGTGGACATGGCTCTCGACGTCAGGTCTGGGTGGGGCGCGTCTGGCGCAGATAATGACCGGTCACCAGCCAGGCGCCCAGCCAGCCGATGAGCAACGCGCCCAGTAATACCAGCGCCGCCCGCTGTGGGTCCAGACCACCAAGCACGAACTGGCTGCCATAGCTGCGCGCCAGCCCGGCCAACGGCTCACGCAAGGCCACCGCGGCGGCGGCGACCATGCCCAACGCCAGCAGACCGGCCGCCAGGCCGTACCAGGCGCCCAGATAGATGAAGGGGCGACGGATGAAGCCGTCGCTGGCGCCCAGCAGCTGCAGCACGCCGATCTCCTCGCGCCTGGCCTGGATGTCCAGGCGCACGGTATTGCCCACCACCAGCAGCGCGCCGATGCCGAACATCGTCGCCAGCACCACCACCAGGCGCGCACCGAATCCGAGCCAGCCCTCCAGGCGCTGGCGCCAGACCGCGTCGTGCAACACCTTGTCCGCATCGGGGAAGGCCACCAGCGCGGCGGCCAGCGCGGTGTCATCGCCACGCGGCACGATCACCAGGCGGCTCGGCAGGGGATTGCCATCCAGCGCATCGAGCGCATCGCCCAGGCCACTCATCTTGCGGAACTCTTCCAGGCCCTGTTCGGGCGTGCGCAGCGCCACGCTGGCCACGTCCGGACGCTGCCGCAACTGGCGGGCCACGGCCTGCGCCTGCGGCACGGTCACATCCGGCTTGAAGAACAGGTCGATCTGCCGCGACTGCTCCACGTCGCCGGCAAAGTGCTGGATGTTGGACAACGCCAGCCACAGGCCGAGCGGCAGGGCGAAGGCCACCGCCATCACGCCGATGGTCAGCAGCGTCGACCAGGGCTTGCGCACCACCCGGCCCAGGCTGGAGACGAAGCTGTAAAGGTGCTGGTCCAGCCAAATGCCCGGCGCCGAGCGCGCGCCCTTGGCAAGGCGGTTTTCGATACGTTCGCTCATCGTGATCGTCCCTTAGTCCGCCAGGTCTTCGGGCGAGATGTCATCCATCAACTTGCCGTGGTCCAAAATCAGTACGCGCTTGCGCATGCGCCGGATCAGGGGCAAGTCGTGGCTGACCACCAGCACGCTGGTGCCGCGCTCGGGCATGGAGGCGAACAACGACATGATCTCCGCGGCCAGGGCCGGATCAAGGTTGCCGGTGGGCTCGTCGGCCACCAGCAGGCGCGGCTCGGAGACAATCGCGCGGGCAATGCCCACGCGCTGCTGCTCGCCTGCGGACAGCTCGCCTGGCAGCGAACGCTCGCGATGCCCCAGGCCGAGCCGGGTCAGCACTTCGCGCACGCGCTTGCCGATGTGGTCGCGGCGCTCGCCGCGCAGGATCAGCGGCAGCGAGACGTTCTCCGCCACGGTCCGATCGGTGAGCAGCCGATGGTCCTGATACACCGCGCCCACCTCGCGCCGATGCAGTGACACCTGGTTGCCGCGCACCTTCAGCAGGTTGCGACCGCCAAACATCACCGTGCCGCGGCTGGGCCGCTCGGACAGATGGATCAACTTGAGCAGCGTGCTCTTGCCGGCACCGGAGTGCCCGGTGACGAACAGCATCTCGCCCTCGCCCACTTCGAAGTTGATATCGATGAGGGCGTCGTGGCCACCGCTGTAGCGCTTGCTGACGCTTTCAAAACGAAGGACGGTCATGCAGCGATTATGCCGCATGCCTCCTGCATGCCGACGTGTGCGCATGGCCCGCAGCAGGCATCAGCACCTCCGGCAACGTGCGATGGAGGTGCCGGCGCGGGTCCTTCCAGAGGCCCCAAACGCACAACAGCCGCTCGAGGCGGCTGTTGCTTCATCCCTTGGCCGGACCCGGCGGAACGCGCGTTTGGCCGCGCATCCACCAGGCAACGCGCCTACCGCGAGATCAGCCGCCGACCAGAGCCTTGATCTTGCGCCCCAGGCGGGTCAGGAACGAATCGTTGGCCTGCACAGCCACGGGTGTCGCGGGTGTTGCGGCACGTGCGGCCGGTGCGCCTGCACCCTGGGCCTGTGGCTGCACGGCACCCTCGGCATTTTCCAGCGGACGACCGTGACGACGACGACG
>JBEVNH010000015.1:0-22121 GCA_040508175.1 Pseudoxanthomonas sp.
GTCCTTACAAATCAATGAGGGGCACGATCCGAGGAAAAAGGACACGAATTTAAAAAACTGACACGGCCCCTTGAACAGCCGTTAGAGGCGGCATTCCGATGAAAACAGAAGTTCGCATAATGCATCTTATGTAAAAAAGGGCCGCTTCAGATCAGCGTGTTGCCGCCATGAAACGCTCCCGGTCCCGCTGGGTTTTCTGGCGTACTTCTTCAAGTGCCAGGCTTTCGGTGGCTTCCAGCATGGCTTCGAACAGACGTTGGAAATGGTTGCGCATGGCCGCCCTTGCCGCGGAGGGGTCGCGGCTGCGAATCGCGTCCAGGATCACGTCGTGCTCGTCGTTGCGCTTGTCGCCGTCACCGTGGCACACCCGCGCGTAGACTTCCTGGACCCTGGGTAGCTCATTGCGCATTCGCCAGATCAGCTGGATGCAGTGCTCGACCACCGGGTTGCCGGCAATCCGCGCAATGGACAGGTGGAACTGGCGATCGGCTTCGCTGGATTCCTGCGACGAAGCCCGCGGATCGGACATCCGGGCCAGTAGTTGCTCCAGCTCGGCGATATCGTGTGTCGTGGCGTGGCTGGCGGCCATGGCGGCGGCTTCGGCTTCGATGACGGCACGCGCTGCGGTCAAGTCAAACGCTGAGACGTCGGGTAGCCCGTCGTGGCTGCCTGGATGCTTGGACAGTACGTACACACCCGAACCTGTGCGGATGGAAATCTGGCCCTGGGCCTCGAGCGCGATCTCCGCTTCGCGGATGGTTACGCGGCTGACGCCGAAACGCTCGGCCAGGTCGCGTTCGCCTGGCAAGCGTGATCCAAGCGGATACTCGCCGCTGGCGATCAGCTTCTGGATCTCTGCGGCGATGGACTGGTAAAGACGGTTCTCGGACATGCAGACAAGGCCTTTGTATTACATCCGGGCCCGCTGCAATGGCGTGCATGGCGCTGGCCGGTTACAAGAACGGCGCGACTGGTGGCCGCGCCGCTGGATTCAGAACCGATATCGTACACCGAAGAATGCGCGTCGCCCGTAGCTGACGTATTCGCGGAAATTGCCATAGTTCGGCTGGTACGCCACGCGCGGCTCGTTGGTCAGGTTCATCAGCTCCAACGATAGCGACAGCTGCTTGGTGACGCGATACCGCGCACGGAAATCGAAGCTGGTGTTGTCATCGTAATAGCGATTCTGCTGCGCGGTATTGCCGGTGAAATCCTGGAAATACTGCGAGCGGAACTTGCCGATGGCCTGGAAGTTGAAACGACCGACGTCCCAGTACACCGAACCGGACATCACGTGGCGCGAGTAACCGCTGAGGCCCGCAGGATCGACGATGCGCGGCGTGACGACGCCGGTTTCAGGGTTGACCTGCTCGCCCAGGCGCGAGTCCTCGGTCGTGTAATCGCTGTCGGCATAGTTGTAGCTCAGCTTGACGCCCATGCCATCGAAAGGCTTCGGAAAGTACGAGAAGCGATGCGCGGCGCTGAACTCGAATCCGGTCAGTGTGCTGTTTTCGTCGGTGGTGACCTGTCGGCGTACCGGCACGGTGACATCCTGGCCTTCGACGGTGAACGTCTCGTTGAACAGCGCCGTCTCGGTACCGCCGTTGAACTGCTTCCAATAGAGCGCGCCGGCCAGCATCGTATCGGGGTTGGGATACCACTCCAGCGACAGGTCGCCGTTCCACGACATCATCGGCTTGGATTCGGGATTGCCTGTTGCGGTGATGTTGCCCAGCGCCTCTTCGAGGCTGCTGAAGTTTTCCAGCCCGGTCACGTTGACATTGCGGCCCGAGCCGAGATCGGCGATATCCGGGCGCGACATCGCGCGGTAGGCACCCATGCGCAGCATCAGGTCTTCGCGCAATTCGAACGCGGCGTTGATGCTGGGCAGCAGCTTGTCATTGCCCGCATGGCTGACCAGCTTCTGATAGTTGCCCGTAGGTCTTAGCGCGATGCTGCCATCGCCGTTCTCCACCAGATCCAGATCGGCTCGCACTCCCTCGGACCGTACATCGGTCTTGACCCAGCGCACCCCTGCATTGCCCGAATACGGGATGCCGAACAGTTCGCTGCGGAACTCGCCCATCAGGTATAACGACTTTGTTTTCTCGGTGACATCGACGTTGCCCGGGTCGAGGATGCTGGTGTCGATCCCCAGTGCATCGGTGCCACGGAAGCTCTGATACAGGCAGCCAGGGTCGAAGAACGCCCAACGCGAAATGGTGTTGCCACCTGCCTCGTCCATGAAGTCGTCCTGCGGGAATGGCGCACGGCAGGCCTGGTTGGCCGCAATGATCTGCGCCATTTGCGCAGGATTGGTGCGCTCGAAATCGGTGTTGATCGTGTAGTCGAAGAAGCGGTAATCAGCCTGGCTGGCCCGCGCGCCGGCCTTGAGCTTGGTCAGGAAGCCTTCTTCCGGCATGTAGCTCACATCGAAGCGCCCTGCCCTGATGCGATGCTCGTTGTCGGTCTCGCGCGAGGTCACGCGGGCTGCGCCGGTATACGCATCCCAGTTGTTCACGTCGAACGCGGGGTTGAGGTAGACGCTGGGTACATCGCCGGCGTTGACCCAGTCGTAATTGACGTAGCCGGTATTGCCACTGCTGATCCCCGCCACGATGGTGTTGTCCACATCGCGCTGGTTGGCGCGCAGGCGCGTCATGCGTTGGGTGTCCTGGCGCAAGGTGTGTGAGTACGACAGGTCGGTGGAGATCTCCCACGCCGCGCTCGGACGCAGGATGATGTTCAAGCCGCCGCCGGTGTATTCCTCGTTGCGGTCGTACAGGGTCGAGGTCGAATCGATCGACGTGCTTCCGGAAAAGCTCTGCAGGATGCCGTTGTCATCCCCTACCCGATTGACGATGCCGCGCCGCGTGTTGGACAGACTGAGGTCCGAGCGGGTCTCGTGCCAGTTACGATCGGTGTGCTCGTAATCGACATTGACTTCCAGTGCCTCGTTGGGCTTCCACTGTATGGCCGCGAACTCGCTTTGGCGGTCGTTGCGCTCCTGCTTGAGACGATAGATACGACTGCTGGGCACAAGATAGTACGGCGCGCCGGCTGCAATGGCCTGCGCACCGGGTTCGACGCAGTTGGCGTTCGGGGTGTTGGCCGTGCCGTCGCAGGCATACCAGGTCGAGCCACTGGTGATGCTTTCTTCCGGGTCGGTGCCATCCAGCGCCTGCACGCCAATGGACACGCCGAGCTTGCCGCCATTGTCGAACTCGAACTGGTCCACATAGCTGCCTGTGCCGCGCCAGCCAATCCCGTCCTTGTTGCGGAACTTGCTGTCGTACTCGGCCCAACTGCCCCGCCCGTCCAGTTGGATGGCGCGCTTGCCGTAATCCAGTGGCTTGACCGTCTCCAGCCCAATCGTACCGGCGACGCCGCCTTCGATCAGGTCGGCACGCTGGGTCTTGTAGATGGCGACGGTGTTGATCAGCTCGGCCGGGAACATGTTGAAGTTCACCGAGCGGTCGCCGCTGCCGTTGGTGATCTCGCGGCCATTGAAGTTGGTGCTGCTGAGGTAGGCCCCCAGGCCACGGATGGAGATTTCCGAGGCGCCGGTCTTGTCGCGCGTGGAGGCTGCACCGGTCAACGTCTCGATGGCGTCGGCCAGCGATGGCGCGGGCAGATCGCCGATGTCCTGCGCCGACAACACATCGGAGATCACCGTGTCGTCGCGCTTGCGGCTGATGGAGCTCTGGACCGATTCACGGATTCCGGTGACCTGCACCGAATCCAGATCGGTCGCCTGCCCCGCCGCCTGCGGCGCCACCGGCGCGGCAGGTTGTGCCGGTGGTTGTTCCGTCGATACCTGCTGTGCGTAGACGGCAGGGGCGGTGGCGCCCATCAAGACGCAGAGTACGGCAGTACGCAGCGCGGTCGGCCGCGGCTGCCTGCGTGGGGACACGCACGGGGTGCATGACATATCGATCTCCCTCCCAGGAATCACTTGTCGTCCCCGGCATGGATGCGGGGCTGGGGTGGGAAGATTCACCCTTGGCCGGCCAATGTCAATAAATTGGTACTAAAGTTTGATAAGTCCAATTCTCCGGTATATGCACCGAAAGTGGTAATCCAATTTGGTTGACGGGATTGCCTTGGCTGTTACCATCTTCTCGCGGCATCTCACGGATGCATCTGGGAGGATTGAACCCGTGGCATTGCGTCAACCCCGATATCCAAAGGCTTCCCCGTTAACGCTTCTGGTGGCTGCAGCGCTTTCCAGCGCGCCCTGGCAAGCGCTCGGGGTCGAACATCTGGTCCGCGACCTGCCGCAGTATCAGCGTGTTGTGAAAACCTTGAAGCCTGGCGACAGCGTGGTTCTGGCGGACGGCATTTGGCATGACGCCGACCTAGTGTTTGTTGGCAAGGGTCAAATTGGTAAACCAATTAAGCTGCGTGCGCAGACATCCGGTGAGGTCGTCCTCAGTGGGCAATCGCGCCTGCGGTTGGCGGGTGAGTATCTGGAAGTGGCAGACCTGGTGTTTCGCGACGGCTGGGCGCCCGGCGGCGAAGTGGTGTCGTTCCGCCGCTCCTCCAGGGAGTGGGCCAACAACAGCCGCGTGACGGGCCTGGTGATCGACAGCTTCAACAAGCCCAACAAGCAGCAGTCTGATCACTGGGTTGCGCTGTACGGGCACGACAACCGCATCGACCATAGCCAGCTGCGCGGCAAGACCAACCTGGGCACGACCCTGGTGGTCATCCGCAATGACACCAGCGGACTGGAGAATCGCCATCGCATCGACCACAACTGGTTCGGCCCACGCCCCAACCTGGGCTCCAACGGCGGCGAGACCATTCGCGTCGGCACCAGCAAGGATTCGCAGTCCGATTCCAGGACGCTGGTCGAAGACAACTGGTTCGAACAGTGCGATGGCGAAGTGGAGATCGTCTCCAACAAGTCTGGGGGCAACATCTACCGCGGCAATGTCTTCCAGCAGTCACGCGGCTCGCTGGTGCTGCGACACGGGCACGGCAATCTGGTCGAACGCAACGTCTTCCTCGGCGGCGGCAAGCCGCACACCGGTGGTGTGCGCGTCATCAACCAGCACCAGACCATCCGCGACAACTACTTCGAAGGGCTGGCCGGCGATGGCTTTGCCGCTGCGCTGACGGTGATGGCCGGACGCGTCGATGCGCCGCTCAATCGCTACGCACGGGTCGAACAGGCGGTGATCGAAGGCAACAGCTTCATCGACGTACGCAGCGTGTTCCTGGGTGCCGGACTGGATGAGGAGCGCAACGCCGCACCGGTCGACAGCCGTGTGGCGCGCAACCTGTTCAAGGCCGATGGCAAGGGTGCCCTGCTGCGCAGCCTGGGGGATCTGTCCGGCATCGGCTTTGAAAGGAATATCGAAACCCCGGCCCTGTCTTCTGCTTGGCCCACGGGTGTGCAGGCGCAGGCGTTGACGCTGACGCGCGCCGCCAATGGCCTGCTGTATCCGCAAGGCGCCGACGACATCGGTGCGCCGCGGGATCTGGCACCGGTCAAGCGCGACGAGGTCGGTGTGCGCTGGTATCCCAAGGATGAAAAGGTGACCGCGCTGGACAGCGGCGCGGAACATGCTGTCCTTCCCGGCGAGGACACCTTGACTCAGGCAGTGGCAGAGGCCACGGCCGGTACGCGTCTACAGCTGCAGGCAGGGCGCTATCTGGTCCAGCAGGTGCTGGAGCTGGATCGCCCGCTCAGCGTGGTCGGACCCAAGCGCGGCCGGGCGCAGATCGCCTTCACCCGCCCTGCCCTGTTCTCGCTCAAGCGCGGTGCATCGCTGCGGCTCGCCCATCTGGAGATCGACGGCAGCCAGGCGCCGGATGAAGCCGGCAATGCGGTGATCCGGGTCGCGCCCGGCGCGCAGGCCGCCAACTTTACCTTGCAGCTGGAAGACAGCACGTTGCGTCACCTGGACGCCAATAAGGCCTTCGATGCGATCCAGCTCGGCAAGGGCAACATGGCCGACCTGATCGCGCTGCAGAACGTGCAGGTTGAGGACGTCAGCGGCAGCGTCGTCAACGCCGCCGCCGAGACCGACGATCTAGGCACCTACAACGCTGAAGTGGTGCACATCCGCGAGAGCCGTTTCGACCGCATCGCCGGCCCCGTGCTGGACCTGTATCGCGGCGGCGGCGACGAAAGCACGTTCGGACCGGCACTTGAGGTGCGTGGCAGCACCTTCGACAAGGTGGGTCAGCAGGCCGGCACCGCGCTGCGCCTGCACGGCGTACAACTGGCCAGCCTGCAGGGAAACCAGTTCAGGGACAGCGGCGCGATCCGCTTCAGTCATCAGGCCGGCGAGCCACACCTGCGCGCGACCGGCAATCAGTTCATGGGCACACCTGCGATCGTGTCCGATATCAAGATCGAGGCTTCCCCATGATCCGTCGTACTCCCTTCTCGCTGCTGTTGACAGTCCTGCTCGGCAGCGGCGGTGTCATCACCCCAGCCCTTGCGGCGCCACAGGCGACCGCCCGCTCAGCCGCCAGCAGCGACACCACACCGGTGCTGGTGACGGCCGCGCAATGGGAGGCGATGCGCCGTGACGGCGACAGCGCACCGCTGTTCGCCAAGGAGCACCAGCGCGCCGAGAAGCTGGTACGCAACATGATGAAGGCCGGCATCGACGTGCCGGTGCCCAAGGACAAGGGCGGCGGCTATACGCACGAGCAGCACAAGCGCAACTACCAGGCCATCCAGGCGGCGGGCGCGCTGTATCGGCTGACCGGCGACAAGGCCTATGTGGACTTCGTGCGCAACGTGTTGCTGCGCTACGCCAAGCTGTATCCCTCGCTGGGACCGCATCCGGAAGGCCGTGGCCAGATCCCGGGCCGGCTGTTCTGGCAGACGCTCAACGACTCGGTCTGGCTGGTCACCGCCGTACAGGGCTATGACGCCGTGCGCGATGCGTTGACGCCGGCCGACCGCAAGACCATCGACGAGCAGGTGTTCCGCCGCATGGCCGACTTCATGTCGGGTGCGCCTGAGAACTTCGACAAGATCCACAACCACGCCACCTGGGCGGTGGCCGCGGTCGGCATGACGGGCTATGTGCTGCGCGATCCGACGCTGGTGGACAAGGCGCTGATGGGAAGCAAGCGCGACGGCAAGGCGGGCTTCCTGAAGCAGGTCGACCAGCTGTTCTCGCCCGATGGCTACTACGAGGAAGGCCCGTATTACCAACGCTACGCGCTGGCGCCGTTTGTGCTGTTTGCCAACGCGATCGAGCGCAACGAGCCACAGCGCGGAATCTTCAAGCGTCGCGACGGCGTGCTGCTCAAGGCGGTCGATGCGCTGGTACAAAGCAGCTACGCTGGCTACTTCTTCCCCATCAACGACGCGATCCTCGACAAGGGCCTGGACACCGAGGAACTGGTGGGCGGCATCGACATCGCCTACGCCCATACCGGCGAGGCAAGCCTGCTTTCGATTGCCGAGACACAACGCCGTGTGCTGCTGTCGCCGGAAGGGCTGCAGGTGGCGCAGGCACTCAAGGCCGGCAAAGCCAAGCCGTTTGATTTCCGCCCGATGCAGCTACGCGATGGCTCGGATGGCGATCAAGGCGCGCTCGACATCCTGCGGATGGGCGGCGCAGGCGGCCAGGCGCTGGTGATGAAAAACACCATGCAAGGCATGGGCCACGGCCACTTCGACAAGCTCAACTGGCTGTTCTACGACAACGGCCAACGCGTGGTCACCGATTACGGCGCAGCGCGCTTCCTCAACGTGGAAGCCAAGTCCGGCGGCATCTACCTGCCGGAGAACGCCAGCTGGGCCAGGCAGACCATCGCCCACAACACGCTGGTGGTGAACGAGCAGAGCCATTTCAACGGCGACTGGAAGCTGGGCGAGCAGCACGCGCCAACCTCGTTGCTGTTCGATATCCAGGACGACACGCAGATCGCCTCGGCGCGGATGGAGGCCGCCTATCCCGGCGTGACCTTCACCCGCACGCAGGCGCTGGTCAAGCATCCCGACCTGTCGTTGCCGGTGGTGATCGATCTGCTGCGCGTGCACGGTGACAAGCCCGCGCGCTACGACCTGCCGCTGCATTTCAACGGCCACATCATGACGGTCGGCTTCGACGCCAAGCGCAACGTCGCCACGCGTCCGGTGCTGGGCAAAGCCAATGGCTACCAGCACCTGTGGGTCGATGCGATCAGCGGCACGAACGATGCACCGCGCACACTGAGCTGGTTGCTGGACGGACGCTTCTACACCTATCGCTTCGGCAGCAGTAAGCCCGCGCAGGCGATCCTGGCTGAAAGCGGCGCCAACGACCCGGACTTCAACCTGCGGCGCGAGCCGGCGCTGATCCAGCGCGTGGACGACGCGACCGACACGACGTTCTTCGGCGTGCTTGAACCCCATGGCGAGTACAACGGCACGGCCGAGTACGTGCACGGTGCCAACAGCCGCATCACGGACATCGTCCGCGCGCGCGGCAAGGATGCGGAGCTGATCGAGCTGCGCCTGGCTTCCGGCGCGGTGCTGGCGCTTGGCGTCGCCGATGATCCGCGAAGCGATCAGCCGCATGAGGTTCAGGCGGGCGGTCATCGCTACCAATGGCGCGGTGGCCATGCACGCATCGACCGCAGCAAGGGCACGCCATGAACGCGCCCTCGCAGCCGCACGCGCTGCACCCGGTGAAGAAGCATTCGGCGGTGCGCTGGATGATCGTGGCCCTGATCGCCGTGGCGACCATCATCAACTACATCGACCGCAACGCCCTGGCGGTGATGTGGCCGGAGATCTCCAAGCAGGTCGGCGCCACCAAGGACGACTACGCCCTGCTGGTGACGATCTTCATGCTGTTCTATGCCGCCGGACAGTTCGTGTTCGGCCGCCTGTTCGACATCATCGGCACCCGCATGGGGTTCGCGCTGTCGATTGCCGTGTGGTCGATCTCCATCGCCCTGCATGCGGTGACCCATTCGATCCTGTCCTTCAGCCTGGTGCGCGCCATGCTCGGCATCAGCGAGGCCGGCGCCTGGCCTGGCGCGGTCAAGGCCAATGCGGAATGGTTCCCGGCCCGCGAGCGCGCGTTGGCGCAAGGCATCTTCAACGCCGGCGCTTCCATCGGCGCGATCGTCTCCGCACCGGCCATCGCCATGCTGTTCCTGTGGGTCGGCTGGCGTGGCACCTTCCTGCTGGTGGGCGTGCTGGGTTTCCTTTGGCTGCTGCCCTGGTTGTTCGTCTATCGTGCCGGGCCGGACAAGCACCCTTGGGTCAGCGAGGCCGAACGCGCGTTGATCCGGGACATCCCCGACGGCAGCACAGGCACTTCGCATGCACCGGCCTACCTACCTACCCTGCGCCAGCTGATGTCGCATCGTCAGTGCTGGGGCATCGTGGTCACGCGCTTTTTCCTCGATCCCATCTGGTGGCTGTTCGTCTCCTGGCTACCGATCTACCTGGCCGAGACCTTTGGCTTCGACATCAAGCAGATCGGCATCTTCGCCTGGGTGCCGTTTGTCGGCGCGATGCTGGGCAGTCTGTTCGGCGGCTGGTTGTCCGGGCGCTTCATCCGCGCCGGCTGGGCCGTGGGTCGTGCGCGCAAATGGGCCATCACCATCGGCTGCGTGGTCATGGGGCCGGCATTGCTGGGCGCGGTGCTGGCCACCGATCCGGTCATCGCTGTGCTGACCATCGCGGTGGTGTTGTTCGGTTTCCAGCTGGCCATCGGCAACATCCAGACCCTGCCTGGCGACTTGTTCGACGGCAAGTCCGTCGGCTCGCTGGCCGGCATCGGTGGCCTGGCCGCGGTGGCCGGCACGCTTATTACCACCTGGCTGGTGCCGGTGATGACCAAGACCTCCTACGCCCCGATCTTCATCCTCGTCGCCGCACTGGTGCCGCTATCGCTGGCGGCCGTGTGGTGGCTCACCGGGCCGATTGAAAAGCTCGACGCTCCCCTGGGCAACCCACGCCCACGCTCCTGATCCCCCACCCACCTGAAAGGACTTAACCCATGCAATTCAAAGACAAGGTGGCCATCGTCACCGGTGGCGGCCGCGACATCGGCCGCGCCATCTCCATCAAGCTGGCCGCAGCCGGTGCCAAGGTCGTCATCAACTACGCCAACGACGAAGCCAGCGCGCAGGAAACCCTGCGCCAGGTCGAGGCCGCTGGCGGCACCGCCGTCGTGCACCGCGCCGATGTCACCGATGCCACTGCCGTGGCTGGCCTGGTCGCCGCGGCGCAGGCCGCCTTCGGCCAGAAGATCGACGTGCTGATGAATGTCGCCGGCGGCATGGTGCAGCGCCGTCCGTTGGCCGAGATCGACGAGGCGTTCTTCCACACCGTCATGAACCTCAACATGACTTCGACCTACCTCACCACGCACGCAGTGGTGCCCCACATGGCCGAAGGCGCCGCCATCGTGAACTTCGCCTCGCAGGCCGGCCGCGATGGCGGTGGCCCCGGCGCGGCGATCTACGCCACGGCCAAGGCCGCTGTGATGACCTTCAGCCGCGCGATGGCCAAGGAACTCGGCCCCAAGGGCATCCGCGTCAACGCACTGTGCTGCGGCATGATCGCCACCCGCTTCCATGACGACTTCACCAAGCCGGAAGTGCGCACCGCCGTTGCCGGCGCCACGCCACTGCGTCGCCAGGGCCGCCCGGAAGAAGCCGCCGACGCGGCGGTGTACCTGGCCTCGGAGGCGGCCAGCTTCATCACCGGCACGAATGTGGATGTCAACGGCGGCACCTACTACTCCTGACCGGAACCGCGCCTGGGAGGGCGAGAAGATGCGCTGGATCGCTGCAATTCCGTTGTTGTTCGCCCTGACTGTCAACGCAGTGCCAGTGCAAGCCCAGGTCTGGGTGACGGCTTGGACGGCGTCGCCCGCGCCGGACCGCAAGGACGGCACGCCTGACAACGTGGTGCAGTTTGCCCGTCAGACCGTGCGCCAGGACATGCGCCTGGGCAGTTCGGCCGATGCCCTGCGATTCCGCATCAGCAACGAGCTGGGCGCCGCGCCGATCAGGCTCGGCGCGCTCAGTGCACAGCTTGCCGATGGCGAGGGTAAAGCCTCGCCGGTGACCTTTGGCGGTAAGGCGGAGATCGTCGTGCCGGTCGGTTCTGTGCTGCTCAGCGATCCCGTGCCCCTGAAGGTCCCGGCGCTGGGCGAGGTCAGCCTGACCATCTGGTTCCCGGACGCCACGCTGCCAGCCGTGCGCCGCACGCCGGTGTGGATCGCCGATGGCCAGGTTGCGCAGGTGCCGGCCAAGGGCCGCCAGGATTACCGCCAGAACGTGGTCTCGGCGGTGCTGGCGCAGCGCAAGGACAAGCCCACCGTGATCGTCGCGCTGGGCGACTCCATCACCGAAGGCGCGACCGCCACGCGCGGCTCCCATAACCAGTGGCCCTCGCTGCTGGCCACGCGCCTGCAGCAGGCCTGCCCGGACCGCTTCGTCGTCCTCAACGCCGGCATCAGCGGCAACAAGGTGGTCGACCACGGTCGCAGCCACAGCGCGATCTCACGACTGGATCGCGATGTCATCGCCACCTCCAACGCCGACCAGGTCATCGTGTTCGAAGGCATCAACGACATCCGCCACAACGGTGCGCCGGCCAAGCTGCCCGGCCGCGGTGCCGAGGACATGCTGCTGGCGTACCGGCAGATCGCCGACCGCCTGCACCAGCACGGAATCCGCGCCTACATCGCCACGGTTACACCGTTTGGCGGCTCGGACCGTTACGAACCGGTCTCGGCGGGCACGCGCAACACCATCAATGCCTTTGCCCGTGGCAAGGACAGCGGCTTCGACGCGGTGATCGACTTCGACGCAGCGCTGCGGGACCCGGCCAACACCGAATCGCTGCCCGAGGCGATCACGCGCGACCATCTGCATCCCAACGACGAGGGCTACAAGCACATGGCCGAGGCTATCGATCTGTCGCTGTTTGGCTGCAAGGCCAGATGAGCATTCTCAAGCCTGAAACTCGGGACGGCTTGCAGCTGCCCGCGGTGGATGCGCGCAAGCGCTGGGATTGTGTCGCGCTGGGCGAAGTGATGCTGCGCTTCGATCCGGGCGAAGGCCGCGTCCGCAGCGCACGCCGCTTCGAGGTGTGGGAAGGCGGTGGCGAGTACAACGTCGCCCGCGGCCTGCGCAGCACCTTCGGCCATCGCACCGCCGCGCTCACCGCACTGCCCCGCAACGAACTGGGCGCGCTGGCCGAAAGCCTGATGCAGTCCGGCGGCGTGGACACCAGCCAGGTGCTGTGGCGCGACTACGATGGCATCGGCCGCAACACGCGCATGGGCTTGAACTTCACCGAGCGCGGCTTCGGGCCGCGCGCCGCGCTGGGTGTCTCGGACCGGGCGAACTCGGCCGCCGCGCAAATCAGCCCGAGTGATTTCGACTGGGATGCGTTGTTCGGCGCCACCGGCACGCGCTGGCTGCATACCGGTGGCATCTTCGCCGCGCTCTCCACGCACAGCGCCGAAGCAGCCGTGACCGCCGTGCGTGCCGCGCGCCGGCATGGTGTCGGCGTCTCCTACGACCTCAACTACCGCGCCAGCCTCTGGAACAGCCACCCGGACCCGGACGCTGCGCGCCGCACCAACTGCGCCATTGCCGCCGAGTGCGACCTGCTGATTGGCGATGAGTATTCCTTCGCGGCCTGCCTGGGGATGGACGTGGCCGACCTGGGGCGTCGCAGCACGCCGATGGACCTGGCCCCGGCCGATGCCGCCGCGCAGCGCGCACTGGCGCAATTTCCGCTACTTCAGGCCGTGGCCTTCACCCTGCGCGATGCCACCAATGCCGCACGCAACGGCTGGGGCGGCGTCATGCGTACGCGCGCCGGCTTGTACGAATCGGCCCGGCGTGAGGTGGAGCTGCTGGATCGCGTCGGCGGCGGCGACGGCTTTGTTGCTGGTTTGCTGCACGCCCTGCTCTCCGGCAACGGCGCGCAGGCGGCCGTCGATCTCGGCGCCGCGCACGGCGCGTTGGCCATGACCACGCCCGGCGATAACGCGATGACCACGCTGGAAGAGGTGGAAGCCGTGGCCCGTGGCGATGCGGCGGCCGCACGCCGCTGAAGTCCTCATACTCCCCACACCCCTCACACCGGATTTCCCCCATGCCAGAAGTTGTCGTCTTTGCCGTGGAAGGCCGCAGCGCCGAACAGAAGAAGGGCCTGATGAAGGCCATCACCGATGCGGTGGTCGAACATTTCGATGTCGATCCTTCCGGCGTGGTCGTGCAGATCGTCGAAGCGCGCAAGGACTCCAAGGCCAAGGGCGGTGTGCCCTACTCCGAGCGCTGACCTACCCGTCGGCAGGCCTCGCAGGGCGGGCGCGGGCTTGTAGGATGCATCGGCCTCCTCAAGCCCTTTCCGCAATGTCCCTGACCCTGAATCCCCGTCGCCCGCGCCGCCGGGCGCGCCTTGCTGCCGGCCTGCTGTCACTGTTGTGCGCCTGCTCGGCAGGCGCGGCCTGCGCTGCACCCACCGCAGCCGAGCAACAGCGCTGGCAGCAGCAGGCCGCGCGGGTGCAGATCATCCGTGATACCTGGGGCATCGCCCATGTCCATGGCCGCAGCGATGCCGATGCGGTGTTCGGCATGATCTATGCGCAGGCCGAAGACGACTTCAACCGGGTCGAGACCAACTACCTGGTCAACCTGGGCCGGCTGGCCGAGGTCGAAGGCGAGGAGATGTTGTGGCAAGACCTGCGCCAGCGCCTGTACTACGACCCGACGCAGCTGCAGGCCGACTACGCTGCCAGTCCGGCCTGGCTGAAAGCGCTGATGGACGCCTGGGCCGATGGCCTGAACTACTACCTGGCCACGCACCCGCAGGTGAAGCCGCGGCTGATCACCCACTTCGAACCGTGGATGGCGCTGAGCTTCAGCGAAGGCAGCATCGGTGGTGATATCGAGCGCATCGCGCTGACCCAGTTGCAGGCGTTCTACGACAAGAAGCCGGTGGCGATGACGCTGCTGGAGCGCGAACCGCAGCTCAAGCTGCCGGGCGGCTCCAACGGCATCGCCATCGCACCTTCGCACAGCGCCGATGGCCGTGCCCTGCTGCTGATCAACCCGCACACCAGCTACTTCTTCCGCTCCGAGCTGCAGATGCGCAGCGACGAAGGCCTGGACACCTATGGCGCGGTGACCTGGGGCCAGTTCTTCGTCTACCAGGGTTTCAACCGCCATGCCGGCTGGATGCACACCAGCAGCGGCGTGGACAACGTGGACGAGTTCGTCGTGGAAACCGCGACCACTGCCGACGGCAAGCCCGGCTACCGCTATGGCCGTCAGGTGCGTGCGCTGCAGGAAAAGCCGATCACGCTGGCCTACCGCACCGCCGATGGCAGCCGTGCGGAACGCACTTTCACCACCTGGGCCACGCATCGCGGGCCGATCATCCGCGCACAGGACGCTACGCATTGGGTGGCGTTCTCGATGATGTATCGGCCGGTGCAGGCACTGCAGCAGTCCTTCCTGCGCACCAAGGCCACCGGTTTTGACGATTTCATGAAGACCGCGGCGCTGCAGGCCAATTCTTCCAACGACACGCTGTATGCCGATGCCGACGGCACCACCGCCTACCTGCATCCGCAGTACGTGCCCATCCGCCATGCGCGCGTGGATTACCGCAAGCCGGTGGATGGCAGCGACCCGGGCACCGACTGGGAGGGCCTGCATGCGCTGGACACGCTGCCGCAGGTAGTCAGCCCGCGCAACGGCTGGGTGTTCAACGTCAACGACTGGCCATGGACCGCCGCCGGTGCCGACAGCCCCAATGCCAATGACTTCCCGCGCTACATGGACCAGGCCGGCGAGAACGCCCGCGCCCCGCATGCCATCGCGGTACTGAAGGCGCGGCGGACCTTCACCCCGCAGCAGCTGATCGCCGACGCCTACGACCCGTGGTTGCCGGCCTTCGACACTTTGCTGCCGGTGCTGGCCAACGACTACGCCGCGCTGCCCGCCGCGTCCCCACAGCGCAAGGCACTGGCAGAACCACTCGCGCTGCTGCGTCGCTGGGACCGTCGCTTCGCGCTGGATTCGACCGCGACCACGCTGGCCGTGAACTGGGCCGATGCGCTGTGGAAGGAATACGCGCCGCTGGCCCGCCAGAAGGATCGCTCGCCCGTGGACACGCTGGCGACACTGCTGACACCGGCCCAGCGCCTGGCGGCCCTGCAGACCGTGGTGGAACAGCTGCAGCGCGACTTCGGCCAATGGCAGGTGCCGTGGGGCGAGATGAACCGCTATCAGCGCAATGACGGCGCCATCGTGCAGGCCTTCGACGACGCCAAGCCCAGCCTGCCGGTGCCCTACACCTCCTCGCGCTGGGGCGCGCTGTCCAGCGCCGAATCGCGGACCTACCCGGGCACGCGCAAGCGCTACACCACCTCCGGCAACAGCTTCGTGGCGGTGGTGGCCTTCGGCAAGGACGGCCCGGAGGCCTGGGCGGTCAGTGTCGGCGGCGAGAGCAGCGATCCGGCCTCCCCGCACTTTGCAGACCAGGCGCCGCTGCACACCACCGGCAAGCTGCGCCCGGTGTGGTTCACCGAAGCCGACGTCCAGACGCACGCGGAAAAGACCTACCGCCCCGGCCAGGGCGACTGATCCGGGGCCCGGCGACGGCCGGGTATCATGGCAGGCGGCGCAGCCAGGAGGCGGCGCCGCAGTTCGAGGCAGCGCCAGGTTGCAGCTGCCTTCCGCCAGAGCCAGGACCTTCGTACCGCCCATGCCGCTGTCGTCTTTGAACCTGCTGTTTTCAATGCCAATCGCGGCCGGACGCCGCTAGATGGCCGACGATCTGCGCGACATCCCGGCCCTGTTCGACCAGGTGCCGGACGGCCTATTCGGCCCCTTGGCCTCGCCGAACCGGCGCCATCACTGGCGGCTGCTGTATCAGCTCTACCAGGACCGCTTCGGCCCAGATGCGCCGCTGCCGCCCAGCGTGGGGTTCCTGCGCCGGGAGATCGTCGCCGATCTCGAGCGCTACCTGCTGACCGACGACCCGTGGGAAGCCGAGGACGGCGAGGCCCCCAACGCCTCGCTGTCGGTGCGCGCCAACGGCCTGTACGACCGCTTCCGCGCCGCCGGCTGGCTGCGCCAGGAGCGCATCGGTGCGCGCGAGATGGTCTCCATGCCGCCGCTGATCGGGCGCCTGCTGGGGATGCTGACCGAGTTCATCGAGCGCGGCCCGGCGTTCCTCGGCGCCAAGGTCAAATCCATCGAGTTGCAGCTGCAGCAGGTGGTCGCCGGCCACGCCGAAGGCGACACGCTGGACGAGGCCGCAGACCAGGCGCGCCAGCTGCTGTCCTTCGTCGCCTCCACCAGCGTGCAGGTGCGCGACGTGATGACCGAGCTGGCCCGCGAGGAATCTACCGCCAGCTTCGCCCGCGCCCTGTTCGAGCGCTACGTCAGCAAGCTGTTCGTCGGTGATTACGCCGACCTGCATAGCGCCGACCATCCCCTCGCCCGCCGCGCGGCGATCCTGGCGATGGTGCACGAGATCGCCCATACCCAGATCCGCGACCGCCTGCGCGGCTGGTATCGCGACCGCCTGACCGAAGGCGATGAGGAGCGCGCAGAACTGCGCCTGCAGCGGGCACTACGCCGGCTGGAAGAAATCGACCGCATCGACGAATACCTGGACCGGCTGGATGAAGACATCCGGCTGGCCAATCGCCGCGCCGTGGCCTTCCTTGACTACCGCCTGCGCGCACCGGACAAACTCGACGTGCTGATCGACCGCGCCATCCGCGCCGTCGTCCACGCGCCCGAAGGCGAACTGCGCCTGCCGGTCGCTCCCGGCGGCCTGCTGCACGAAGAACGTTTGCGTCCGCCGCGCCAGCTCAGCGCGCAGATCGAGCGCAGCGCCAACCTGGCCCGCGTGCCGACCACCGAGCAGCTCGCGCGCATGGCGCTGCTGCAGCGGATGAAGCGCGCGCGCCTGGTGCTGCCCGAAGACCTGCAGCGCTATGTCGGCAAGCATCTGCAGGCCGACAGCGTGGACAGCGCCGCGCTGCCCATCGACACCATCGCCGACCTGCGCGCGTTCCAGACACTGCTCACGCTCGGCATCCGCGGCGGCAAGGCCGGCGTGCTGCGCCCGGGCGACCCGCTGCGCAACCTGCTCAAGGGCTTCCGCGTGGAACTGCTCCCCGACACCCGTACGGACAACGGCCACCTGGCCGTGCCCCGTTTCATCGTTCATCGCCAAGGGAAAGCCGCATGAAGCGCTCCTGGTCCACCCTGAGCCAGCAATCCAACGGCGTCTACCAGCCGGGCGATTTCGAACAGGCCGCCTATCGCCTGATCACCGAGCAGGTGCTCTACAGCAGCGACCGCGGCTCGCGCGTGGCGTACACGCTGGTGGAAAGCTACCTGGCCGACTTCACCGACGCCCTCAAACCCTTCGGCGTGCAGCTGGAGCGCAATCCGCATCATCGCTATGTCGTGGCCCTGCCCACGCATGGCGCGGGCAGCGCGGTAACGCTGGCGGAAACGCTGCTGGCGCTGGTGCTGCGCCGCCTCTACGACCAGGGCATGCGCCGCGGCGAAGTGGCAGAACATGGCGAAGTGCTGGTGGAGCTGGCTGACCTGCAGGAGCACTACCATGGCCTTACCGGCCGCGCCCTGCCCGATACCGGCACCCTGCGCACGCTGTTGGGGCAGCTCAAGCGCTGGGGCATCGCCCGCGTGGAAGACACCGATGCCGAAGACCCCCAGCCGTTCGCCGTGGTGATCCGCCCGGCCATCGTCGAAGTACTGGGCGAACAATGGCTGCAGCGCCTGGACCAGCACGCCGTGGACGACCTGGACATGGATGCATCCGCCGAAGACCTCCCCGAAGAACGCCGCGCCGAAGGGGCCATCGCCCAGGGGAGCACTGATGTATCTGCTTGAGCACGCCCATGTCGTGCAGTTCTTCCTGTTCGACGCCACCACGCTGGATTTCGACCGCACCACGGCGATCATCGCGCCCAACGGCGCGGGCAAGAGCGCAATCCTCGATGCGCTGCAGATCGTCATGCTCGGCGCCGACGGCAGCCAGCTGCACTTCAACGCGCAGGCCGGTGGCAAGCACCGTGCGCGCAGCATCCGCGACTACTGCCTCGGCGTGTTCCGCGAAGGCGACGATGGCCGCGCGCGCGACACCGCCACGACCTACCTCAGCCTGGTTTTCCGCGATGCCGACACCGGGCAGGCGCTGACCGCCGGCATCGCGCTGGGCGCCTCGCTACGCGAGCCCGACCACCGCGTGCACGGCTGGTACCTACTGCCCGACGTCGCCCTGACCCTGGACCAGCATCTGGAGACCGTTGGCGGCCACCAGCTGCCGCTGTCCTGGGCTGATTTCAAAGCCATGGGCAACAAGGCCTGCAAGCAGGCAGGTAGTGCGCTGGTGTTGCCCGCCGCGCCCGGCCGCTTCGTCGATGACCTGCTCAAGCGGCTGCGTCCCGGCACCTCGTATGCCGACCCGGTGGCCTACCGGAAATCGTTCCAGAACGCGCTCAACCTGCAGCGCGTGGACGACGTGGACCTGTTCGTGCGCACGCGCATCGCCGAGGACCGGCCTACCGACATCGCCAAGTTCCGCAACCTGCTGGAAGGCTTCCGACAGATCAAGCAGACCATCGACCAGGTGGTCGAGCGCATCGGCACCGCCGAGGAGGTCGAACACGCCTACAAGGCCGTGGCCCGTCACGCCGTGCGTGCCGCGTCCTATCGCGCGTTGAGTGCGACGTATCTGGTCGAGCGCCACGGCGAAGAGGAATACGAAGCCGAACAGGAAGTCGACGCCGCGCGCGAAGCGGCCGAGACCTGCCAGCGCGAGATCCAGCGCCTGACCTCCGAGCGCAATAGCGCCCGACAGGATCTGGAGGCTGCCAGCCAGCGCCTGCAACAGGTGCCGGGCTACGGCCAGCAGGCGGCCTGGGGCGCGGCCCTGCGCCAGAGCGAGGCGTCGGTGACCAACACTGCGCGGCAGCTGGACGGCGAGATCAAGCGCATCCAGGGCGCGTTGGCCGGCGTTGGCCGTGTCGCCGCACTGGAAGCGCACCATCCGCAGCTGGAGCAGGCCCTGTCGCCGTGGCTTGAGCTTCAATCCACGCTGCAGGCGCGTGCTGCCGATGCCGCGCTTGCCCGTTCACCGGAAACCCTGCGCGGCACGCTGCGCGACAGCCTGTCCACGCTCGCACCGCTGCACCAGGCCGTCACCAGCCAGTTGCAGTCGCTGCGCAACCAGCTGGGCGAGGCACAGCAGGCCGAGCGCACCGCCCGCAACAACCAGCAGCGTGCCAGCGCCGGCAAGGCCGAACTGCATCCGGATGTCAGCCGCCTGCGCGACTATCTCGCCGATGCCGGGATCGAAGCCACGCCCGTGTGCGACCTTGTGCGGATCGTCGATGCCGACTGGCAGCCGGCCATCGAAGCGTATCTGCGGCGCCATGTCGAAGCCTTGCTGATCGCGCCGGACCAGGAAGAAGACGCCATGCGCGTCTATCGCAACCTGCGCGGTCCGCAGGCGGTGTACGGCGTGAAGCTGGCGCTCAGCTCGCAGGCACGTCGTGCGCGCACCAGCAGCGCCAAGGACAGCGTGGCCGTGCTGGTCGATGGCGACAACGCCGACGCGGTGGACTACTTGCGTATGCAGCTGGGCGAACTCAAGCGCGTCTCCACCGAGAAGGACGCCATCGCCGCGCGTTCTGCGCTGACCCAGGACGGCTTTCTGACCAAGGGCGGCGGCATCGAGCGTCGCCGTCTACCTGGCAGCGACGAGCTGAAGATCGGCGCCGCCGAATCACGCGACCGCCGCCAGCGCATCGACCGCGAGCTGCAGCGCCACGGCACCGATGCACGTCGCCTCAAGCAGGAACTGGACGCGCTGGAACAGCACACCACCGCCTTCAGCGCGCTGCGCCAGGCCGACGCCGTGGCCGACCGTATCCATGCGCTGGCGCTGCAGCTGGAAGAAGCCTCCGCCGACCTGCGCCGCCAGAAGCAGGAACACGATGCCGATGCCTCGCCGGACCTGATGCAACTGAGCCAGCGCCGCGATGAATGCGACGCCCGCGTCAACACCCTGGAAGCGGCCATCGGCAAGGCCAACCAGGCCATCGGGGCCGCTGCTTTGCGTCAGCAGAGCGCGGACAAGACGCTGGCCAACGTGCAGGCGCGCGCGAACCTCATCCACGAGGAAGCGCGCCAGGCCAGCCGCCATCCCGACGCTGATCCGCACGTGATGGATGAAGCCCGGCAGGAGCTGGACGACGCACACGAGGCCCTGGAAGACCGCATCGCCCAGTGCGAGAAGCGCGCACAGACCGCACGCGACAGGCTGACTTCCGCCCTGCCCCAGGCCTGGGCGGGCCTGACCAGCTACGCCGCGCATTACCACCTGCGCCTGGAGCTCACCAGCGAGCAATGGCGCGAATCGGCGGCGCTGATCGATGGTGAACTCAAGCGCCTGCGCGATACCGAACTGGTCGAGCACCAGGCCCGCGCCGAAGAGGCCTACAGCATCGCGGTCAACACCTTCCGCACCAATGTCGCCTCGACGCTGTACGACAACTTCACCCGCCTCAAGCAGCAGATCAACGCGCTCAACGCCACGCTACGCCGCAGCCCGGTGTTCTCCAACAACGAGCGCTACCAGTTCCGCCACGAGATCGTGCCGGAGCTGAAGGATCTGCATGCCTTCATTCTCAAGGTCGGCGACGTCGGTAGCGAAGACACACTGTTCGGCAGCGTAGGCGAACTGCCGGCCGTGTTCCGCGACATCATCGACGGTGGCGCCGAGTCGCGTGGTCGCACCGGGCCTTCGCCGCTGGACGACTACCGCCTGTTCTACCGCTTCGAGGTCATCATCAAGCAGGACGACCGCGAGGTCGGCACGCTCAGCAAGCGCATGAAATCCGGTTCCGGCGGCGAACACCGCGCGCCGCTGTACGTGATTGCCGGCGCCTCGCTGGCCTCGGCCTATGGCAAGAAAGCCACCGATGCCAGCGGCCTGGGCGTGATCCTGCTGGACGAATTCGGCGACAAGATCGACGCGCAGAACGCCCGCGCCATCACCGATTACCTGCGCTCACTCGGCCTGCAGCTGGTACTGGCCGCGCCCGATACCGCGCAGGGCACGCTGACCG
This sequence comes from Pseudoxanthomonas sp., assembly GCA_040508175.1. Taxonomy (GTDB): domain Bacteria; phylum Pseudomonadota; class Gammaproteobacteria; order Xanthomonadales; family Xanthomonadaceae; genus Pseudoxanthomonas_A. The sequence continues at coordinate 21,126 of JBEVNH010000015.1, forward strand.
GTGTGCTGGACAGCTACATCGAGCTGTTCCGCGATGGCGTGTTCCTGCACGTCAACCGCGTCGATGTCAGTGCCCGCGGTCGCGAGCTACTGGAAAGCGACCAGTTCACTCTTCATCCAGAACTACTTGACGCTGAGATTGAACGCATCAAGGCGGCTGAGGGCGCGCAATGAGTGAGCCACTGACAGGCGCGGAGGCAGCAATTGCTGCACTGACGCGCCTGTTCGAACAGGGCCAAGACAAGCTTGCACAGGGAGCGTCGACGGGTGAGGCGCGTCTACCGATGAGCGCCCGGTACTGTCCGGAGTACAAGCGTCTAAGCGGTCTGGACGATCACGAAGCCTTCGATGCGCAGATTCGTGAGGCCGAGCGTGCCGGCGCCATCGCTGCAGACCGGACCAGGCAAGGCGGCGACAGTGCTGGTTGGGAACGGCTGCGATTGTTGGATCTGGACGTGCTTGCCGGATTGTTGAAGCGCCCTTTGCGCCACCAGCAGTTCGCTTTAACACGGCACTCGCTGGAACAATCACTGGCGCATCACCCGGTCATTGAACAGATCCTGGAGCACTGGCGCCTTGGGAAAGCAGTGCGTGGGCAGGATATGACAGCGTTATCGACACTGCTGGATGCCACTCGCGTGGCCACTGCGGCACGCCAGGCCGGCCTGGTTGAGCGCCAGCTACGCAAGGAAAGTGCACGGCTGTTCGGCAACAGCAAACGCATCGAGCAGCTCGGCATTTGGCTGGACATCCTTAGCAGCGGCGAACTTGCCGCCACCGGACTCTCCGATGGCGAGATCTGGGCGCAATACGGCTTACGCAAAGAGCCGCAACCGCTGTTGTTGTCAGGCACAGGTCGGGTCACGATCAGTGCGAGCGAGGTCAACCTGTGCCGACCCTACCTGGGACTGCCAACGCGCGCATTGGAACACCTGTCGCTGCATGCCGACTTCCTGCTGAGTATCGAGAACCTGACCAGCTTCCACGAGTTCATCGC
>JBEVNH010000065.1:0-5466 GCA_040508175.1 Pseudoxanthomonas sp.
GGATCTGGATCTGGTGATACGTAGCCCCGTTCCGCGGATCCGGCGCGATGGAGGCCGCTCAACGCAACGGGGCGCCCGAAGGCGCCCCGTCGTGATGCCATCCCGATGTCCGGTGGCTCAGAAGCCGCCGCCGAAGGTGAACTGCAGGCGCTCGATCTCATCGCCCGGCTGCTTGCGGAACGGGAACGCGTAGCTGATCTGGATCGGGCCGACCGGCGCGCGCCAGAGCAGCGCGACACCGGCCGAGGCACGCAGCGTGTCTGCCTCGAAGTTGTCGATGCCGTCGTACACGTTGCCCACGTCCACGAAAGCCGAGATACGTGCGGCGTTGCTGTCGAACAGCTTCGGAAACACCAGCTCGAGCTGGCCGATGGTCTTGAGCGAACCACCGAAGGGCTGGCCGTTGACGTAGTACTGCGAGGCTTCCGAACGTGGCCCCAAGGTATTGTCGTCGAAACCGCGGACCGAGTTCACGCCGCCAGCGTAAAAGTTCTCGAAGAATGGCAGGCCGTCGGCGGTCACGGTCCTGATCAAATTCGAGCCATTGCAATCAGCAGCGTTGTACGTCTGAAAGCCATTGGTTGCAGTCGTGATCGTGCCGCATATGGCACGCGTGACCGCATCGCCGTAGCTGTCGCCGTAGCCGATCTGTGCACCCGTGCGCAGCACGAAGGCCGGGCTCAGCATCCAGTACTTGGAGAACTCGTAGTTGAGTTTGTAGTACTCGGCGGTCGAGCCGGGCAGGGTGATTTCCGCCGAGACGCGCTGGTAGGTGCCGCGGGTCGGCATGAAGTAATCGTTGCGCGTGTCGCGCGCCCAGCCGATTTCCGTGCGCCACGCATGGAACGTGCGCTGGCCGAATGCATCGATGTAGTCGATCAGCGACTGCGGCGTGCTGCCCGGGTAAGCGAAGATCTGGTTGCTGTCGATGCCGAACATCACCGAGACGGTGTCGTTCTCGGTGATCGGCACGCCCAGCACCATCTGCGCGCCGGCATTGGTGTTGTTGTACTGGACCGTGTTGAAGCTTGAGTTCGAGTAATCGTATTCGCGATAGAACAGGTTGTAGCCCAACGACACGCCGCCATCGGTGAAGTACGGGTTGGTGAAGGAGAAGCCATAGCGTTGCAGGTAGCTGCTGCGCGAAGCATCGACCGACACGCGGTTGCCGCCGCCGAGGAAGTTGTTCTGCGAAAGCTGGATCGAGGTGGTCAGACCGTAGGTCTGCGAAAAGCCCAGGCCGAAAGTGAAGCTGCCCGAGGTGGTTTCCTTGACGTTGTAGATCACATCGACCTGGTCGGCCGTTCCGGCCACGGCGGGTGTTTCCACGTCCACCGTTTCGAAATAGCCCAGGCGCTGCAGGCGGATCTTGGAGCGGTCGATGGCGGCCTGCGAATACCAGGCGTCCTCGAACTGGCGCATCTCGCGGCGCAGGACCTCGTCGCTGGTGCGCGCGTTGCCCTTGAAGACGATGCGGCGCACGTTCACGCGCGGACCGGGTACCACCTGCAGGTTGATCGCCACCAGCCGATTGTCGCGGTCCACGGTGGGGATCGGATTGACCTTGGCGAAGGCGTAGCCGATGTTGCTGAGCGTGGCGGTGATCGAGTCGGAGGTCACTTCCAGCAGGCGGCGCGAGAAGATCTGGTCCTTGCGCACCAGCACCAGGCGCTCGACCTCTTCCTTGGGCAGGATCGTGTCGCCGGTGACCTTCACGTCGGAGATCTTGTACTGCTCGCCCTCGGTGACATCGGCGCTGATGAACATGTCGCGCTTGTCGGGACTGATGGAGACCTGGGTGGAATCGATGCTGAAATCGACATAGCCACGGTCCAGATACCAGGAGTTGAGCTTCTCCATGTCGCCGGAGAGCTTTTCCTTGGCGTACTGATCGTCACGGCGATACCAGGACAGCCAGTTGTGCTCCTTCGACTCCCAGCTTTCCAGGATCTCCTCGTTCTCGAACTTTTCGTTGCCGATCAGATTGACGTGCTGGATCTTGGCCGCCTTGCCTTCCTTCACGTTGATGGTGATGTCCACGCGGTTGCGGTCCAGCGGCGACACCGTCGGGGTGATCTGCACGTTGTACTTGCCGCGGTTGTTGTACTGGCGCACCAGCTCCTGGGTCACGCGATCCAGCGCCAGGCGATCGAAGGTGCCGCCCTCGGACAGGCCGATGTCGGCCAGGCCCTTGGTGAGGTCCTCGGTCTTGATGTCCTTGTTGCCGGCCAAGGTGAGCTTGTTGATCGACGGGCGCTCGCGCACGGTGACCACCAGGATCGAGCCCTGCCGGGCCAGCACGACATCTTCAAAGAAGCCGGTCTTGTACAGGGCGCGGATCGACTCGGCGGTCTTGCCGGACGTGACCGCATCGCCGCGCTCGATCGGCAGATAGGTCAGCACCGTGCCTGCGGAAATGCGCTGCAGGCCATCGATGCGGATGTCGCTGGCCACGAAGGAGGCCGCACTGCTGTCCGTCGCAGGCGCTGCAGGAGCCGTCGTCTGGGCAAGCCCCGGCGCGACCACGGCCGAAGCCAGGGCAAGGGCGAGCAGGCGGCGGGTAGGAAGTCGCGTCATCATCACGTCCGGTAGCAAGCGTTGAATCTGGAGGGGGAGCTGGGAAAACCGCCGATCGGCAGTGGAGTCGGCACACGCCGGGGCGTTCGGTTTCAGGGGCATCACATCAAGTCACCAGCCGCAGGATGTCGTTGTAGAACGCCAGTCCCATCAACCCTGCCAGGACCGCCAAGCCGAAATACTGGCCTGCGGCCATCGCGCGCTCGCTCAGCGGGCTGCCCTTGACCAACTCGATAAGGTAATACAGCAGGTGCCCGCCGTCCAAAACCGGGATCGGGAGCAGGTTGATGATGGCCAGGCTCAACGAGAGCAGGGCCAGGAAATACAGGAACCAGTCCACGCCCCGTTTGGCCGAGGCATTGGCCACCTGGGCAATGGTGACCGGGCCGGAGATGTTCTTCAGCGACGCCGCGCCGGTCAGCATCCGCCGCATCATGCCCAGCGAATCGGACGCCAGCCGACCGGTCTCGCGCAGCGCCACGGGGACAGCGCCGAACACGCCGTGACGCTGGATCGCATCGTAGGCGGGCCGCTGCCCGGCAGACAGTGCGATCCCCAGGCGCCAGATCTCCTTGCCATCTGCATCCTTGCCAGGCTGGGGCGCCAGCTCCAGCGCCAAGCGGCCGCCTTCGCGGTCAACCTCGATCATGCCGCGGCCGCCGCGTGCGCCCAGCTGCTGCACCAGCGGCTGGACCTGGTCGGCCGAGTTCACCGGCTGACCATCCACCGCGGTAATCAGGTCGCCGGCCTTGAGCACGCCGTCGGCGGCCGAGCCAGCGGCGATCTCCGACACCTGTGCCGGGGCGACCATGAACTGCCAGCGCAGACCCGCCTGGCGGGTGACGTCCTGTTCGTCGAAACCGGCCGGCAGACGGCTCAAGGCAAAGTTGCGGGTATGCAGGCGTCCGCCGGCATCCTCGACGCGGATCTGTGCATCCTGCTGATCCATCGCCGCAGTGGTCAGCGCCATGGAGGCATCGGTCCAGGTCGCCACACTGCGCTCGTCCACGGCCAGCAGGCGGTCGCCCGGGCGCAGGCCAGACGCAGCGGCGATGCCCTCGGCCTGCCCGACGACAGGCGCGTAATCCTGCTTGCCGATGACGAACATAGCCCATAGCAAGGCCACGCACAGGATCAGGTTGGCGATGGGGCCGGCCGCCACGATGGCGATGCGCTGCAGGACCGGCTTGCGGTTGAAGGCCTGGGACAGGCGCTCGGCCGGAACCTCGCTTTCGCGCTCGTCCAGCATCTTCACATAGCCGCCCAGCGGAATCGCGGCGACCGCGAACTCGGTGCCGTGGCGGTTGCGGCGCATCCACAGCGGCTTGCCGAAACCCACGGAAAAACGCAGGACGTGCACGCCGCAGCGGCGCGCAACCCAATAGTGGCCAAACTCGTGGAACGTCACCAGGACGCCGAGTGCCACCACCATCCACCAGATCGAGCCGACCAGGTCACTCATGCGGAACGATCACTCATGCGGGGTGGGCGAGGGCATAACGGTCGATTCGGTCTTCGGTGACGCGCCGGGCCTGTGTATCGACAGCCAGGAGCGTCTCCAGCGCGTCGGCGGGCGTGGCCGGCAGCGCAGCCAACGCCTCTTCCACCAGTGCAGGAATCGCTAGGAAACCCACGCGGCCCTGAAGAAAGGCTGAAACGGCCACTTCATTGGCGGCATTGAGCACCGCTGGCGCCGTCCCGCCGGTTTCCAGAGCGTCCCAGGCCAGCCGGAGGCAGGGAAAGGCGTCGGCATCTGGGGCCTCGAAATCCAGCCGGCCCTGCCGAATCAAGTCCAGGCCCGAGACGCCCGATTCAAGCCGTTCCGGCCAGCCCAGGCCCACCGCCAGCGCGGTGCGCATGTCCGGCAGTCCCAACTGGGCCAGGGTCGAGCCGTCGATGAACTCCACCAGGGAGTGCACCAGGCTCTGCGGATGCACCACCACGTCCAGCTGCTGCCGCGGCAGCGTGAACAGGTGGTGCGCTTCGATCAGTTCCAGGCCCTTGTTCATCAACGTGGCCGAATCGACCGAGATCTTCGGCCCCATCGACCATTTGGGATGCGCCACCGCCTGTGCCGGCGTGACCGAGGCCAGGGAGGCGCGGTCACGGCCGCGGAACGGTCCGCCAGATGCCGTCAAGATGACACGTCTGACATCGCCCTGAGTTTGGCGTGAACGCAGGCACTGGAAGATGGCGTTGTGCTCGCTGTCCACCGGCACGATTTCGGCACCAGCGGCCTCCGCTGCGCGGATCACCAGCTCCCCGGCCAGCACCAGCGACTCCTTGTTGGCGAGCAGGATGCGCTTGCCGGCGTGTGCCGCGGCCAGGGTGGAAGACAGGCCCGCGGCCCCGACGATGGCCGCAACCACCGTGTCGCAGGCATCGGAGGCCACCAGTGCGTCCAGTGCTTCGGATCCTGCGTGGGCCTGGGTTGCAAGCCCCGCCTCGCGCAGCCCTCGCTGCAGGGCCTGGAAACCGCCGGAATCGGCAATGACCGCATGCTCGGGGCGATGCAGGCGGCATAGGGCGAGCAGGGCATCGACCTGGCTGCCGGCGGCGAGCACGATGGCGCGCAGGCGCTCGGGATGACGGGCGATGACATCCAGCGCTGACGCACCGATGGAACCCGTGGCGCCAAGGACAGCGACCCGGCGTGTGAAAGAAGCGTCCGCAGCCATGGTCAGAAGCCCAGCAGTTCCTTGCCCAGTACGAAGACCGGCAGCGCGGCGAGCACACCATCGATGCGATCCAGCACGCCGCCATGGCCCGGGATCACGTTGCCCGAATCCTTGGCGCCGACATGGCGCTTGAGCAGGCTCTCGAACAGGTCGCCCTCCACCGAGAACAGCACGGTCACCACGGTCACGGCGACCAGCGCCGGCAGCTTGG
>JBEVNH010000110.1:0-29347 GCA_040508175.1 Pseudoxanthomonas sp.
CATTGCCGGCACGTTGGCACAGCACGGCATCCAGATCACCGAACTCTCCACGCATCTGCAGGGCCAGCTTGTCGCCGTGCATCCAGCCTACGACACCTTGTTCGACGGATTCGCCCCGCAGGACAAGCGTGGCAATCCGGCAGCACGTCAGGCCTGGGCCGTGGAGCAGCTCACGCATGCGGCCAAGGCCAGCCAGCGCCTGGGGCTGACCGCGCATGCCACTTTTTCCGGCGCATTGGCCTGGCCTTATGTCTATCCCTGGCCGCAGCGTCCGGCGGGTTTGGTGGAAGAAGCCTTCGCCGAGCTCGGCCGCCGCTGGCGTCCGATCCTGGAGGCGTTCGACGCCTGCGGCGTGGACCTGTGCTATGAAATCCATCCGGGCGAGGACTTGCACGATGGCGCTACGTTCGAGCGCTTCCTCGATGTGGTCGATCAGCACCCGCGCGCCAAGATCCTGTACGACCCCAGCCACCTGCTGCTGCAGCAGATGGACTATCTGGGCTTCATCGATCGCTACCACGCGCGCATCGGCATCTTCCACGTCAAGGATGCCGAGTACCGCGCCAATGCGCGCAGCGGCGTCTACGGTGGGTACGAGAACTGGATCGATCGGCCGGGGCGGTTCCGCTCGCTGGGCGATGGCCAGGTCGATTTCAAGGCCATCTTCTCCAAACTGGCGCAGTACGATTTCCCGGGCTGGGCCGTACTGGAGTGGGAGTGCTGCCTGAAACACCCCGAAGACGGTGCGCGCGAAGGTGCCGCCTTCATCCGCGACCACATCATCCGTGTGACCGAGCATGCGTTCGACGACTTCGCCGACAGCGGCGCCAGTCCGGAAGCCCTGCGCGGCATGCTGGGAATTTGAACAACACCTTGAAGCTTGAGCAACGCTGACACAGACCTGGGAGGGGGAAGTCATGACGTCCACCATGTCGCGCCTGGGCGCGATGATGTTTCTGCAGTTCTTCATCTGGGGGGCGTGGTTCGTCACCCTGGGTACGTATCTGGTGCAAGGCCCGCTGCAGGCCAGTGCGGGACAGGTGGCCACGGCATTCCTGAGCCAGTCCATCGGCGCCATCGTCGCTCCCTTTCTGGTCGGCCTGATTGCAGACCGCTACTTTGCGGCGCAGCGGATCCTGGCAGTACTGCACTTGGCGGGCGCCGTGCTGATGTGGGGCGCGTCCGTGGCGACGAGCTTCAATACGTTTGCCGCCTGCGTTATGGGCTACATGCTCTTGTTCATGCCCACCCTGGCCTTGGCCAACAGCATCGCAATGCGCCACATGCAGGTGCCCGAGAAACAGTTTCCGCCGGTGCGCGTCGCCGGCAGCGTCGGCTGGATCATCGCCGGCGTCCTGATCGGCTGGCTGGGCTGGGAGCAGGCGCATCGGCTCGAGCTGACCTTCAAGATGGCCGCACTGGCCTCGTTGCTGCTCGGTCTGTACGCGTTCTCGCTGCCGCATACGCCGCCGATGGAACAGCAACGCAACGCAGGACTCGGGAAGATCCTGGGCCTGGACGCGCTACGCCTGCTGAAGTCGCGCTCGTATCTGGTGTTTTTCCTGGCCTCGATCGCGATCTGCATCCCGCTGTCGTTCTATTACAACTTCACCAACCCGTATCTCAACGACCTGGGCGTGCGGGGCGCGGCCGGATTGCAATCGTTGGGCCAGGTGTCCGAAGTGCTGTTGATGCTGGCCATGCCCTTCCTGTTCGTGCGGCTCGGCGTCAAGGCCATGCTGGCCGTCGGCATGGCGGCCTGGGTGCTGCGCTATGCCCTGTTCGCCTACGGCGACGCCGGTGGCGGGTTCGCACTGCTGGTCACGGGCATTGTGCTGCATGGCATCTGCTATGACTTTTTCTTCGTCACCGGCCAGATCTATACCGACGCCCATGCGGGCCCCGAGTCGCGCAGCAGCGCACAGGGCTTCATCACGCTGGCGACATACGGGGTCGGCATGTTGATCGGCACTTTCCTGTCCGGTGCGGTCGTGGAGCACTACACCACCGCGGCAGGTCGCGACTGGCAGCAGATCTGGCTGTTCCCGGCCGGCGTGGCGCTGGTCGTGCTGATCGCGTTCCTGCTGCTGTTCCGCGAACGGCCGGCGGCCACCGCCGCCCCATCATCGACGCATTGAGGATCTGAAAGATGAGCAAGCTCGGAATCGCCATCGTGGGCGCCGGGATGATCGGGGCCGTGCATCGCCGCGCTGCGATCCTGGCCGGAGCCACCGTCAGAGGCGTGAGTGCCTCCTCGCCAGCGCGTGCCACGCAAGCGGCGCAGGCCTGGGATGTGCCGCGCGCCTATCGCGATATCGACGAGGTCATCGCCGACCCGCAAGTGCAGGTCGTGCACGTGTGCACGCCCAATCACCTGCATCGCGCCATGGCCCAGGCCGCGCTGGAAGCGGGCAAGCATGTCATCTGCGAGAAGCCGCTGGCGACCACGCTGGACGATGCCAAGGCGCTGGCCGAGCTGGCGGCGTCCACCGGGCTGGTCGCCACCGTGCCGTTCGTCTATCGCTATCACCCGGTCGTGCGCGAAGCACGCGCACGCATCGCCCAGGGCGAGCTGGGGCCACTGCGCCTGATCCACGGCAGTTATCTGCAGGACTGGCTGCTCGACCCGGCCAGCAACAACTGGCGCGTGGATCCCGCCCTCGGCGGCGCCTCCCGTGTGTTCGCCGATATTGGCTCGCACTGGTGCGATCTGGTGGAATGGGTCACGGGTGAGCGCTTTGTCGAGGTCAGCGCGGCATTCGAGACGGTGATCGCCGAGCGCGGCGCCGTTGCTGGCCAGAGTTTTTCCACGCCTGCCGCAGGCGGTGCGCTGCAGGCCGTGTCGAGCGAGGATGTGGCGACGGCCATGCTCAAGACCGGCCGGGGCACGCTGGCATCGCTGACCGTCAGCCAGGTCTCTGCCGGCCGCAAGAATCGGCTCTGGTTCGAGATCGACGGCGCCAACGCCAGCGTGGCGTTCGACCAGGAAGACAGTGAGCGGCTGTGGATCGGCCTGCCCGACCAGCGTGAAGTCACCTTCGTGCGCGGGCCCGCCGCTGGCAGCGATGAACAACGCCGGCTTTCGGTGTTGCCCGCAGGCCACGCACAGGGCTATGGCAACTGCTTCGAGGCGTTTGTCGCCGATACCTATCGTGCCATCGAGGCCGAGCGCCCGGAAGGCTTGCCCACCTTCGACGATGGCCTGCGGTCGGCCACGATCGTCGACCGTGTCATTGCCTCGTCCAGGACACGCAGCTGGACCGATATCGGCTGAGCCGCCTCACTTCAACGCCATCGACCACTGATCCATGCGGCACCAAGAAGCGATTACCTGCTCCATCCATCGTCTGAATCTCGGGAGGAAAGAATGACGATCACCATGTCACGAACGTTTGCGGCCGCCGTGCTGTTGCTCTGTACTGCAGTGCCTGTCTTGGCGAACGATGCCAAGCCTGCCGACAAGCCCATTGCGGTGCAGATGTACACCCTGCGCAATCTCGCCACGCTGGAGGACCAGCTCAAGGTGGTGCACGACGCGGGCATCAGCGCCGTGGAGACGGTGGGCACGCAGAATGTGTCCGCGCCGGAACTCAAGGCCCTGCTGGACAAGTACCGCATCAAGGCCATTTCAACGCACGCCCAGATTGCCGATCTTCGCAGCGACCCGGATCGCGTGGTGGCCTTCAACAAGGCGATTGGCAATCGCACGCTCGTCGTCCCCTACCTCAAGGAGGAAGATCGTCCGAAGGACGCAGCCGGCTGGGCCGCACTGGGCAAGGAACTGGGCCAGATTTCCAAGAAGGTCGAAGCACAGGGCATGACGCTGGCCTATCACAACCATGACTTCGAGCTGGTCGATTACAACGGCAAGACCGGGCTGGAAATCATGTTCGCGGCCGCAGGTCCCAAGGTCAAAACCGAGCTGGACCTGGCCTGGGTGGCACGCGCCGGCTACGACCCCGCCGTGTTCCTGGGCAAGTTCAAGGGCCGGGTGTTCGCGATCCATGCCAAGGACAACGCCCCCAAAGGCCAGGCACTGGACGAAGGTGGCTTTGCCGCACTGGGGACCGGCGTGCTGCGTTGGGACGCGATCCTACCGGCGGCCGCGAAAGCGGGGGTAACGTGGTACATCATCGAGCACGACCAGCCGAAGGATCCGGCCTCGGTTGTCAAGACCGGCGCGGCATTCCTCAAGGCGCATCTCCCGGCAACCGCTCCCCGTTGATGGATAGAGAGACGGTCCGCTTTTCGGGCCGTCCCCGTCGCCAAGCGGATGGTCCGTCCTGGGCTTCCATCGGCGCAAATCCGATGATGTAGCGGTGGCACAACGCGCGGCGCCCGGCGCCGCTTTTTTTTGTTTGTCGCTCTTCTGCCTACAACTCGCGCACCCAGATGTTGCGGAAGCTGACCTTGGCGTTATGGTCCTGCAGCGAGATCGGCGCGCAGCCGTGTGGCGTGTAGGACGGCGCACCGATGTACTCGGTCTTGCCCGACAACACGGTGTCGTTCTGCACAAGGACGCCGTTATGCAGGACGGTGATGCGGGCGGGCGAGACCAGCCCGCCGCCCTCGGAGAAGCGGGGCGCTGTCCAGATGACGTCGTAGGCCTGCCAGGCACCCGGTGCACGCGAAGCGTTCGCCAACGGGATGGCCTGCTTGTAGATCGAGGCCGCCTGGCCGTTGGCATAGGTGGGATTGTTGTGGCTGTCGAGGACCTGCAGCTCGTAGAGATCCTGCAGGAAAATGCCGCTGTTGCCGCGGTCCTGGCCGGAAAACCCTTCGGTCTTTTCTGGGCTGCGCCATTCCACGTGCAGTTGGATATCGCAGAAGCTTTTCTTCGTGCGGATGCCATGGCTGCCAGGCACCACGGTGAAGGCGCCACCAGCCACGGCCCAGGGCGCTTTGCCGCCCTGCTCTGCCTCCCACGCCGACAGATCCTTGCCGCCGAACAGCACCACTGCATCCGATGGTGCTGCGTGCTCAGGCGTGGCGACGGTGACCGGCACGGGCTTCCAGACTTCCGTCTTGGCCGCTTTCTGCTGACTGTCGCTCTGCGCCTGTGCCACCACCCCCGGCGTGGCGAACAGCAGGCAGGCCGTCATCATCAAAGGTTTCATCGCCATGTCGGACTCCGATATTTCGGGCCGGAGCCGACCAGCACCTGCCTCACGAGGTCGCCCAGGACGGCGTGCCCGGCACGTACGCCAGATCCCCGTCGTAGGCTCCCGGAACGGCCTCGTATCGCAACACCTGCGTTGCACCGACCTCGGAAGTGAAGAAGCTGAAGAGGACGAGCTGCTTGAACATCGTGAAGTAATGCGTCTTGGCTGGCGTTGCCTGTCCCTTGCTGGCTGCAGGCCTGGCCATGCCGATCTGCGCCTTTGCTTCGGTGTCCAGCGTGCGCAGCAGTTCATTGCGTGCCGCGGGCGTCATGGTCGAGAAGCGCCCCTGGGTGCGCTTGTCGATATCGGCCAGGCCGGCGCGGAAGACGGCCTGCTGCTCGGGCGTGTAGCAATCGCTCACGAATTTCGCAATGAACAGGCCCACGCCCGCCTCCTTGGCGCCAGGGGTCTCGGTCTTGGGCAGGATGGTCTCGGCGATCTCGTCGAGCTTGGCGACCTCCGCAGCGGAGAAAGCGTTGGTGGCATCCGCCACGGGCAACTGCGCCTGCCCGAACGCCAGCGTGGGGCCGCCGATCATGGCCATGCCGGTGGCCGCGGCGATCATCTTCAGAAGTTCGCGACGCTCCATTACAGGTTCCCCGCCTTGAGTTCACGCACGGCATGTTCCGCGGCCCGCGCCGTGAGCGCCATGTAGGTCAGCGACGGGTTCACGCAGGCGCTTGATGTCATGCAGGCACCGTCGGTCACGTAGACGTTCGGCGCGTCCCAGACCTGGTTGTGCATGTTCAATACCGAGTTCTTGCGGTCGCGACCCATGCGTGCGGTGCCCATCTCGTGGATGCCCATGCCAGGCGCGTAGTCGCTTTCCTGGACCTTCACGTTCTTGACGCCGGCCGCTTCCAGCATCTCGGCTGCATCCACGCCCATGTCCTTGCGCATCGCAAGCTCGTTCTTGCGTATGGACACGTCCATCGCCAGCACCGGCAGGCCCCACTTGTCCTTGGTGTTCTTGTCCAGGCTGATGGTGTTGTCGTGATAAGGCAGCATCTCGCCAAAAGCGGTCATGCCGATGGTCCAGCCACCCGGCACGGTCAACGCTTGCTTCAGATCCGCGCCGATGTTCAGCTCGGCGATGTCGCGCGACCAACCAGTGCGGCTGGCCGAGCCCTGGTAGCCGAAGCCGCGGACATAATCGCGCTTGTCCTTGCCCACGTTGCGGAAGCGCGGGATGTAGAAACCGCAGGGACGACGACCGGAGTAGTACTTGTCCTGGTAACCGTCAACCTCGCCGGCGGCGCCGATACGGAAGTGGTGGTCCATGACGTTGTGGCCCAGCTCGCCCGAGGAAGAGCCCAAGCCGCCTTCCCAGACATCGGTGGCCGAATTCATCAGCAGCCAGGTTGAGTTGAACGCCGATGCATTGAGGAAGATGACGTTGGCCGTGTACTGATAGGTCTGTCCGCTTTCGGCATCGAGCACTTCAACACCGCGCGCACGCTTGCGGTCCTTGTCGTAGAGCACTTCCTTGACGATCGAGAACGGGCGCAGCGTCAGGTTGCCGGTTTTCATCGCTGCGGGAAGCGTGGCCGATTGCGTGGAGAAGTACGCGCCGAATGGGCAACCCAAGATGCACTTGTTGCGGTACTGGCAGTTGGTACGGCCTTGCTCGACCTTGGGTTCGGTGATGTTGGCCGAGCGCGAATGGATCAGGTGGCGCGTGCCGCCGAACGCCGTCTTGATGCGTGCGGCCACGTCCTTCTCGACGATGTTGAGTGGGATGGGCGGCAGGAACTGGCCGTCTGGTAGCACGTCCAGCCCCTCGCGCGTGCCGGAGATGCCGGCAAACCGCTCGACGTAGTCGTACCAGGGTGCGATATCGGCATAACGGATCGGCCAGTCAGTGGCGATGCCATCCTTCGCGTTGGCGCCGAAATCAAGATCGGACAGGCGATAGCTCTGGCGTCCCCACATCAGCGAGCGTCCACCGACGTGATAGCCGCGGAACCAGTCGAAACGCTTGGTTTCGGTGTACGGAGATTCGGTCTCGTCGGCCCACATCCCGTACGTGTTTTCCGCCAGCGGATAATCGCGCTTCAGCACCGGATGATCTGCCACCATCTGCTGTGTCGGAACATTGCGGTGCGGGAAATCCCACGCCTCCTTCATTGCGTTGACGTAGTCCTTGACGTGCTCGATGTTGCGGCCGCGCTCGAGCATCAGGACCTTCAGTCCCTTCTCTGTCAGCTCCTTTGCGGCCCAGCCGCCGCTGATCCCGGATCCGACGACGATAGCGTCGTAGTGATTGTCTGCCATGGGTGTTTGTTCCCTCGGTGGATAGGCGTTTCAGACGGTGCAGAGGCGAACCGCCTCGCGTAAGGAAGCGACGGGGTCCGGTGCCTCGGGCAGGAACTCGTGCGCCAGATAGCCAGTGAAACCCGTCTCGCGGATCGCGCGACAGATGGCCGGATAATTGAGTTCCTGCTGGTCGCCGATCTCATGCCGACCGGGGACGCCTGCCGTGTGGTAATGCGCGAAGAACGCATGGTGCTTGCGGATGCTGGCGATGATGTCGCCCTCCATCACCTGCATGTGGTAGATGTCATAGAGCAGGCCGAAGTTCGGCGAGCCCAGCCGCTTGCAGAGCGCGAGGCCCCAGGCGGAGTTGTCGCAGAGATAGTCGGGATGGTCCACCTTGGAGTTCAACAACTCCATGACCAGCTTCACGCCGCGCTTTTCGGCGTGGCGAAGGACGCGTTTCAACCCGGTCTCGGCATGCTTCAACCCGTCTTCCGGATCCATGCCGTTGCGATTGCCGGAAAAACAGATCAGGTTGCGGTAGCCCGCATCGGCAACCAGGTCGATGTGGCGGGTGTAGCGCTCGACCAGCTGGTCATGAAACCCGGCTGCGGCAAAGCCCTGCTCCAGGCTGATCTCCGCGCCATTGCACATCGAGCTGAACACGCCATGCGACTTCAGCGTGGGCCAGTCTTCCGGGCCCACCAGGTCGATGGCGGAAAAGCCGAGGCCCTTGACCGTCCGGCACAGCTGTTCGACCGACTGCTGTTTGAAGGTCCAGCGCGCGACCGACTGCTTGAAGCCTGTCTGCGCTGGCGGACTGGCAGTGACACCCTTCGGTCCCAGTCCCAGCGCCAACCCCGCTCCGCCAAGCACCGCGGCACGGAGCGCATGGCGCCGCGCGGGCCGGAACCCGCTCTCCGCCGAGTGCGTCACGGCGCCTTCGCCGGCGAGGGCGCGCGGGAGATTGTGCGTCTGCCACGTCGTTGAAGCGCTTGCTTCAAGCCCAACCTCGGAGCGGGCCCGCGTGGCACAGCATCTGCATCACCCGCCCACCCTACCAACGCATTTTCTCGGATCGAATGACCATTCACCGGTTCGCCGGCCTCCCAACCGGATACTGACGAGCGCATTTGCCTCGATGCAATCGATTGCACGATAGCAGTCACGGGGCCGTTTGCAAGGACTTTGACCCTAAAGTATGTGCTGCATGGCAGCAATCATTTAATCGATTTTATTCGGGAAATCAGGCGTCCGGATACTGCGCTGTTCAGACACTGGGCAGCCGGTTTGCGTCCGGTGGGTCGGTTGGACCATGGCGACCTGCTTACCGGAAACGTCCGTGACCGCAGCGGGTCCGTTGACGCCACGGACTTCGTCACGATGGCCCGGTGGCACGCACGGTTCGCAACGCGCCCGGTCGCAAGGCATCGCCACTGACTGCCAGCTGCATTTGGATCTGTGTGTGGCCATGACGCGAATCGCGATCCGCTTGCCAGGCATACCTGCACCGACCACTCGAGATGGAACCTGGATCGGGAGTGATCTCGTCGGGCGGCGGCGCAAGGCTGCCAGGACGAGATGGCGTTGCCAGGCAAGTCAGACCGCTCCCGTGGGCGCTCAGGCTCGACTTAGGCCAGGTCTATGAGACGGCATGCGCTGACGGCAAGCAGGCCATCACGGCACACGTGTTCGACGTGGCCCACGCGCCATTGGCTGCATCGCGCAACACGTGGTCGACATGAAGGCCAGGCGTGTCGCGCCGCTGTTTGATGTGGCGATGTTCGACTGGATGCCAGTGAGCGCTCGCATGGCTAGCCCGTGCAACGGGCAAGCGCCAGGCTGGTGCTGCAGATGCCGGCCCTTCGTGGCGCCAGCACCTCGTCAGTGCGCCGCGTACCGGCTGTCTGGAGCATGCAGCTTCGTTCGCCTCTGGCGCCCCTGCGCAGAACCCTGCACCTCATGGGCGAATCCCATTCCCTGCCGCTTACAATGCGCAAGTCACGATTCGTGTCCTTTGTAAGCCTTCTCGCCTGCCAGCACCGCCAGGCGCGACGGCCCGCCCTGCGCATCCTTCTGCACCAGGTGGTTCTCACGCGGTGGAATCGGACAGGTTGCAAAATCGGTATACGCGCAAGGCGGGTTGTAGGCGCGGTTGAAGTCGATGGCCAGATGGCCATCGGCGCGCACGGGACCTACCTCCAGATACCGCCCCACGCCATAGCTTTCCTTGCCGCTGGTGGCGTCCTTGAACATCAGGCTCAAGCTTTTGGCCGGATCACCGAACGCTTCCAGCGTCCAGGTGCGGCCGTCCTTTTCGAACTCGACATAGCCTGGGTTGGGTACATCGCTGCTGTGACCGATGACGTTGACGATCGCGATGGATTTTCCGGCGGGATGCGCGACAAAGCGCGCGTTGACAACCCAGGACGGCTCCGCCGGCCAGAAATCCAGCCCGGCGAAATGCGCGCGGGTCGGGGCGTCGGCATGATGCACGCGTAACGCCAGCGCATCGCCGCGCTGGATCAGATTGATCTTGCCCTTGCCACCGTCATAGGCCAGGGTCGTCCCTGGCGTCTTGCCAGCCACCTTCAACGCCAGCGCGCCTCGTACCGGCTGTCCATCCACCGTGACATCGCTGCCAGACGCCGGAACGAACGACACCACGCCATCGTGCTGCTTCACCGTGCCCAGCGCTGCCGGGCCGATCAACAACCTGACGTCGTTGCCGTCGCCGCTGCCGATGCGCTGCACGTCGCCTTGCAGCCAATGCAGGCCGATCAGGGCAGCCCAGCCATCGGGCTTGCGAAGCGACGCATCGCGCTCGGCCACCCAGCGCGCATGATCGGCTTTCAGATCGGTCTGCCGGGTTGGATCCGTCGTCTGTGCGGTGGCCGGCACTGGCACCTCGGCCTCTTTGGTGCACCCACTGACAAGCACCAACAAGGCGGCAGTCCTGATCAATCTGTTCATGGCGTCATCCTGTCTGCGGGTCGTCTTGAAGCGACAACGTTCATGCGGCTTTGTCGACGTAAGGGCCGCGCACGATGCGGCCATCCACCGGTTGTTCGTCCTTGATCAGGTTGTACAGCGGGCAACTCTTCTCCACCGCGGCGCGCAAGCCATCGACCTCCTGCGCAGAGGCTGGCGATTCGATGCGCACGGTATAGCGGATGTCCTGGTAACGCGACGGGCCGCGCACCTGCTTGCCGAAGCGTGGCGTCAACGTGCCATCCACGGTCAGCTCCAGCGAATCGAGCAGCACGTTGCGCGTGGCGGCCTGCACTTCGAAGATGTGCGTCAGGCAGGTCCCGGTGACGCCAAGCAGGTGTTCTTCGACCGTCGGCGCCACGCCATAGCCCAACAGGTTGGGCGCGCTGTCATGCAGCTGCTTGTGATAGCCATCCGTGCCCAGGCTGGTGAAGCGCAGGCCGGTGTGCGGTTCGACATGGGTGCGCGCGGTCAGGATCTCCGGCGTCTGTGGTGTGCGCGATGGCGCCTGTCGCTTCAGCACTGCAGGCCGCTTCTCCTCGCTGATGAAATCGCGCAGGCCTGGCGGCAGGCCCGCCTGGCGCTGTTGCGGGGTCTGGACATACTCGACTTTCACGTGATCGACCTGCTGGTGCTGGGTCACCAGGTTGATGGCCGAAGATGAGGCCTCTACCGCGCGACGCAGTGCTTCCAGCTGCGCATCGCTGGCGGGCGAGGTGATGTAGGCGATGTAGCCGAGATTGCGCGGGTACCTGACAGCGTGTGTCTTGGCGACGCTGGGATCGTCCGGCAGGCTGTTGAACACCACGTCCAGACTGTCCAACGCGATGCCCTTGGCGGCGGCCTGCACCAGGTATTCGTCCGCCACGGCGCTCGCCAGCGTACCGATCAACGACTCCCAGGACCCGGCGCCCAGGTTGTAGCCGGCATAGTCGCGCCCGCTGTCGCTGATGTACTGGAATGTTCCGCCCTGTCCGATCCGCAACCTGCGCACCCCGGAGCGGCTTTCGGCCGTGACCTTGCCGTGGATCTGCAGCGGCGCGATGTCCTGCTGCGCTGACTGCGTGATCGCGGCTTTCTTGCGGAGCAGGTGATCGCGCAGCGACGCCTGCGGCGCGTCCGGACCTGCCGCTGCCGCCTGGGCGCCTGCTTGAGGAGTCAGGACCGTCGCGACGCATAGCGCCGCAAAGGCCAACGAGGCAAAGACGGCGGCTTTCTGATGGGGATGCATTGATCGAGGACGCTGGGGAAGTCAGCGGACTATCACATGCAGGCCAGGCGACAGATAAATGAAGGACGCCAATGAGACATGTCCGATGGTCATTTGCACAAAGCTTGCGCCTGCAAGGAGGCTGATGCGGACACGTCGGCAACGCCGCGGATCAAGACACCACGCCGCATGCCTCAGACGGACCGGTCCCCTGCGCAATGGCGACTGCCGTCAACAGCACACCTGCGGCTGCGTGCCACGCGTGTACTTCCCCCTTGGACCCGACACTTCATGACGATCAGCCCTTTGCCCGCAAGACACCCCGGTACCCGTGCACGCCTTACCTTTCATGGATCAAACAGAATCCGCCTGCTTTCACTGCTGATCGCGCAGGCGGTGATGCCCACTGCGCTGGCACAGCAAGCGACGGGCGACAGCCAGGCGCTGGACCTGGATGCGGTCAAGGTGATCGGCGCTGATACGAGGACGCCGCCAGCGCTGGGTGTACTCGGCGCGCGTGCCCTCAAAGACACGCCCTATTCGATCAGCGCGCTGACACGTGAGCAGATCGAGAAAGCCAATCCCGCCATCGTCGCCGATCTGTTCGCTGCCGACGCCAGTGTCAGCAACAACGGCCAAAGCGGTTATGGCCTGTTCTCCGACCGGATCTCGGTGCGCGGGCTGTCCATCAGCGGGAGCAACAACCTGGTCAATGGCGTGCGCTACTACAGCTGGGGCTCGGAGATGCCGCTGGAAGCAGTCGAGCAGGTCCAGTTGCTCAAGGGATCAGGCGGCTTTCTCTACGGCTTCGGTGCACCGGGCGGCATCATCAATTTCGTGACCAAGAAGCCGACCGACCAGCCACTGCTCGGCGTTCGCCTCGGGTACGAGTCTGATGGCATCTTCTCCGAACAGGTCGACGCGGGCGGGCGCTTTGGGCCTGACAATCGCTTTGGCTATCGCGTCAACGCCTGGCACAAGGAAGGTACCTCCTTCAACGACAGTGAGGTCAATGGCAGCGGTGCCGCGTTGGCGCTCGATTTCAGGGCGACCACATCCCTGCTGTTGAGCACGGAGCTGCTTTATCAGGATCGCCGCACCGACAGCACCGCGCCCGCCATCGCCCTGAACAACTACCGCGACAACGTCCTGCCCGCGCCCGTGCGAGGCACGACCAAGCTGTCGTCCGACGACGCCTACACAGACAGCCGCTTCACTTCGTTCAATATCGGTGCGAACTGGCAGTTCACTGCGGGCTGGAGCCTGGACCTGCGCGCCGGCACGGTGGAGAACGACTACCGCTATCCCTACGAGCGGCTCCTGCTGTTGAACCAGGCCGGTGACTACAACAATCGCCTGTTCGACGGTTCCAACGTCTCCGGCTACGACTTCGCCCGCGCCATCGTCGAGGGCCGTTTCCAGACCGGGCAGGTCTACCACCAACTTGTCGCTGGACTTGATTTCCAGGACCTGCAGGACCGTTATGGTTTGAACACCATCATTCTCAAGCCCGGCAGCAACCTCAACAACCCGGTCACCACCCGCTGGGACTACGACCGCAGCAGAGGGGTGCAGACGTGGCGTACCAACCGGATGCTTGAGCGTTCGATCTTCCTCAGCGATACGATCGACCTCTCCACGCACTGGTCCGTGCTTGCCGGTATCCGCCATAGCGACGACAAGGAAGAAACCTGGGACAAGGGCAGCAACCTCGTCAGTGGCACCTATTCCACCACCGCCAATACGCCCACGCTGGCCGTGCTCTACCGCCCGAACGAGGTGGCAACGCTGTACGGCAGCTACATCGAGTCACTGGAAGGTGGCGGCACGGTCGGCGACGACTACACCAATGCCGGCCAGCAGCTGGATGCCCTGGTCAGCAAGCAATACGAAGTGGGCGCCAAATGGGAGGCATCGCGATGGGATGCCAACGTGGCGGCGTTCCGCCTGGATCGTGGCGCTGCCTACGTGACCGAAGACAATACCTACACGCAGGATGGCATCACCCGGTACGACGGCATCGAGGCGGCGGCCAACGTCAGGCTGGGAGACGCATGGCGGGTCGGTGCATCCGCCGTGCTGCTGGATGCACGCTACGAAGACAACAGCAACGCGTGGCTGATCGGGCGCCAGCCCGAAGGTGCCGCCAGGCGCACGGCGGCCTTGAATGCGAGCTACGACATCCAGGCCGTGCCGGGCCTGAGCGTCCGCGCACTGGTCAGGTACCAGGGCCCCACCTCGGTCTACAACGTCGCCTCGCGCGGCGTGACCTTGTACACGCCCGCCGTGACGCTCACCACACTGGGCGCCGACTATGCGACCGGCCTTGGTGGCCGCAGGATCGTGTTCCATGGCCAGGTGGACAACCTGTTCGACCGTGAGTACTGGAGCCCCGGCGCCAGCGTGACCACCAATGCGCTCTCGCCCGGCCGCTCACGCACCTTCACGCTCAGTGCGCGGTACGACTTCTATTGAGCCCAGGCCAGCACCAGAACCGCGCAGGTCCGGTGCTGCGAGGTCCGGCGATCGACGGCCGGGCCGGAAGGTGTCGCGTGCCCCTGATGAACGACGATGACGCGAGAAAATGCCAGTGTCAGGTCAGGTCAGGTCAGGTCATCAAGCGACATTCGCTCTGCACATGAATCTTTGAGAACAATCATTTCAGCTTCGAGGGCACGCCTTTTAGGGTGGCGTTCTCTGGGCTCCTTCGAACGGCTGCAGAGACAGGTCCGTCACACGACCCCGTGTGACGGACCCGCCGGGGCGATCTCTCCTTCGTGCCGGTCCGAGCCCCGCCCTTCCCGGCCGGGGCTCTTTTTTCTTGTGGCGGACACAGGCATCTTCGTCGTGGTCGTCCCAGCGCGGTATGACTCGCCCGGATGCCTCCCAGCGGATGACACCCCACCACGCGTTTCAACACTGAGACTTGCGCAACATGAGCGATCTACGCAATACCCGCATCGTGCTGGCATCGCGCCCCCAGGGCGCGCCGGTCGCGGCGAATTTCCGGCTCGAACAGGAGCTGGTGGCCGATCCCGGCCCAGACGACGTCTTGCTCCGCAATGTCTACCTCTCGCTGGACCCCTACATGCGTGGACGCATGGATGAAGGGCGCTCCTACTCCCCTCCTGTGGCACTCAACGATGTCATGGAAGGCCGCACGGTGTCCGAGGTGCTGGTGTCCCGCACGCCTGACTTCCAGCCTGGTGACCTGGTGGTGGCAACCGGTGGCTGGCAGACCCATGCCGTCCTGCCCGCGGCGCAGTTGACGCGTCGCTTGGATCCGCAGGGCCCGCCGCTGAGCACCGCGCTCGGCGTCTTCGGCATGCCGGGCTTCACCGCCTATGCAGGGCTGCAGGAAATCGGCAAGGTGCAGCCAGGCGAGACGCTTGTGGTGGCGGCCGCCAGTGGACCGGTGGGCGCAACGGTCGGGCAGCTAGCGAAAATGCAGGGCGCGCGCGTGGTCGGCATTGCCGGCGGCGAAGCAAAGCGCGCCTACCTCGAGCAGATCGGCTTCGACGTGGCCCTGGATCACCGCGCTGACCAGTTCGAGGCAGCGCTGGCCGCGGCCACGCCTGACGGCGTCGATGTCTATTTCGAGAACGTGGGCGGCAAGGTCTTCGATGCCGTGTTGCCGCGGTTGAACGACTTTGCCAGGATCCCGGTGTGCGGCACGATTTCCACCTACAACACCCGAGACCACGTTTTTCCCGGCCCCGACCGCGTACCGGGCTTGCTCAGCCAGATCCTGCGCCAGCGTCTGCGCTTCCAGGGATTCATCCAGCGCGACTTCATTGCCCTTTTTCCCAAGTTCGAACGCGAGATGTCAGGCTGGCTGGCAGAGCAGAAGATCCACTACAAGGAGGATATCGTCGAAGGGCTGCAGCATGCGCCGGAGGCCTTCTTTGGGCTGCTGCAGGGACGCAATTTCGGGAAGCTGCTAGTCCGGCTATGAATGTGACCGCCGCGGCGTGCCCATCACGCCGCCGTTGTCATCAACGCAGGGTGTCGCCGCCATTCGTGTACAAGGTGCTGCCGGTGGTATAGATCGCCCGCGATCCCGGATCGATCATGCAGTGGTTGCGCCTGCGCCATGGCCTGTGCAGGAAAACAGGCGTTGTAGCGCGAAGGTGGGCAGATCAAACCCCGCCACGCAGCTCACGCCTCGTTGAACACCAAGCGCAGACACTGCACCCCCAAAACCTTTGAGCGCATTCCATGCAAAAGTCCCTCATCGCGACCAGCGTGCTGCTGGCCCTGACGCTTGCGGCATGCAGCAAGCCGGGTGACGACGCCTCCCGCACCGCACCAGCGCCCTCGCCCGCGCCGACCACCGCCAGTGTGCCGGGCCAGACACAGGCGCCGACGCGTGAGCCCGCTGAAATCGCTGGCGTGGTGGCGGCCATTGGCGATACACAAGTGGCGATCAGCAAGGTATTGCTGGATCGCGGCGTCGAGGGACCCCTGGCCGATTTTGCCAAGGAACTGCAAACCACGCATCAGCAGATCGCCGACAAGGCACGTGCCCTGGGCGCTACGGCCAGCGGCACCCACGTGCAGGTCCAACAAGGCAAGCAGCGGGCGGAGGTGGAGTCCTTGACCAAGGAGCAGGACGAGCAGGCATTGATGAATGCCTACATCGCCGCGGTCGTGCGAGATCACGACGAAGCCCTGTCGCAACTGGATGCCGAGCTGATTCCCGCAGCGCAGGGCGAGCTCAAGGAGTACCTCCAACAGGTACGCAAGCAGGTCGCAGAAGCCCTCGAGAGGGCGCAAGCGCTGGCCTCCGCACGCTATTGAGTCATCTGGCATGAGGCCGTGCTCTGCACGGCTTCATGCGATGCGGCTAAGCCTGGGCGATCACGCTGTCCCCAGGCAGCCGCGGCAAGGTCAGGCCAGTTGCCGCAGCTTGGGCTCACGGGCCCATTGACGCGTTTTAGCGGCTTTGATGAAAGCAGTAGCGTCCGACGTTGCCACAACGCCCGCATCCTTGCCGACATTGCCCGCCTTCAGCAGAGGCTGCGCCCCGTCATCGCCGGCGATGGCCTTCAGGTGGACCCAGGCGTTGCTGACAAAGTCGATGGCGGCACTGTCCCGGGAAAGCTTTTTTCCCGATTGGGCGCTGAGGACGATGGCGACCGCATCGAACACGAAGGACGGCGTCCCGGCAAGCTGGCCAAAGACCGTGAGCTTCTTGCCATCGGACAACGTGACACCCAGCTTGGGCGCAACCAGCTTGACCAAGGCGCCTGCGTCTGCGGCGGCCTTCTGCAAGGCCTTGACCGTTGCCGCATCCGACCCCTCATCCACCAGGATGCCGACAGTGCGACCCTTGAGCGTGTCCTTCATCTTTCCGATGATCTGTAGCGCTGGCGAAGGGGCCATGTCCAGCACAGGGACAGCCGCTTGAGGTGCATCAGGCAACCCATCCATACCAAGGCCATTGGCCACACGCTGGGCCAAATCGGCGTCCACGTGTCGCAGGTGCCCGACGATCGCTTCGCGCACGTGCCGTGTTTCCACCTTCGACAGCTCGAACACGAGCGCTGAGGCCATGTGCGCTTGTTCCGGTGGCGTCTGACTGCGATAGAACAGGCGTGCCTGGCTGTAGTGGTCGGCAAAGGTCTCGCTACGCACGCGGCCCTTCACGCCGTCATCGGCAGGCGTAGCATGGCTGGTGAAGCCGACGGGCGTTTCGCGTGGGCTGTCACTCTGCAGCGATGAAGGCTCATAGGCCACGCGCCCTTTCGGCACGTTCATCTGCATATGGCCATCGCGCTGATTGTTGTGGAACGGACATTTGGGAGCGTTGACCGGGATCTGGTGGAAATTGGGCGAACCCAGACGCGAGAGCTGGGTGTCCAAATACGAGAACAGACGCCCTTGCAGCAGCGGATCGTTGGAGAAATCGATGCCGGGCACGATATTGGCGGGGCAGTACGCCACCTGCTCGGTCTCGGCGAAAAAATTGTCGGGCCAACGATCCAGCACCAGTTTGCCGACGATCTGAAGCGGGACGAGCTCTTCGGGTATGAGCTTGGTCGAGTCCAGGTGATCAAACGGAAATTTAGCGGCATCTTCCTCCGTGAACAGCTGCACGCCCAGTTCCCATTCCGGGAAGTCGCCATTGTTGATCGCTTCGAACAAATCGCGTCGATGGAAATCCGGATCGGCGCCGGCCGTTTTCACGGCCTCGTCCCACACCTGAGATTGCAGGCCCAGCTTCGGCCGCCAATGGAACTTCACGAAGATGCTGTTGCCCTGCTCATCCAGCAGGCGGAAGCTATGCACGCCAAAGCCTTCGATCATTCGTAGCGAGCGCGGGATGGTGCGGTCGCTCATTGCCCACATGATCATGTGCGTGGCTTCGGGCGTCAGCGAGATGTAGTCCCAGAACGTATCGTGCGCACTGGCCGCCTGCGGAAATCCGCGGTCCGGTTCCATCTTCACCGCGTGGATCAGGTCGGGGAACTTGATGGCGTCCTGGATGAAGAACACCGGGATGTTGTTGCCCACCAGATCCCAGTTGCCTTCCTTGGTATAGAACTTCACGGAAAACCCGCGGACATCGCGGGGGGTGTCGACCGAGCCTGCGCCGCCGGCGACCGTGGAGAAACGCACGAATACCGGCGTTTTCTCCCCAACTTCGCTCAGGACCTTCGCACGCGTGTGCTTGCCCAGCGACTTGGTGAGCTGGAAATAGCCGTGCGCGCCACTGCCGCGCGCATGCACGATGCGCTCGGGAATGCGCTCGTGATCGAAGTGGGTGATCTTTTCGCGCAGCACGAAGTCTTCAAGCAGCGTCGGTCCGCGTGTTCCAGCACGCAGCGAGTTCTGATTGTCGCTGACCGGGATACCTTGATTGGTCGTCAGGACCGGATGCGCGCCCCCGGCCTGCTCATGACGCTCGCCGCCCTGCCCTGCGTGATTGACAGGATCGTTGCTCTGAGGTGGCGCGGACGGATTGGATGGCGCTGGCTTCTTAGCTGGCACGGGGGAACCTCTGTATTCGACGGAAAGAAATCCATTCGAGGCTCCCGGGTCCACCGTCAATCCAGCGTGAGTGCGTTGACGACAGCATTCACGTGATCTGAAGCACTTCACGCATATCGCCGCATCGCGCTCCACGTGGGACGCATAGCGCCCCCCGCGCACTGCCCAGCTTCACGCGCAAGCGCTTAGCCTGCAACGCTCCAACCATAGGCCGCCCGCGATGACGACGATGACAGACGAACAACGCGCCATTCTCCAGGACATCCACGATGGCAAACGCGTGACCGGCGACAGGGCGAACTGGGCTGTCGCCCACGACTACGCCCAGCAGGCTGAGGATTCGGACATCGGACTGACCCAGGCGGGACGTGAAGCGCTGGACCCCACCTGAAAAGCCCGGCCACGCTGGCGAGACGCCCGGGAAAGAGCGGCCGGGCATCTACGCCAGACCGCTCTGAAAGGGCGGAACGTCCGGCCGCTGCTGCCGAGGTCAGAAGCGGAAGCGCACACCCAGCGAGTACAGCGTTTCCAGGTATTTCACCTGGCGGGTGTAGGTGTCGCCTTCCACATTGTAGGTGCGCGAATTGGTGATGGGGTCACCTAGGATGTTGTTCACATCGAAAGCGATGGTCATGGAGGGGATCGGGGTGTAGTTAAGCGACAGGTCCAAGGTGCCGCGCTCGTCCTGCACGAGTGGCAGGAAGGGGCCCGGCCCGCCCAACGCAGGGTCGTTGATCTGCAGGTATTCCTGCACCCACTTCGAGCGCCAGTTGTAGGCCAGGCGCGCGGAGAACACCGGCTGTTCGTACATCAGCACGAAGTTGTATGAATTCTTGGAGACGCCGGGCACGCGCGGCTCCCCCGGGATGGAGGCAGCCACCGTCGGTCCCTGCTCGGCGCCGGCATCGATATAGGTGTAGTTGGCCTGCACGCCGAAGTTGCGCGCCCATTCCGGCAGGGTTTCCAGGTCAAGGAAGCTGGTGAACGCTACTTCCGCGCCTTCCATGCGCCCCTCGCCGCCGTTTTCCGGACGGGTCAGGCGCAGGGTTCCATAGATCGGGTCAGGCTGGTCGGTAGTGACGTTGGCGATGAAGCCCTGCACGTCCCGACGAAACAGCGCCACGCTGGCCGAGCCACTGCGCGAGAAGTAGTACTCGAAAGACAAGTCGTAGTTCTCTGACTCCAGGGGTGCCAGGTCCGGGTTGCCGCTATTTGCGCCCTGGAAGCAGTTGATGCTGGTCGGATCGGTGTTACAGGCACCTTGTTGTGGATTGATGATGGTCGACGGGTTGAGCTGGTCGAAGTTCGGACGCGTCCGCGTTTTGGTGGCAGCCGCGCGGACCTGGAAGGTATCGCTCAGCTTGAAACGGATGCTCGCGTTGGGCAGGTAATCGGTATACCGGTTGCGACTGCTGACGGGGCTGAACGTGTTGGTCGTTTCGTCGCGCGAGGTGCCGTTGACCTGGGTCTCGGTCTGCACCGCACGCATGCCCAGCGAGCCATCGATCGGAACCGCGGTATCAAAGGCATAGCGCACCTGTGCGTAGGCGGTGCTGGCCTTTTCGTTCGCGGTGAAGGTCTGCAGGTCGTTGTAGACCGGATCGCCCAGCGTGTCGAAATCAGCGTTGTCCGCTGGCAGCAACGAATCGGTGAGCTGGCGCAGCGCGTCGGCGTTGCGACGGATGCTGTTGCGGGTGGCACTGATCCACTTGCGCGGCGGGCCGCCGCTGGAACCTTCGAAGCCGCCGCCCGTGGTGGTCAGGCCCACCGGCAGGTCCAGATAGGTCAGGCCGGCGTCTTCGACGTAACCATAGCGCTCACCATTGCGACGCTCGGCATCGCGGTCCGTATAGCGCACGCCCGCCTGGTATTTGGTGATGAAGCCGCTTTCCGGCGTGAATTCGAAATCGGTGCGCGCCTGAAGGTCCTTGCCGCTCGCCACATAGTTGCGATCGAAGAAGCCACGGAACACGTAATTGGCCGGGTCGAACAGGTTGAAGTCGCGGAAGCTGTAGGACGGGCCACCGTCGCCGGGGGACTCGAACATCACATCACGCACCGGCGTGGAGGCGAACGCCCAGTCGATGTTGTTCTGTGTCAGGGCGTACTCGGAATCTGTGGCGGCGACGTCGGCAGACCAGCGCACGCCTTCGTTCTGGTAAACCGCGCCCAGGCCGAACTGGTAGGTATCGGTCTTGGCGTCGACCGAAGCCTGGAAGCCCTCGGGACGCAGTCCGCCGGTGGCGGTGAAGCCGCGCGCCTGCGCCGCCTGCTGCCCCTCGGCCAGGTCGAGGTCAGACATCTGCATGTCGGCCGAATAGAGCGGCACGAACATATAGCTGTCATTGTCGCGGCTGCGGAAGGCCTGGTAGAGGAAGTCCGCGTTGATTTCCCAGTGCTCGTTCGGCTTCCACTGGAACGCGGCGTTGAGCGAGGGACGCGTGCGCCGGCCCTGGCCGTAGAACGTGCCGACACCATCGGGATAGCGGAAGCCGGGCTGGTCGGTCTGGTCCGGCTGTGCCACGCCCATCACCAGCGAGTTCTCGCGCGTGGAGTCCAGGAAGCGCAGGCGGTTCCAGGCCGCGTTCACCAGGAAGCCCATCTCGCCCACGCTGGTGTCCCAGCGGTCGCTGAAGAGGAAATTGCCATTGAGGTCGCCCTTGTCGGCCTGGTCCAGATACACGGTGTTGAGCGAGCCGGACATCTCGCGACCTTCGAAATCGAACGGCCGCCGCGAGCGCACGTCGATCAGGCCGGCGATGCCGCCTTCAACCAGCTCGGCGGTGCTGGATTTATAGACATCCAGGCCTGACACGCCGCCAGCCGGAAAGTCCTGCAAGGCCACGCTGCGGTTCTCCGCGGTGAACAGCTCGCGGCCGTTGTAGGTGGTAGTCAGGTTCGGCAGGCCACGCACCTGCACGTCGGCTGCTTCACCGGCAGAACGTGTCACCTGTACGCCGGTCACGCGTGCCAGCGATGCCGATGCGGTGATGTCCGGCAGCTTGCCGATGTCCTGGGCCACCACCGAGTCGATGATCTGGTCAGAATCACGCTTGATGGACTGCGCGGACTGCAGGCTCTCGCGCATGCCAAGCACCTGGACGGTGTCCAGCTGTGTTGCATCGCCTGCAGGTGGCGTGGCCTGCGACTGGTTGGTGGCGGCCGGGTTGGCCTGGTTTGATTCCTGCGCAAAGGCAGGTGCGATCAGCGCCATGGCGATGGCACTGGCCAGCAAGGTGGCGTGACAGGTGGGACGTGTGGTGCGCATGCCGGTTCTCCGGGTGGCGTGGCCGTCGATGGATGGCCACGGTGGGGAGCGTGGTAGGGAAATAAGCGAAGGGTGAAACGGGAGATCAGCGTGCAGCGTCTGCGGTCACGCTTGGCTGCTTGGCGAGGTCGCGGAACAGCTCGGCTTCGCGTTCGCGATACGGCGTGCCATCGGCCTTCATCAGGTCGTGGAACCACAGCACCGGCTCTTTCATCGTGTAGGGACGGTCCCAGCTGTCCCAAGGCATGCGGGTCTGGATGGCGCCGTCCACCAGGCCCCAGTTGATCATGCCGATGTTTTCCTTGCGGGCCAGCGGCAGGATGGTGTCCACGGCCGAGCCGCTGCCACGCGCCATCCATTCGGTGCAGATCAACGGACGACCGTAGGGACGCAGCTGCGTAATGCGCGCCTCGAAAAACTCGGGCTGTTCGTAGTTATGGAAAGTGATGATGTCCGAATGCGCCAACTGCGCTTTCTGGATGGCGGTCAGCGTCGGTGCGCCCGGCGACCAGTCCTTGCCGATCCATACACCGCTGGTCAACGGCTGCACCGGCGATTTGGCGCGTGCCCAGCCAAACGCCTTGGGCAGGAGCTCGGCGATGCGCTGCTGCTCCTGCGGCAGCTGCTTGCCCTCGTAGTTGCCACCGCCCGGATTGTCCGGCTCGTTCCAGATATCCCAGGCCAGCACGCGCTCGTCCTTGGCGAACGCGCCGACCACGCCTTGCACGTAGTTGCGCAAGTGCGCGTCACTGGCCGGGTCGACCAGGGTGTGGCGGCCTGGACTCTGCACCCAGCCGGAATTGTGCACGCCGGGAATCGGGCGATGCTGTGCGCCCAGCACCGGATCCGGATCCCAGCAGCTGTCGAACAGCACGAAGACCGGGCGGATGCCGTGCTTCTGCGCAATCTCCAGGAATTGATCGATGCGCTTGACCAGCCCCTTGGCATCCTGCTTCCACAGCAGGTCGTGCAGATAGACGCGCATGGTATTCATGCCGTACTTCTCGTGGGCCCAGCCCAGCTCGCGGTCGATGGTGGCCGGGTCGAACGTCGCGGCCTGGAACATCTCCAGCTGGTTGATTGCATTGGATGGCGCGAAGTTGGCGCCCACCAACCATGGCTGCTCCCGGTACCAGGCATTGGCGCGGTCCGCGCTCCAGCGGTCCGAAGCGCCTGCCACCGCCGATGCCTGCCCTTGTGGCGGCACGGCCTGTGCATTGACCACCGCCGGTCCGGCAAGTGCGGCACACAGCAACAGGGCGATGGTGGATGTGCGGGGCCTGAAAGTCCGAGGCATGTGGTGCTCCAAAGAAGGACGGGGAATGAAAGGCCAGGCCATTGCCGGACGGACGGCATGACCTGCATTTGCAAGATCTGGTGGAAGCAAGAAAGAGGCGCGCGACAGCGGGGCGCGCTGTGGAGCGACGTGCGCTTCCGCGACATCGGACGCGAAAAGCGCGGCGGATCTCAGGGCGCTGGAACGCGCTGCCTGACACGTGCGCTCGCGCCTCGCGCGCAGACGACGCATGGATGGATCGCGTTTCATGCGCGGGCCTCATGGCACGCGCGTGAACCTGCCGCTCTACGCATGTCCCCTCCCAAGGTGTGCGCAATTGCCGACTGGAGATGTGCCGGGCTTTACACGCCGGCGCGGTCGCATATTATCCGACAATATGATTTTTTCAACTTTTATGACACACGTATCTCACGCCGTGCGCTTGCCGGTCATCACATGCCTAATGGTGGCGTCCTGCGCAGGTCACGCCCCCCCGCGTGGGGTTACCGTAGACCCAGTCCGGCCGGTGCTGGACGAGGAGTTCGCCGATCCCTTCGTGCTGCCGCTCGACGATGGTTCGCTGGTAGCGTTTTCAACCAATCGCCGCGGGCCTGATGGCCAACCGATGCACATCCCGTCGTCGAGCTCGCGCGATGCTGTTCAGTGGACGGCGCCGGTGGACGCCATGCCACAGGTGCCCGCCTGGGCGCGCCAGGCCCGCCCTGACCTGTGGGCGCCGGAGGCCCTGCAGGTCGGCGAGCGCTATGTGCTGTTCTTTAGCGCCCGCCATGCCACGAACATGCGACCCGATGGACTGACGCTCTGTCTGGGGGCCGCAGTCGCGACGCAGCCTGGGGGACCGTACATCCCGCAGCCCGAGCCACTGACCTGCGGTGGCGC
This sequence comes from Pseudoxanthomonas sp., assembly GCA_040508175.1. GTDB lineage: Bacteria > Pseudomonadota > Gammaproteobacteria > Xanthomonadales > Xanthomonadaceae > Pseudoxanthomonas_A. Next base: position 24,057 of record JBEVNH010000110.1, read on the forward strand.
GCACGGCGTGATCGATGTCAGCCCGTTTCGCGACCGGGACGCAATCGGTATTGAACGCTTGTGGCTGCTCTACAAGACAGACGGCAACTGTTGCGGTACGCCGACCACCTTCGTGGTGCAGCGCCTAAGCGCAGATGGGCTGGCCCTGGTCGGCCCGCCGCAGGTGATCGAGGGCGCGGTCAACGATGCTGACTGGGAGGGACATGTGGTCGAAGCGCCGCAGATGGTGGAGCACGCAGGCAAGTGGTACCTCTTCTACGCCGGCAACGACTATGGCTCCGGCGCCTATGCCACGGGGTATGCGCGGTGCGCTGGGCCACGGGGCCCGTGCCGCGATGCTGAGGAAAACCCCATCCTGCGCAGCCGCGGTGGCGATCCGCCACTGGTGGGCCCCGGCCATCAATCGGTCTTCGAGCACGCCGGTCGCAGCTGGATTGCCTACCATGGCTGGCGCCCGGCGACGGCGACCAGCCCGCGCTATCGTGCGATGTATGTGCAGCATCTGGCGTGGCGTGATGGCCGCCCCGTCCCGGGGGAATGAGTCGGTCTAGCACCTTCGCCAGGCGCGATTGCGAGGCGACGCCCGCAGCGTGTGTTGCAGTGTTAGACCAAAGGTGTAGAAACGAGCTCCGGGGTTATACCGCTGCGCAGCAGCTCGTCGCATTGCGCAATCAAGATGAAACCATATAATCGGACAAATGGCTCTACGCACCAGTGGTTATCGCGACCCCTGCGGAATGGGGTAACGATGGAGCGCAAGGTCGACGGCAGTGTTGAGGATGAGATGGCATGAGTGACACGCACGCGAATGCCATGGTCGGCATCAACTGGGGCAGCTCCAACTTTCGCGCCTACCTGATCGATGACCAGGGCATGGTCCAGGACACCTTGGAAGCCTCGGCAGGCGTGGCCCATGTGTCGCGCGACGGCATGGTCGAGATGGCCAACCAGGTGCGGCAGCGCTGGCCTGGTGCACTGCGCGTGTATGCCGCCGGCATGATCGGCTCCAACATCGGCTGGATCGACGCGGGATACATCGATGCCCCCGCCGGGCTCGCGGAGGTCAGCCGACGGCTGGTGGCGACACAGATCGGCGCACTATCGCTGCAGATCGTGCCAGGCGTGACGTGTGTTCGGTCCGCCGATGGCGCCCCGGACATCATGCGCGGCGAGGAGACCGAGCTGTTCGGGTTGATGGCTGCGGGCCAGCTGGAGGGCGCACCGGTGGTGGCCCTGCCCGGCACGCATACCAAATGGGTAACTGTCGAGGACGGGCGCATCCGGGAGTTCATGACGGCACTATCAGGCGAGCTGTTCGATCGCCTGTCGAGCGGCGGCGTGCTGGCGTCGGTCGTAACCGGGCCCGGCGAGGATGGTCCCGCGTTCCGCGACGGCGTGCAGCTGGCCACCCGCAGTGGCCAAGGCCTGTCCACACTGCTGTTTGGCGTGCGCGCGCGGGTGATCCGTCGCGTGCTGTCGCGCGATGAGGCCAGCGCCTTCCTGCGCGGTGTGCTCATCGGCTCGGAGATCGCCGATGCACGCGCGCTGTTCCCGGCATTGGGGACCGCAGCCGTGCCCCTGGTTGGTTCCGGACCGGTCTGCGCGCTCTACGCCGCGGCACTCGAATCGCTTGGCCTGGGCGCACGCAAGGTGACATCCGCGGACGCGGTGGTGCGCGGGTTTGTCGCCCTGGATGCGCGATGCCACGCCAGCGGTTGACCTTGCCCCCACGGTGGCGCCTGTTGCAACGCAGCGTTTAAATTGTCTGATTATATGTTTTAGTACGATCACGCTTGAGAGAGGTGTCAGGATGGGTCTTGGGAAGAAGCGCGCCGGCGTATGTGCCGGCGCCATTGCACTCGCGGTGATTGGCCCAGTTGCCGCGCAGGAGCGCACCATGGTCGGCACCCTACCCGATGGCGGCAAGATCGAGTCGATCGTGCTGAGCGACAGCAGCGGCATGCAAGCCCGCATCCTCACGCTTGGCGCCGCGCTGCATTCGCTTGAAGTGCCCGACCGTGATGGCAAGCGCGCGGACGTCGTCCTGGGCGACAAGTCCCTGAATGCGACGCTCTCCAGACCGCAGTATTTCGGAACGATTGTCGGGCGCTTTGCCAATCGTCTGGCCAAAGGCAAGTTCACCCTTGACGGCCGCGCGTACGACGTGCCGGTCAACGATGGCCCCAACAGCCTTCACGGTGGCAAGCAGGGCTTCGACAAGGTGCTGTGGACAGTGGTCACGTCCAAACCCAACAGCGTGACCCTGCGCTATGTCAGTCCCGATGGCGACCAGGGCTTTCCCGGGAAGCTGACGGTGGATGCCACCTATGCGCTGGAAGGCGACGGCAAGTTGGCGATCGAGTACAGCGCCAAGACCGACAAGCCGACCATCGTCAACCTGAGCAACCACACTTACTGGAACCTGTCCGGTGAGGGGGCCGGGACCGCGATGGATCACGAGCTGACCATCAATGCCGACGCCTACACGCCGGTGGACGCCACGCTGATCCCGACCGGCGCCATCACGCAGGTGGAAGGCACGGTGTTCGATTTCCGCAAGGCCAAGCCGATCGGCCTGGACCTGCGCAACGTGTCAGCCGAGCCGCAGCTGCTGCTCGGCCTGGGCTACGACCACAACTGGGTCGTCAGCCGCAGCGTCTCCAAGCAGCCGCGCGAAGTGGCGCGCGTGCATGACCCACGGACCGGGCGCGTGATGACGTTGACCTCCAACCAGCCGGGGCTGCAGTTCTATTCGGGCAACTTCCTCGATGGCAAGACGGTCGGCAAGGGCGGTCGCCTGTATCGCCAAGGCGATGCTTTCGTGCTGGAGCCGCAGCTGTTTCCCGATACACCTAATCAGCAGGCGTTCGATCCCAGCGCAGCCCGACTGGTGAAAGGCAAGACGTACGTCAATCGCATGGTGTACCAGTTCAGCACCGACAAGGGCGCCACCGCGCGCGATTGAACGGCCAGCGCCCCGCCTGGGTCGCCCAACCCTGGAAGCACCACCACCCGAGGCCGCGGCCTTGGGCCGCTCAAGTTGCGCCATGCGCGCATGCTGGCGGAGGGATACCATACATGCAGCCGAATCAGACTTCTCATTCCACACTGTCTTGCGTTCCGGCGAGGCTGATCGCGCCGCGCCTTGGCCAGCAGCGCCCTCGCAGGTGCTCCGAAGCACGGCCCCATACGTCTACCGATTCGCCTAGCGCACGCCGCCCGATGTGGTCGCCACGGCCACCTCTGCTTTCGTCTGGAGACCACGTCACGCATCAACGGCGCTCCCGTTCGCTGCTGTCCCTTTCGATCCTGTCCGCCCCGTTGCTGCCATCGCTGGCCTACGCACAGGGCGCCAGCAAGGCCCCCGTGCAACAGCAGGCGGCATCGCAGTGCACTGGCAGCGCGGCCGACCTGCATGCGGCTAGGACCACCATCGTCCTGGACGCCACCAATCTGCTGGGCGAGAACCTGTACCAGTACTGGGGCGGTGGCCAATCGCGTCCGCGCGACATCCGCTACCAGGACCAGATCGTGTCCTTCAGCATTCGGGTCAAGCTGTGACCCTGCCACGCGCCCTGCTCGCCGCCCTGCTGGTGCCGGCGCTGCTTTTCCTTGGCGACGGCCTGGCCCTTGCCGTGCCCAAGCCGGAAGCCCCGGTGATCGGACAGCGGCTGGCGACCGGCATGAGCTATGCCTCGGCGGTGCGTCTGGCCCACCAGCGCAACGCCGCGGACAACGGACGGACGCTGATGGTGTTCGAAATCGCCGGCGACCCCACCCTGCCGCTGTACGAAAGCCGCGACGAGGGCGACAGCTGGAAGCTGATCGACAGGGTCGCCGACCAGACCCATGGCGGTTCGCCGCACTGGAGCCTGCATTGGCAGCCGCACCTGAGCGAACTGGCGCGCGCCAGCGGCGACCTGCCGGCCGGCACGCTGCTGCTGGCGGCCAATGCGATCGAGCGCAACACCGACAAGCGCATCACCGCGCAGGACATGCAGCTGTACACCAGCGCCGATGCAGGCAAGTCCTGGCAGTACCGCAGTACGATCATCCAGGGGGCTGGCCAGCCTTCGGATCGCCTCAATGGGGGGGTGTGGGAGCCTTACATCGTCGTCCTGGACGATGGACGCATGGTGGCGTTCTACTCCAGCGAACGACACAAGCGTTCCGGCTTCAACCAGCTGATCGCGCACAAAGTGTCCAACGATGGCGGCCTGACCTGGGGCGAGGAAATCTTCGATGTCGCCTTGCCCGGCGGCGTCGACCGCCCCGGCATGGCGGTGGTCGAACGCCTGCCGGACAAACGCTACGTCATGGTCTACGAGACCATCGACAACACCGCCGCGCCCAACAACGGCCAGGTGCATCTCAAGTTCAGCCACGACGGCCTGGAGTGGAATGCCCGCGACCCAGGCATCGGCCTGCAGACGCTGGCTGGTGGCTGGCCCTCGGCCTGCCCAATGATCCGCTGGTTGCCTGGCGAAACCCAGGACGGCGTGCTGATCGTCGCGGCGCAGCGTGGTGGCGGCGGGGCCGATGTCGGTGGCCGCACGCTGTATCGCAACGACACCGGCGGGCGCGGCCCCTGGTGGGAAACCGTAGCTCCCGTGCAGAAGCGCACCGGCAACATCCATGCCGGGTGGACCCAGGTGATCTTGCCACGCAGTGACGGAACGCTACTGCATGTCACCTCTTCATCCAGTGCCAACACGCCTGGCGTGGATGAGGACAACGAGCTCCTGTACGCCAGTGCCACCTTGTCCTTGAACCGTTACGAGGCCGAAAACGCCATGCGCACGCACGCGGCGCAGATCGAGGATGTCGCCGCGTCGGCTGGACGCCGGGTCCGTGTTCCTGGCGTGGACGGCGCGAAACTGGATTTCCCGGTCCAGTCCGGAGGCGCGGGCCCGCGCCAGCTGCGGGTGCACTTCAAGGAGATCGGTTTCGGCGGCACCCCGCAGGTGCTGGTCAACGGGCAACCGGCCAGGTCCATGGGCGGCACAACGGGCACGGGGTGGCGCACCGCGACATTCCAGGCGCCGTTCCGGGCAGGCGAGAACCGCATCACGTTGCGCAACCCCAGCCAGCCGTTGGACTACGACGCCATCGACCTGGGACCGACCACGCCGTGATGCAGCACGCAGGACTGGGCTTGACGAACAGGCTTGTCGCCCCCCTTTTTTGCCGTATAATAAAAACGTCCGCATCGCGCGGCGTTGCCCGCCGAAGGGGATCCAGTGAGACAAATCGCGGTTCGCAACCTCCACGACCAAGTGATCCAGGAGATC
>JBEVNH010000209.1:0-27337 GCA_040508175.1 Pseudoxanthomonas sp.
ATGGCCGGCACGTCCGGCGATTCCAGCAGCGTCACCCGCAGCGTGGGGCCGTGACGATCGCGATGCTCGGCGGCGATCAGGCCCGCCGTCAGCCATCCCGCCGAGCCGCCACCGACGATCACCACATGGGAAATGTTCCGCTCCATCCCGTCCCTCAGCAACGATGGCGCCATCAAAACGCAGCGGGCCACTGAAGGTCCAGTGGCCCGCCTTGCCGCTGCCTCTCACGAGGCTTCGCGGTGACTCGAACAGCTTAGAACTTGTAACGCGCGCCGAACATGTAGCGCGGACCGAACTGGTCCAGCGTGTACAGCTGGCGCTCGTTACGACCGTGGACCCGCATGGTTTCGTTGGTCAGGTTGATCGCTTCGATCGACACGCTGAAGTTCTCGGTGACCATGTAGCTGATGTTCATATCCAGCTGGCCATAGGCTTCCACGTACTGCGGGTTATTTCCCTTGCCGTCCGTTAGCGAGCTGAGGAACTCATCGCGCCAGTTGTACGCGGCACGGACCTGCCAGGGGCCCTTGTCATAGAAGGCGACGAAGTTGGCTGAATCGGAAAGTCCGGTCAGCGCGAACTGCGTTCCCAGCAGGCCGTTGTTGTAGGTCAGGCCGGAATCGACCAGGGTGTAGTTGGCCTGCACGCCAAAACCGCTCTCGCCGAACAGGTGCTGGACGGCCAGCTCCCAGCCATCGAGCTTGTCTGCGCGATTGTTGACCGGACGAGTGATCGTGAACTCAAGCGTCGGATCCCCAGGCTGGCCGATGATGCTGTTGCTGGCAGCATCCACGCCTGGCTGCCCATCGTAGTTGGCGAAGATGTAGTTACGAATGCAGACGCGGTTGGTGGTGGCGCAGCCGGCGCCGATGGCTGCATTCCAGTACTCGCCGCCGGTCGGCGTGGTCAGGCCCGGCACGGGGCTTTCGCGGAAAGCCTGGTTCGCGATGAAGTTGTCGATCTTCTTGTAGAAGTAGCCCAACGAGACATAGCTGCCTTCGCCGTAATACCACTCATAGGACAGATCGAAATTGCGCGAAAGCAAGGGCGCGAGGCCAGGATTGCCGGACGACCCGGTGCCGCCGTCGAAACGCGCGGGGCTTCCCAGCTCTTGCGCGGCGTTGAGATAGTTCCAGTTCGGCCGCGCCAGCGTCCTGCTGGCACTGAAGCGCAACTTCATGTCCTGGTTGAGTTCCAGCGCCAGGTCCAGGCTGGGCAGCCAGTAGTCGTACTTGCCCTCATCCTGAGCGAATTCCCTGCCCTGATAGACGAGGTTGTACTCGTTCTCCGAGCCCCAGTTGACCAGGACGGGCGCCGGCTGCAGTGCCGAGGACTGGACCTCAGTTTCCTCGTAACGCACGCCGACATTCACGCTCAGCGGCATGGCCAGGTCGAACGTGTTGCCCCACTGCACGTAGGCACTGCGAGACTTTTCACGCACGCGACTGTCGCCCACGCGGCGCGATGCGGTGCTGCCCGGCGGGATGTCGCCCGAGTAGTCGGCAGCGGGCAGGTAATCTTCCGCCACCCCATTTCCGGAGGCGACCCACGCCGCAGATGCCAATTCGCGAATGGTCTCGAAGTCGGTCAGGAAGAACGCATCGGTGAAAGCCGGGCTACTGGCGCCGCTGAACTCACTGAAGAAATCGCCCATGTAAGCGATGGGGAATGCGGAGTCGGGGTAAGCGGCCGGGCCTTCAGCCACGTTTCCGCCCCAGGTATCCAGCTGCACGTTGGTGAAAGCCGAACGGTTCCTGTAGTCGGTGTTGGCCACGCCAAAGCGCAAGGTCGAGAAGTTCTCGAACGTGAATTCGCCGCTAGCCTGGATCTGCTCGATCGTGGCCTTCTGGTAGTCCTTGCTGAACACCGAACCGGTGGCCTGCATCATCGCCGGATCGATGGCCGTCATCCCCGGCGGCAGCTCCAGCGTCAGGATCGGAAACTCGCCGCTGAAGTCTGCACTGGCGCCCGCACGGAAGAAGCCCGCGGTAGACATGCTGTTGCCGGTGCCGTACGGGCTATCCGGACGCGACTCGGAACTGGAGTCGTGGTAGTCCAGGTTCATCTTGAACGCGTCGTTGACCTGCCAGTCGACATTGAAGCCCAGCGACTCGTTGCGACGACGGACCGCGGTCTGCGAGGCCGCCATGGAGAAGTCCGAGCAGCCCGGGTCCTGTGGGTTCACCAGATCTGGCGTGCACGAGTAGGTCTCATGCATGTTCAGCGGCGAGGAGCCCGAGCCGCTGGTCCAGGCGCTGCGATCCGGCGTCAGGTTGAACCACACCGACATGTCGTTGCGGCGGTTCTGGATCTTGTTCTCGGAAAAGGTGTAATCCAGCGTGGTGGTCAACGAATCATTCGGGGCGAACTGCAGCACCACCTGGCCGTTGGTGCGCTGGCGGTGCACCGAGTTGATGGCGTAACCCAGGCTCTGCGGCAGCGAGTAGACATCGTTGGGACCGGGCCGATTGGTGATGTTCTCAGAACCGGGCGCGCCTGGCAGCGGCAGGGCCGAGTTGCCGCCCTCACCATTGGCCTGCGGTGTGTCGATGTAGCGCTGCCAGCCGTTGCCGGGGGAGACCTCCGCGCGGGCCGAGCCGGACTCGCGGTCCTGGCGGCTGGCGCTCACCAGGATGCCGAAACGGTTGTCCAGGAAGGTGTTGCTGAAGATGCCCGAGAACTCCGGGGTGATCGTGCTGCCCTGGTAGCTCTTGGGCAGGTCGTCGTCGGAGGTGTCGATCACGCCCTTCACGCCGACGCTGGCCTGCGGGCCGGGACGGTCCAGCGGACGGGCAGTCTTGACGTTGATCGTGGCGCCGATACCGCCGGCCGGGATGTCGGCGCGGCTGCTCTTGTAGACGTCCACTCCGGAGATCGCTTCCGAAGCCAGGTCGGAGAATTCGAAGGCGCGGCCACCAGTGGTGGTCGGCATCTGGCGGCCGTTGAGCAGCACCAGGTTGAAGTCCGGGCCCACGCCACGCACGGTGACCTTGGAACCTTCGTTGTTGCTGCGGTCGATGGACACGCCGGAGATGCGCTGCAGCGATTCGGCCAGGTTGGTGTCTGGGAACTTGCCGATGTCCTCGGCCACGATGCCGTCGACCACACCTTGCGCATCGCGCTTGAGGTTCATCGAGGACACCATGCTGCCGCGGATACCGGTGACCGTGACGGTGTCTAAGGTCTGCGCGTCCTGTCCGGACGCCGCCTGGCCGGTCGTGCTCACATCATCGACGCTTTGCGCGAAGGCGGTGGGTGCCATCGCCATCAGCAGTGCGGATGTCAAAAGGCGCTTTTTTGGGACAGCGTGCCGAAATTTCATAGGTTCCCTTTCCCCAGATCTGGATCTGATGTGTCGGTTGGATATGTCGACACATGCCGAATGTGTCGAAGCGGCGGCATTCCACGTAAAAGTGACAGCGCTGTCAATTCGCGTTACAACAAAATTTAAACAACTGTAAAGACTTGTTTTTAATAGCTTTTATCGTTTGTAAGCGGTTTCATTCATGCTGCATGACAGCATTTGGCCGGCGATCAACCGCGCCTGTGCACGTCCCGCGACGGGTTGCGGTGGAAACGGTTAACCCGTTGCCTGGCATAGCTTTCAGCCCCTTTTAAGCCACTTCTGATGCGCTATGAGGGCCAGTAATAGCGCTTCCGCAACGCGCCGTGCCCGCGACTAAAGTCGGAGCCCATTCGCGAAACGAATCGCATGAATGCGCCAACGAAGGGGGCAAAAAACTCAGGATTTGCGCTTGGCGCGCGGATGGGCCGCGTCGTAAACCTTGGCCAGATGCTGAAAATCCAGATGCGTGTAGATCTGGGTCGTGGCGATGTCGGCATGGCCCAACAGCTCTTGCACGCCGCGCAGGTCGCCGGAGGATTCCAGGATGTGGCTGGCGAAGCTGTGGCGCAACATGTGGGGGTGCACGTGCTTGAACAATCCCTGCCGCTGCGCCAGCAATTTCATGCGCAGCTGCACGGCGCGCTGCGATAGCGCGCCGCCGCCGCGTCCGGGGAACACGAAGGCTTCTTGCTCTGGCCGACCGTCGGCGTGCCAGGCCAGCAGTGCCTCACGCGCGTGTCGCCCCACCGGCACGATGCGCTCCTTGTTGCCCTTGCCAAGCACGTTGACCACGCCCGCGGGCAGGTCCAGATCGCGCCAGCGTAGCTGGCACAGCTCACTCAGACGCAGCCCCGAGGAATAGAACAATTCAAGCATCGCCCGATCACGTCGCCCCAGGGGGACGTCAGGATCGATCTCGACCAGCCGCACGGCTTCGTCGGCATCCAGGACCTGGGGCAGTTTGCGTGGCGCCTTGGGCGCACGCAGGCCGGCTGCGGGGCTGGCGGCAATACGCCCATGCCGCAACAGCCAGGCGTAGAAGCTGCGGCAGGCCGAGAGCCGGCGCTGCACGCTTTTGGGCGATAGCCCGCGACGATGCTCTGCCGCGGTGAACGCACGCAGCTGCTCGCCCTGGACGTCGATCAGCGCGACGCCCTGCTGGCCCGCCCAGTGCTGCAGGCTGTCCAGATCGCGGCGATAGGCATCCAGCGTATGCCCGGACATGCGGCGTTCGACCTGTAGATGTGCCAGGAAGGCGTCGAGATCGGCTTCGCGCTGTGCAGGCACCGCCGCCGAATCGGCGGCCGCCTCGCGTCGGGTCCTGCGTTTGCGTCCAGGGCTGTCCATGGCGGCACGTGCAACCGTGCGCCCGATCAGCCGTCGAAGCGCTGCAGCGCAGCCGCCAGCGACTCGCCCATCATGCGCAGGAACAACGTGCCCATGCCCGGATAGAACCGGTTGGGATCGCGGCTACCCACCGCCACCAGACCAACACCTGGCAACGGCAGCAGTGCCGAAGACGCCACTTCATCGGCACGCGGCCCGTACAGCACCGCGCTTTTTTCCGGCTGCAGCCGACCGCAGATCGGCTCGCCATCGCGCAGGCAGTCACGGAACGGATTCAGGTGATGGCTGTCCTGCGACAGCACCTGCAGCCATTCCGCATCCGTGATGCCATCCACCGGCTGGAACACCACCAGCCGCACCAGGTCCCCTGCAAAATCCTCCTGCAGCGAGGCTGCCATGGCACTGAGCGTGTCGGCGGCGTTGCTCTGCCGCATCAGCGCCAGGGTCAACTGATGGACACGCACGGCCAGGCGCTCGTTGTCCTGCGCGTTGGCAAACAGGTCACCCAGACGACGCGACAGCTCGCGGTTCTTTTCGCGCAGCACTTCCAGCTGGTAGGTCGCCAGCGATGCGGCCGGCCCCTCCTCGCGCGGCACCACCAGGCTCAACGCCAGATCCGGGAACTGCTTGAGGAAAGTGGGATGACGTCGCAGCCACATGGCCACCTCGTGCGCACCCAGCTTTTCGGTGGTCTCGCTCATTGCTGCCATTCCCCTTCGAATACGAACGTGGCCGGGCCGGCCATGACGACCTCGGCCTTGTCATCGGGCCATCGGATCTGCAATTCCCCGCCGGGCAGCGACACGGTGACCGTGCGGTCCACGCGCTCCAGCCGCATCAACGCCACCGCCGCCGCGCAGGCGCCACTGCCGCAGGCCAGCGTCTCGCCAGCGCCGCGCTCGAACACCCGCAGGCGGATGCGATCACGCGCGATCACCTGCGCGAAGCCGACGTTCACCGAGTCCGGAAACAGCGCGCTGCGCTGCAGCTGCGCGCCCCAGCGCTCGACCGGCGCGACATCGACATCGTTGACCTCGATGACCGCATGCGGGTTGCCCATGGACAGTGCCGAAAAGAACACCTCGATGCCATCCAGCCCCGCCGCGTAAACGGGTTGCACCTGTTCGATGCCGCCCAGGGGGATCTGCGCCGGCGCAAACTGCGGGCGCCCCATGGCGATGGCATAGTGCCCATCGTCCAGGCGCTGCGCGGCGTGCGAAGCGTGCGGGCTATCCATGAGGAACTCCGCGCCATCGGCCACGCCATCACGCACCAGCCAGGCGGCGACGCAGCGCGCGCCGTTGCCGCACTGCCCAGCCAGCGAACCATCCGCATTCCAGATGCCGTATGCGGCCACCGCGCCGGCCGAGCGTGGCGGCTCGATCGTCAGCAGCTGGTCGCAGCCCACGCCGAAATGACGATCGGCCAAGCGCGCTGCCAGCGTGGCGTCGGGCGGCGGCGTCCCATCGCGCAGATCCAGCACCACGAAATCGTTGCCTGCGCCCTGCATCTTGGTAAAGCGCACGGTCGTGGCCTCAGTCATCCCCATCCGGATTTCCCGACTGCACCGCTTCGGTGGCTTTTTCATCCGCCGACTGCTCTTCCTGCGTCGGTGGTGTCACGCCCTCGGCAGGTGGCGTCGGATCATCACTGGACGGTGCGTTGGAAACTGGGGTTTCTTCCACGGCGGCCGGCTTTTCCGGCAATACCAGCGGGCCCTTGTTGCCACAGGCGGCCAAGCCGGCCAACAGTGCGCACAACAGCGCGGATTTGACGATGGGATTCATGCGGGAAGTATAGCCAGCGCACGGTGAACCGGCAGCGCGATACGCCCAATGTCTCAGGCCGGCGGCTCGGGCCGGGTCCACAACCACAGGGCCACCACGGCCATGCAGGCGATGGGCAGCGCGATCATCCACGCCGCATGCCCCCGGCTGCCCAGCATCACCACCAGCAGGATCGCCGTACACCCCAGCATCGCCCAGCTGGCGGCCCACTTGGCCTTGCGCGGTACCGCGCGATGCTGCTGCCAGTTGACGATGATCGGCCCGAAGTGGCGATGCGCCAGCAGCCGCTGGTGCAGGCGCTCAGAGCCACGCGACGCCGCATACGCTGCAATCAGGATGAAGACAGTGGTCGGCAACCCTGGCAGGAACGCGCCCAGAATGCCCAGGCCCAGGCTTGCGTAGGCCAACAACCACCAGGCCCAGCGGAAACGGGTGGGACGGGGCGCAGGGGGAGGTGTCGGTTCGGTCACGTCGTTGTTGTAGCTGATCGGGGCACACGCTGTCAGTGATCCTGCGCAATGACATGCCCTGCCTGGCACGCAAACGGCGGCACCCGGAGATGCCGCCGCACACGCCGCCTGGATTTACTTGGTGTGCGTCCCGGTCACGCCCAGCTGGTCCAGCATGAAGGCGTAGTACTCGGCCATTTCGCCATAGCGACGGAAACGCCCGGACTTGCCGCCGTGTCCTGCCTCCATGTTGGTGCGGAATACCACCGGCTGCTTGCCGCTATCCAGGTCACGCACGCGGGCCACGTACTTGGCCGGCTCCCAGTACTGCACCTGCGAATCCCACAGGCCGGTGCCGACGAACATCGCTGGATACGCGCGTCCTTTCAGGTTGTCGTATGGCGAGTAGGTGACGATGTAGTCGTAGAAGGCCTTCTTCTCCGGGTTGCCCCACTCGTCATACTCGTTGGTGGTCAGCGGAATCGTCGGGTCCAGCATGGTGGTCACCACGTCCACGAACGGCACCTGCGAGATGATCACGCGGTAATCGTCCGGCGCCATGTTGGTGATGGCCCCCATCAGCAGGCCGCCGGCGCTGCCGCCCATCGCCGCAACGCGATCCTTGGCGACATAGCCCTGCTTGACCAATGCTTCGGTGACATCGATGAAATCGGTGAAGGTGTTCTTCTTGTTGAGCAGCTTGCCGTTGTCGTACCAGGCACGGCCCATTTCCTGGCCACCGCGGACATGGGCGATGGCATAGACCATGCCACGATCCAGCAGGCTCACCACCGGGCCGGAAAAACCCGGATCCATCGACATGCCGTAACTGCCGTAGCCGTACTGCAGCAACGCGGCCGTCCCGTCCTTCCTGAAGCCGTTCTTGTAGACCAGCGACACCGGCACCTTCGTGCCATCGCGCGCGGTCACCCACAGCCGCTCGGTGGTGTACTTGGTCGGGTCGTAACCCAGCACCGGCTGCTGCTTGAGCTGCTTGCGCTCGCCGGTGACGGTATTGAGCTCGTAGGTGGTCGCCGGCGTGGTCATGGACGTGTAGCTGTAGCGCAGCCACTGCGTGTCCGGCTCGGCGTTGATGTCCAGACCCATCGAATAGGCCGGCTCGTCGGCCTTGACGTATTCGGACTTGCCATCCTTGCGCAGCAGGCGGATGCGCTCCAAGCCTTCGGAGCGCTCTGCAATCGCCGTGAAGCCATCGAACAACTCGAAGCCATCGATGTAGACCGCTTCATCGTGCGGCACCCAGTCCTTCCAGGCCTGGCGCGAGGTGCCGCCGTCGGGCGCGGTCACCAGCTTGAAATTCCTGGCACCGTCGGCGTTGGTGCGGATCACCCAGCGGCCGTCGAAGTGGTCGGCGTTGTATTCCACGTCGCGCGCGCGCGGCGCCAGCGCAGTGAACTCCTTGGGGTTGGCGGCCAGCGCATAGCGTTGTTCGCTGGACACCGTGCTGTGCACGTCGATGGTCAGGTACTTGTCATCGCGGGTCCGCCCCACGCCCATGTAGAAACTGTCGTCGTGTTCTTCGTAGACCAGCACGTCCTGGCTGGCCGGCGTCCCCAGCACATGCTTCTTCACGCGGACGGTCAACAGCGTTTCCGGATCGTTCTCGACATAGAACAACGTCTTGTTGTCATCGGCCCAGACCACGTTGGGCGACACACCGGAAATCTCGTCGGTGTAGCGCTCACCGGTCTTGAGGTTCTTGAAACGGATCGTGTACTGACGACGGCCCACGGCGTCATCCACGTAGGCCAGGATGTTGTTGTCCTGGGTCACTTCCATGTCGCCGACGCTGTAGTACCCCTTGCCTTCGGCCAGCGCGTTGACGTCCAGCAGCACCTGTTCCGGCGCGTCCATGCGGCCTTCACGGCGGGCATGGATGGGGTAATCCTTGCCGGTCTCGAAGCGCGTGTAATACCAGAAGCCACGCTCGCGATACGGCACCGAGGCATCGTCCTGCTTGATGCGCGCGACGATCTCCTTGTACAGCGTGTCCTGCAGCGGCTTGAGCGGCGCCATGACCGCATCGGCATAGGCATTTTCGGCGTTGAGGTACTCCAGCATGGCTGGATCCTTGCGCGCGTCATCGCGCAGCCAGTAGTACTCATCCTGCCGCTCGGCACCGAAGGGCGCCTTGACCACGTGCGGCCTCTTGGCCGCATCCGGCGGCGTGGCGGTGGCGGCCAGGGTTGCGAAATTCGGTGCGCTCATAAGCAGGGTTGCAGCCAACAGGGTGGGAATGGCTTTCATGAATAGGTCCGTCTGATGCGGGATGCAAGGGCATCGCCCCCACGGCGGCCAATCCCTCGGCGGCCACGAGGCGATGACAGGTCAACGTCTTCTGGGAAAACGGCTCATTTGGCCAGCTGCTGCCACAGGAAGGTGTAAGCCAAAGCATTCATGTGCGCCGACTGCTTGTTGTTGGCGGCGCCGCCGTGTCCACCTTCGATGTTCTCGTAGTACCGCACGTCCTTGCCGGCATCGAGCATCTTGGCGGCCATTTTGCGCGCATGGCCCGGATGCACGCGGTCATCGCGCGTGGAGGTCATGAACAGCACCGGCGGATAGTCCTTCGATGCGTCGAACAGGTGATATGGCGAGAAGGTCTTGATGAACTCCCAGTCGGCCGTATCTGGGTTGCCGTATTCGGCCATCCACGAGGCGCCGGCCAACAGGTGGCTGTAACGCTTCATGTCCAGCAGCGGCACCTGCACCACGATGGCGCCGAACAGCTCCGGATACTGGGTCAACATGTTGCCCGTCAGCAGGCCGCCGTTGCTGCCGCCCTGCGCGCCCAGGTGCTTGGCCGAGGTGATCTTGCGTGCCGCCAGATCCTTGGCCACGGCGGCAAAGTCCTCGTAGGCCTTGTGGCGATTGGCCTTGAGCGCGGCCTGGTGCCAGCGCGGGCCGTACTCGCCACCGCCGCGGATGTTGGCCACCGCGTACACGCCGCCCTTCTCCAGCCAGCCCTTGCCGATGCCGCCGGAATAGCCGGGCGTCATCGAGATCTCGAAGCCGCCGTATCCATACAGCAGCGTCGGCGCGGTGCCGTCGAACGTCAGGTCCTTCGGCCGAACCAGGAAATAAGGCACCTTGGTGCCGTCTGCGGACGTGGCGAAGTGCTGTTCGATCACGTCCTTCGCGCCATCGAAGAACGCCGGCATGGTCTTGAGCGTCTCGGCCGATTTGGCATCGCCCGCCTGCGCCATCAGCAGCGTGGTCGGGGTCAGATAATCGGTCGTGCTGATCCACACCGCATCGGATTCATCGCTGTCCACCGCCGAGACGGTGACCGTGCCGATGCTGGGCACGGCGTCGAAATCGCGGCGTTTCCAGTTGGCCTTGGGGTCCAGCACGAACAAGCGGTTCTTCACGTCATGCAGGACGTTGAGCACCAGATGATCGCGCGTCCAGGAAAAGCCGGCCAGCGAGGAGTGTTCGTCCGGCGCGAACAGCACGGTGAAGTCGCGCTTGCCGCCCAGATAGGCATCGAAATCGGCCACCAGCAGCGAGCCGGCCGCGTAGGTCTTGCCGCCCACGGTCCAGGCATCGCGCAGCTCCAGCGTCAGCCACTGGCGGTGGACACTCTTGTTGGCCGAATTCGGCGCATCAAGTTTGGTCAGCGCGCCGGACGCTCCTGCGCATCCTGCGCCCGCGTCACTCTCACATCCATGTGCATCGCCTTTGCCGCGCACGTACAGCTCATCGTTGTAGAAGGCCAACGTGCGGCTGACGAAATCACGCTCGAACCCCGGCGTGTCGTCGTGCATGGCGGCGATGTACATGTCATCGGCCTGGCCTTCGTACACCGTGGTGGCCGAGGACAGCGGCGTGCCGCGCTTCCACTCCTTGGCGATCCGCGGATAACCGGAGGTGGTCATGCTGCCGTCGCCGAAATCGGTGTAGACGTAGACCGTGTCGGCGTCTTTCCAGCCCAGGCCGCCCTTGGATTCGGGGCGGTAGAAGCCCTCCTTGAGGAAGGTCTTGGTGGTGAGGTCGAACTCGCGGGTTTCATCCGCGTCCGAGCCGCCACGCGACAGCGCAATCAGGCAGCGGTCGTAGTTCGGCTTGCGGCAGTCGGCGCCGTGCCAGACCCAGTTCTTGCCTTCGCTCTGGTTCAGCGCGTCCAGGTCCAGCACGGTTTCCCAATGCGGCTGGGCCTTGCGGTATTCGTCGAGCGTCGTGCGGCGCCACAGGCCACGCTCGTGCTGCTTGTCCTTCCAGAAGTTGTAGTAGTACGGCCCGATCTTCTGCACGCCGGGAATCTTGGCGTCCGAATCCAGGACGCCGAGGATGTCGCTTTCCAGTTGCTTGAACTGCGGCGTACCGGCGATATCGGCTTCGGCCTTGGCGTTCTGTTGCTTCACCCAGTCCAGCGGCCTGCTGCCTTCGACCTCTTCCATCCAGGCATAGGGGTCTTGGGTCATGTGCGGCTCCTGGGCGTGGGTGCCGCCGGCGGCGGCAAGACAGGCCAACAGGCAGGCCTGGGTAAGTCGGGACATCGTGCAGCTCCAAACGGACGACTTGAAGCTCGGGACGCTAGCACGGGGGTTGCCGATGCTCCCCTGCCGAAGGTCAGGCCACGCGCGCCAGGCCGGCGGCGGCCGGGCGGCGGCGCGCCTGCGGCCCGGTGCGACGGCGCGGCGCGCGCATCGCGGAGCGGCGGGCCAGGCGCGCGGGCAGTGGAAACCGGTGCAGCGCCCACCAGGCCGCCAGCGGCATGCCGACCAGCCAGAGCGGCATCCAGCCCAGCCATTCGGTATGCGCGCGCGCGGCGGGAATCAGCAGCACGGCCAACGCGCCCAGCACGACCAGCTGGCGCAGACCGCGATCCAGCTGCGGATTGACGGCAACACGACGGATCTCAAACGGGGAGGCAGAACGCAGCATGGTCGAAGCTCCGGAGTTGGCAGGTACACAGGCTGCCGCCGGCCCATCTCACCGGTTGCGACCGCCGCAACGCCTCGCATTGACGATGCCTTCCCATCCCGACGCCTAGGGTCGGGCCCTTGCCTTCGCGCGCCGCACCGATGGAAGTCGCCATGTCACTGCTGCCTTCACGCCGACGCTGGCGCTCCTTGCCGGCCCTCCTTGTTCTTTTGACCCTGACTGCCTGCGGGAGCGCGCCCATGCCCACCAAGACCCCGACCGAGCCGCTCGACCTGCCCCGCTTCATGGGTGCCTGGCATGTGATTGCCCACGTGCCGTACTTCGCCGAACGCGGACACGTGGCCAGCCGCGAGGAATACACGCTGCGCCCGGACGGCAAGATCGGCGTGCACTACGTCTACCAGGAAGGTTTCAGCGAGCCGGTCAAGGACCTCAATTCCAAGGCCAGTGTCAAGGACGGCACCGGCAACCGGCGCTGGACGGTGTGGTTCTTCGGGGTGCTGCCCGCCAAGCAATACATCAGCGAGATGGCGCCCGATGCCTCCTGGGCGCTGGTGACTTATCCCGGGCGTGACTTGGCCTGGATCTTCGCGCGCACCGCGGATATTCCTGACAGCCAGTACGCCGAACTTGTCGAAAAGATGCGCGGGCATGGCGTGGACACCACCAAGCTGGTGCGCGTGCCGCAGCTGGCCGAGCAGGTCGGCAAGCCCGGCTTCGCCGCGCCGAAGAAGCCGTGAAGCCTCTGGCGCGTCGCGCTGTCCACCCTTAGCTGTAGTTGGACAGCGCCAGCGACAGCAGCGACTTGGCCTGTTCACGCAGCGACTTGGGCTCGACGATTTCCGCATCCGAGCCGTAGTGCAGGACGTCCATCAGCAGCTCGCGCGAGGCGCTGTAAGGCACCTTCAGCTCATAACGGCCGTCGACCAGGTAGCGCCCCTGCTGCTTGGAATGCCATTGCTCGTCGGCGACCCAGCGCGCGGCCTTGGCGCTGAACACAATCGTTGCCCAGCCCTTGGGCTCGCCGGAGAAGATGCCGTAGCTGGACGCCAGGTGCTGGCTGAGTTCCTCGCGTCCCAGGTCGCTCGCGGCGTCATCGAGTACGCGCGCATTGCCGACGCGGTCCACGGCGAAACTACGCAGCGCCTCGCGCCCATGGTCCCAGGCATCCAGGTACCAGTTATCGCGGTAGTGGGTGATGCGCTGGGGCGAAACAGTGCGCTTGGTGCGCTCGTCGGTGGAGCGGGCGCGGTATTCGAAGCTGAGCTGCTTGCGCTCGATCACCGCACTGGCCACACAGCGGAAGCTGGCCTCGTCCAGCTTGCGTCCGCGATGCGGAATCACGCGTACCCGTTCGACCGGCCAGCGGTCGCCGCCGGCGTGGTCGGCCAGCAGGCCTTCGATGCGTTTCTGTAGCGGCGCCAGCGCGCCAGACAGGACGCCGCCGCCGGTGCGCAGCAGGAGCTGCTGCGCGGCCAGCAGGGCATGCAGCTCGTCCGAACTCAGCCACAGGCCGGGCAGCTCGAAGCGATCGTTTTCTGCTGACTGATAGCGGAAACCGGCCTCGCCGTCGCCTTCGACCGGGGCCATCAGCGCATCGCGCAGGTAGGCCAGGTCGCGGTAGACGGTGGCACGCGAGCAGCCAAGTTCGTCCTGCAGGCGCTTGACTGTCACTGGATAGCGGGCGGCCTTGAGAATGCGGTGGAGCGCGGTGATGCGTTCGATCTTGTCCATGCCCGCGATTATGGCTGACCGCCGGTGTCCATGGCGGTGGCGCTCAGGCAGTGCCTGCGACAATACCACCCCACCTGCTGGAATCGCCGATGCGCCCGCTGCCCTGCCTCGCCCTGTCCCTGCTCCTATCGGCTTGTGCGGATCGGCCTGCCCCGGTGACAACGGACGCGCCGGCGGCGGCCAAGACCACTGCGCAACCGCCCGCCCCGTTGGCGGGTGCAGCACCAGCAGGGCATGACGCCCAGGCGGCGGCCCGCGTAGCCGCTTCGATGGATCGCTTTGCCAGCGCCCGGAGTTTCCACGCGGAAATGACCCTGGACGGCGCCCAGTCGCTGCGCCAGTCGCTGGATTTCGTGGCTCCTGACCGCTACCGCATCGTGCTGCCGGCCGGGCCGCAGGTGATCGTGGGCGGCACGCTGTACCTGCAGGCGGCAGGCAGAACCAACCGGGTCCCGGTCGAGGACACCATGCTCACCCAGTGGCGCGACCCGCTGCAGCTGCGCGCCGCGCGCGAGCACCTCTGGGTCCAGCCGCAGGGGCAGGACAGCGTGGACGGGCAGTCCGCCGAAAAATACCGCGTGGTCAGCGGCGACAGCACCCGCCCGGTGGCGTTCGAATACTGGATCGGGGCCGACGGACGTCCGTTGCGACTGCGCCATCAGGGCCAGGGACAGGCCGGCCCCTACACCATGACCATGGCCTACACCCGCTTTGACGACTCCACCATCCGGGTCGACGTTCCACACTGAACATGCAGTCGCAGGCCGCGCTCACCCAACAGCGGACGTGTCATCCGTGACAAAAATTCCATATGCGACAGGCACTTGGCTTGCGGGACCTGCCTGGCTTCGCTAAACTGGAAGCGCTTCCACCCTCGCCTTCCGAGCTCCCCGCCCCTCCCTGTTCCGGCCCAACGCTCATGCCCGCTGCTGCCCCGTCTGCGTTCCTGCACCTGTTGATGTATGCGATGGCACCAGCAACCCCGGTCACGACGCCGAGTATTCCCGGAACACAGGTGGCTATTGCGCCACCTGCGCCGGTCCAGGTGGTGCCGCACGGTCCCTGCAACTGCGAATCGGCCGACACGCAGCCGGCAATGCGCTCGCCCTGGAGTGGCCGCGGTGAGCTGGGCTTTGCTTCTGCCACCGGCAACAGCACCACCGAAAGCCTGAACACCAAGGCCGGCTTGGCCTACGAAGACAACGACTGGCTCCACAAGCTCAGTATTGCCGGCCTGCGCGCCAGTTCCGAATACACCCGTGTGGAAGAAGACGGCCGCGTCGTGCGAGGCCGACAGGAAACAGCAGAGCGCTACACCCTCTCCACGAGCAGTGCGCGCAAGCTGGCCGAGTTCCGCCAGCTGGCCGCATCCCTGCGTGCGGAAAGCGATCAGTTCGCCAGCTATGACCGTCAGGCCGTTTTCAGTATCGGCTATGGCACCCGGCTCTGGGACTACGAAAAATTCCAGCTCGACCTGACGCTTGGCCCTGGTTACAAATGGGCGCGCCACACCGACGATCAGGCGATTGAACAGGGCTTCATCGCGCGTGGCAATTTCGACATCAGCTATGCGCTGACCCGCAACACCGAACTCAGCAACACCTTGCTGATCGAGGCCGGCGCTGAGAACACCTACGGCCAGAACGACTTTGGCGTTTCGGTCTCGATGAATTCCCACCTGGCGCTCAAGGCCGGCTGGCAGGTGCGCCATAACACGTTGGTGGATGCGAATCTCAAGACCACCGACACCTTGACCACGATGAACGTGGTCTACACCCTGCGCTAGCGGTTTATTCAGTCCTCGTCTCTGACGATGTGCCGACAGGCGCCGGCCAGATCGGCGCCTGTTGCGCGATTGCGCCATCTGCATCCACTCCATCCCAATGAGGAGCACGCAATGCCCCCCAAGCTTCGCCTGCGTCACGTCGTCCCCCTGCTCACCCTGATCCTGGCTTCCCCCGCCATGGCGCAGGAAAAGAAAGAACCCGCATCCGGCGAGTGGACCGGCTCGGCCGAATTGGGCTTGGCCATGGCCAAGGGCAACAGTGAAAGCACCACCTTTGTGGGCAAGTTCAACACCAAGATGGAAGAGGACAAGTGGAAGTACAACTTCGGTGGCTCGTTCCAGTACGCCGAGGCGGACGAACAGGAAACCTCGCGCCGCTACGAGTTGTTCACCACCGCGGGTTATCGCATCGGCGAGCGCAGCTACTGGTTCAGCTCGATCCGTAACGAACGCGACCACTACGCCGTCAATGAATATCAGTGGACCTACGCGCTGGGTTACGGCATCGACGCGATCAAGAGCGACCGCACCAAGCTGACCTTCGAAGTCGGCCCCGGTTACCGCTGGTCCAAACTGCAGGATCTGCGCGTGCACGAGAACGAGCTGATCGCGCGCGGCTGGATGGACTTCACCCATCAGTTCACCGACACCACGTCAGTGTATGACCGCCTGTTGGTCGAATCCGGCTCGGAGAATACCTTCATCAAGAACGAGCTGGGCGTGCAGGTCAGCATGACCCAGGCACTGGCGTTGAAGGTCGGCCTGGAAGCGCGCCACAACACCAACTCGCTGCCGGACACGAAGAAGACCGACACACTGACCACCGCCAACGTGGTCTACGCGTTCTGATGCATCCGCGTTCGCCATCCGCACCGGCTGCGGGTGGCGAACGATGCACGTCAGGACTCAGCCGCCCGACAGCCCAGCCAGCAGCACATCGGCACCATTGGCCAACAGCGCTTCGGCCACCTGGTGCCCCAGGTTTTCTGGGTTAGCCGCGCCTGCAGCGTGACTGCGCACCAGTCGGCCATCGGCTGCAGACCCGACCAGACCAGTCAGGTGCAGGGTGTCGTCCTGCCACTGCGCCAGCGCCGCCACCGGCACGTGACAGCTGCCATGCAGGGCGCGGTTCATGGCGCGCTCGGCTTCCACGCAGGCCCGGGTAGGGCCGTGGTCAAGCGCAGCCAACACCGCCAGCAGTTCGGCATCATCGCTGCGTGATTCCACCGCAATCGCGCCCTGTGCCGGTGCGGGCAACCAGTCCGGCGCGATCAGGCGCTGCCCGATCCGCCTTTCCAGCCCCAAGCGCTGCAGGCCAGCGCAGGCCAGCACGATGGCGTCGTAATCGCCTGCATCGAGCTTGGCCAGACGCGTGTTGACGTTGCCGCGCAGGTCCCGCAGTTGCAGATCCGGCCGCAGGGCACGCAACTGGGCCTGGCGACGCAGGGAGGACGTGCCGACCCGCGCGCCCTGCGCCAGCGACTCCAGCGTGGGGTGGCTCGGCGAAATGAAGGCATCGGCATAGTCGGCCCGCTCCAGGATGGCCGGCAGCGCAAACGGGCCTTCCAGCTCCATCGGTACGTCCTTGCACGAATGCACGGCGCAATCAGCCTCGCCGCGCATCATCGCGACCTCCAGCTCCTTGAGGAACAGGCCCTTGCCGCCGATCGCGGCGAGCGAACGGTCCAGCACCTCGTCACCGCGCGTGCTCATCGGCACCAAGGTGACGTCCATGCCCGGATGGGCCTGTCGCAGGCAGGCCGCCACGTGCTCGGACTGCCACAGGGCGAGCGGGCTCTTGCGGGTGGCGATGCGGATGTTCTTCATCCGCACATTATGAAGCCTCAGAGCCCTTTGACCTGCTCGCGCAGGTGCGAGAGCGCGCGCCGGCTGACCTCAAGCGGCGCGCGACCATGGCGCAGGATCGCATGGGTATGGCCATCGCCGTCGCGCCGCAGCTCTACCAGCTCGTGGCGTGCCACCAGGCAATTGCGATGGATCCGCAGGAAGCGCGAACCGAATTCGTCTTCCAGCGATTTCAGCGACTCTTCGATCAGGTCCTCGCCACGCGCATGGTGAACGACCACGTACTTTTCTTCGGCCTGCAGGTAGTGCACGTCATCAATCGGAATCAACCGCAGGCTGCCGCGCATGCGGGCGCACAGGTGGGTCCGAGGCGCTTTGGCCTGGCCGTTGACCGGCGCCTGGGTCTCACGCCCGGCCAGCAGCGTGCGTGCGCGCTCCAGGGCTGAGGCCAGCCGCTCGGGACGGATGGGCTTCATCAGGTAATCAATCGCCGCGGCCTCGAAGGCCGACAGCGCATGCGCATCGTAGGCAGTGCAGAACACCACGGCCGGGCGCGGCTCGAACGCAGCCAGGTGGCGCGCCGCCTCCAGCCCGTCCATGCCCGGCATGGCGATATCCAGCAACACCAGATCCGGCTTGTGCTCGGCGCATGCCTGCAACGCCTCAAGGCCGTTGCCGGCCTCAGCGACCAATTCCGTGCCGGCCTGTTCGGCCAACAGGCTCCGCAGGCGCTCCCGCGCCAGCGGCTCATCGTCGGCGATCACGACCTTCATCGCAGCTCCCTTCCGCTCCGTCGCCCGGCGACGTCAACCCAAGGTTAACCGCCCCATCGGGGCTGCGTCACCCGCGGCCCGCCGCAGTGGTGGACTTAGCCGGCGTTGAAGCGGGCATCCATCCAGCGTGTCAGATCGGCAATCTCTTCGGCGCACACCTGGTGCCCCATGGGATAGGTGTGCCATTCAACCGCGTATCCCGCCTGCTGCAGCGCCTGCGCGCTGGCCTGCCCAACCGCGAAAGGCACCACCGGGTCATAGCTACCGTGACTGGCAAACACCGGCTGTGCCTTTGCCTCGGCGGTTCCGTAGGACGACAGCGCGGCCGGATCCGGCAGATAGGTGGACAACGCGATCAGGCCAGCCAACGGCACCTCGCGGCGCGCTCCGACGGCCAGGGTGATTGCCCCGCCTTGCGAGAAGCCCGCCAGCAGCACCCGGTTCGGCGGCACCCCGCGCTCGGTTTCGCGCGCGATCAGTGCCTCCACCTGCTCGATCGACTCGGCAACGCCGGCCGCATCGGCCCGGTTGGCGAAATCGGCACCGGCAATGTCGTACCAGCCGCGCATGCGCACGCCGTTGTTGATGGTGATTGGCCGCACCGGCGCGTGCGGGAACACGAAGCGCAACGCAGGCCAGTGCGGCCGCACCAGCTCCGGCACGATCGGCGCGAAATCATGCCCATCCGCTCCCAGGCCATGCAGCCACAGCACCGTCCACTCGGGACGGGGACCGGTTTCCTGTTCGACAGTCTCCAACAACGTGCTCATGCGCGCTCCAATCAGTGCCGGCCTGGCGCTTCAGTCCAGCTCGACCATTTCAAAATCATCCTTGGTCACGCCACAGTCCGGGCATGTCCAGGTCTCAGGCACGTCTTCCCACGCGGTGCCGGGCGCGATGCCTTCTTCGGGAAGGCCTTCGGCTTCGTGGTAGATAAAGCCACACACCACGCACATCCAGCTGCGGACGTTGGTGGAGCGGAGTTCGGCGGAATCGGCGTCGCTCATCGGATCATCGTGCCCTGTGGTGCAAGAGGCGCATTGTCCCATCCCTGACCATCGCACCGGAAGTTGGACATCGCTTCAGCTGTCGCTGCACCACCGGGGTCTGCTGCATCACAGCGGATGGCCCCGACCCCGCCCGCCGGCGGGCGCGGGTATTCGACGGACTCGCCGACGCAGCCTGCCCACGACACCGCAGCAAGAGCCGCAAGCCCAGATTGACGGAAAGCGCAGGCGCACGCTATCGGCCTTGAGTGCCAACCCCAGCATCACGTGCCAGCCTGGCCAGCTTACCCCCAGCGCGCACCGCGGCGTGCCGCGCATGGCCGTCGGCAGCCTGACCTCGAACCGCAGCGCCTCCATCCTCATTACCCGCGTCGACCCGACCTGCCAGATCAACGGCGTATTCGACACACTCCACCCGAGAGCCGCCGGCCGCCGCTTGCGCCCGACGCTTGTGCCGACGTAGGCAACGCAGCGCATGGTCTTGTTTAAACGAGAAACGCCCCGGCACCCGCTTTCGCGGACACCGGGGCGCCAAACTACGACCGAGCTAGGTGATCAGAAATCGTAACTGACCGTCAGACGGCCCGAGCGCGGGTTCTGATACGCCACCGGCTGGTTCCACAAAGGGTTCTGCGAACCGTCGGGCAGCTGCGAGAACGGATAGATGTTGCTCGCGGTCTGCTCGTTGGTGATGTTGAACACGTCGAAACGGAAGGCCAGCTTGCCATCCGCGAACGACGGCTTGTAGGTCACACCCAGGTCCAGCTGCGCGATCCAACCCAGACGGCCACGCGAGCCAGGCGGCGTTGCATCACCCTCACCCGTTTCCGGGTTGTAGCAGAAGCGATAAGGACCACCAGTGATCGCACTGCCGCCGTAGCCGGCCGGATCGGTGCCGGTGTAGCTGTCGCCGTAGTAATTCCCCAGGCAGGTACGCGGCGCACCCGAGATCAGGCTGAAGTTGGACGAGGCGCCCCACTCCGGCGTGAACTGGTAGAAGCCGTACAGCTTCAACTGATGGCGGTGATCATTGGACTGATCGCCGTTCACGTTTTCCATCAGCGCCGCGTGGTCCCAGCTCTGGGTCGTGGAGACCGCCGCCTGGCCCTGGTAGCTGCCCAGCGCGCCACCGGTGCGCCACAAGTCGGAACGCAGCTGCCCTTCGGTGGTGCCGTAGCTATGGGACCACACATAGTTGGCCTTGGCATACCACTTGCCGTCGAACGGACGCTCCAGGTTGAACTCGATCGCCGAGTAGTTGCGCTTGAAGCGCGGGAACCCGGCGGCCTCGCGACTGACCGACACCTCGTGGAACTGGCCGTCGGTCCCGATCACACCCCAGGTATTGGTCTGACCCGGATTGACCAGGGCCGCACCGGAGACCTTCGACCAGTCGATGGTCACACCCTGCGCCGCGGCGGCTTCGATCAATGCCGTGTTGGACACGTCGTAGTTCTGGTCGTCGATACCGGCATTGAGGCGACGATAGGTGCCGCGCATGCC
Organism: Pseudoxanthomonas sp.; assembly: GCA_040508175.1. Taxonomy (GTDB): domain Bacteria; phylum Pseudomonadota; class Gammaproteobacteria; order Xanthomonadales; family Xanthomonadaceae; genus Pseudoxanthomonas_A. The sequence continues at coordinate 20,447 of JBEVNH010000209.1, forward strand.
GAACACCCAGCCGCTTTCCAGCTGCTTGCTGAAGCCCAGGATCAACTCATCCTGGTTCTCGCCCTCGATGTCCTTGGCCACCGCGGTGCGTACATCTGCAATACGGCCAAAGCGCGAGTTGGCCGACACCGCCGAACCCAGCTGCTGGGAAATGATCGGCGTGCCATCGGCGTTGATGCCGCTGTAGGTGAAGTAGGTGTCGGTATTGATGGCAGGCGTGAACAGGCCGACCGGTGACAGCGGCAAGCCCAGGTAATAACGGCCGATGTTGCCGAACACCTTCAGGCTTGAATCACCGTTGACGTCCCAGCTGAAACCCAGACGGGGCGCCCAGGCATCCTTCACTTCGATATAGGCGTCACCGAACGGGGTAAAGTTGGTGAACTCGTCCTTGCGCAGGCCCAGGCTCAACAGCAGGTTGTCGCTGACCTGCCACTTGTCTTCGATGAAGTAAGCGCGCTGCTTGGCTTCATAGGAGTAGAGGCTGGTATTGACCGTGCGAATGGCGTAATAGCCCGAGGAACCGTAGACGGGATCAACTCTCCCCGGGCTTGGCGCACCGACGCCACCATCCTCATTGGCCGACTGGCTGACCAGGCCACCCGTCAAGAGACCATTGGGGTCATTGGTCCGTCCATAGGTCCACGAATACCCCGGGCCGGACAGGATCGAGCCAACGTCGATGCCCTTGGATTTCTGGTTGTCGATACCGAAGCTGACGGCGTGATCGCCCACGCGCCATTCCAGATCCAGACGTACATTGTCCTTCTCGTATTCGCGATCAGGCGAGGACGTTGAAGTGACCAGCTGTTGGCCGATGATCGGATTGCCACCGTTGTAGGCAGGGTTCTGAAGCGCGGCACTGCCGATGACCGGGCCATTGCCGACACTGTAGTTGTATGGCGTTAGCTCGTCCGGCGTCTTCATCTTGCCGTAGAGCGCGGTCAGGGTGAGGTTGTCGCCGAAGTAGCCGGTGTACTTTCCGGTGAACAGCGTCGGACCGGTTTTCCAGGTGGCGTCATCGGTCAGATACGCCGCACGTTCGCGGTTGACATAGTTATAGCGATAGATCTCGCCGTTGGTTTCGGACTCGTCACTGGCACCCGTCAGCTCCAGCAGATGGTTGTCGGTGATGTACCAATCCAGCTTGGCATACCAGCGCTTTTGCTCATATTCGTAGTCCACCAGGCCACCGGTGCGCCCGTTGTCGGAGTCGCGGTTCGATGCTGTACGGATGCCATCAGAATCGACTTTTTCAGCCGCCAAGAAGAAGAACAGCTTGTCCTGGACGATCGGTCCACCGATGTAGGCGCTGTAGGTGGTCTGGCTTGATTCTGCCTCACTCTGCGGCTGATACAGGCCACCGGCTGCGCGGGCATAGTTGTATGCGGTGTTGTTGACGGTCGAAGTCTGGCTGTCCGGGCGCCAGTAGATGTCGCGCTGCTTGGCTCGCAGTCCATTCGGTTCCCAGATCACCGCCGCACCGAACTTCCAATCGTTGGTGCCACGCTTGCCGATCTGGTTGATCACACCACCGTTGGAGCGACCATAGCGCGCACCATAACCGCCGGTCAGGATTTCCTGCTGGTCGATGGCGCCATACGGCAGTGTCAGGCCACCCAGGCTGTTGCTGGCCGTGGTGGTGTTGAAGCCGTTGAGGTAATAGGCATTTTCTGAGGCGGCCGAACCGCCAAAGCTGGGGAGCGAGCCGCCCAGCGGGCCATTGTCATAACCGCCACTGTTGTTGACGACGCCGGGCGCCAGCAGCGCGATGGCCTCCGCGGTGCGCCCCAGCGGCAACACGGCCAACTGCTCGGAGGTGATGACAGTCCGGGTATCCACGCTGGTCACGTCGACGGGCGACACGCTGGTGGCCTTCACTGCCACCCCGTCAAGGGTCTGGACGCCAGCGTCGCCAGCGACGAACGAAACATCCGTTCCCCGACCCACGGTGATGCTGACGTTCTCGCGAGTTTCCACGGCCTGACCATCACGCTTGACCGTGACCTTGTAGGTGCCCAGCGGCAGGCTGGTGGCGGAGTATCGGCCACGCGCATCCACCGGCACTTCACGGCTGAAACCGCTGTTGTTCTCCACCAGCACGGTGGTGCCAGCCGCTTCACCAACGCTACCCCCGATGCTGCCGGTGGTGGACTGCGCGTAAGCGCCCTGCGCAGCAATCGTCAACGCGAGCGCCAATGCGCTCTTGCGAACCAATCGATTCATAAACCCTTGTTTCCCCGAAGAAAATTTAGAGACAGCAAATGTGTAGTAGAAGCGGCGCATGACCTCTGACACGCCGTGTGACACCTCATGAAAATTACGCGCAATCCTGTCGAACGACGCTTTGTCTTAACGAGATATTTCGGAATGTGACATGTCTGACAGGTCATTTGACAAATGCATGAGGAACTTCAGCGGGTAGGTCCCGACCACCCGGGTAGGCCTCCGCTGCCACGATGGCCGCACGTGTGGATGCCAGCGGCCGGAGAAGTCGCGACAATTGGTGCGTTGCCGTCTTCATTTCAGCTGACAAAGCCCTTTTTTAAGCTGGTGATCGACTGCTCGGTACGTCAGCCTGGCGTGTGCGTACACCCGAGCATCCCCAGACCGGCCGCGCGATGCGGCCCTGAAACAGCAGGATCCGAATACATGAACAACACCCAGTCCCACGCCCTGTTTTCCCGCGCGCAGCAGCTGATCCCCGGCGGGGTCAACTCGCCGGTGCGTGCGTTCAAATCCGTGGGCGGCGAGCCGTTCTTCGTGCAGCGGGCCGATGGGGCCTATCTGTTCGACGTGGATGGCAATCGCTACATCGACTTCGTCGGTTCATGGGGGCCGATGATCGTGGGCCACAATCACCCCGAAGTCCGCCAGGCGGTCAAGCGCGCCATTGGCGATGGCCTGTCCTTTGGTGCGCCCTGCGCGGCCGAGGTCACCATGGCCGAAACCATCACGCGGCTGATTCCGGCCTGCGAGATGGTGCGCATGGTCAATTCAGGCACCGAGGCCACGTTGTCGGCGATCCGCCTGGCACGCGGTGCCACTGGCCGGCAGCGCATCGTCAAGTTCGAGGGCTGCTACCACGGCCACGGCGACTCGTTCCTGGTCAAGGCAGGCAGCGGCATGCTGACCCTGGGCGTGCCGACCTCGCCCGGCGTACCGGCCGGGCTGAGTGAGCTGACCGCGACCCTGAGCTACAACGATTTCGAAGGGGCGACCGCGCTGTTCGACGAGATCGGTGATGAGGTTGCCGCCGTGATCATCGAGCCCGTGGTCGGCAACGCCAATTGCATCCCGCCGCGACCGGGCTATCTGGAGCACCTGCGCGAGTTGTGCACCCGCTATGGCGCGCTGCTGATCTTCGATGAAGTGATGACCGGCTTCCGCGTGGCGCTGGGCGGCGCGCAGGCGCATTACGGCATCACTCCGGACCTGACAACCTTCGGCAAGATCATCGGCGGCGGCATGCCGGTGGGCGCCTATGGCGGACGTGCCGAGCTGATGCGCCAGATTGCACCAGCCGGCCCGATCTACCAGGCCGGCACGCTCAGCGGCAATCCGGTGGCGATGGCGGCCGGGCTGGCGATGCTGGAGCTGGTCCAGGCCCCGGGGTTCCACGACCAGCTCAGCGCCACGACGGCCCGCCTATGTGCCGGGCTTGAAGCCGCCGCGCGCGAAGCCGGCGTGGCGGTGACCACCAACCAGGTCGGGGCCATGTTCGGCCTGTTCTTCACCGACGAGAAGGTGGAGACCTACGCCCAGGCCACGGCCTGCGACATCCCGGCGTTCAACCGGTTCTTCCATGGCATGCTGGAACGCGGTGTGTTCCTGGCGCCATCGGCTTATGAGGCCGGGTTTGTCTCCAGCGCCCACGATGATGCGGTGATCTCAGCGACGTTGGCGGCTGCCGCGGAAGCCTTCGTCGACGTGGCACGCCATCAATGATGTCAACGCGGCGCGATGTTTTCACATGCGCTTTGCATTTGTCCGGGCGGTGAATTAAGTTTGCGTTAGGTGTCCAGGGATGGGCATGGGCGGGGGCCCCGAAACAAGGCAGATAAGGACAGGTCGCGCGTAGCGCGGCCGTGCCTGCCGTTTCACCCGAATTTCCCCGGCAGCATCGCTGCCAACGGGGATGACGAACACCGGGGAAGTTGCAGTCCATGTCCAAACCGGTTGCGCTGATCAACCCTCGCCTGGCACTGGCACGGGAGACTTTGGCACCCGCCGATTGGATTCTGGCGGACAAGCTGGAGCCGCCGCTGCTGCACGTGGATGCGGTCCCGCGCGATGCCCTGCTGAATCGGCTGGATGCCGGCATCGACCTGCCCCTGACCCTGCTGCTGGCACCGCCCGGGTTCGGCAAGACCACCCTGTTGGCGCAATGGCAGCAGCGCCTGCGTGAGCGCGATCTGGCCAATGTGGCCTGGCTGTCGATGGATGAGGACGACAGCGAGCCGGGTCGTTTTCTCGCCTATCTCGCGCTCGCGGTCACCGCGGCCTGCGCCGAGCCAGGCGCGCCCCTGGGCGGGGCGCCGCACTGGCGCGAGCTGGACGTCGCCACCACGCTGGGGACCTTGTTGCGCGTGGCGCGGACCGCGGCAAAACCCCTCGTACTCATCCTGGACGACTACGACCGCATCCGTAGCCAGACTGTGGACGACATCGTCACCCGTCTGGTCGAACACGGCGGTACGCACCTGCACGTACTGGTCGCCACCCGCCGCGCGCCGTCGCTGCCGCTGGCCCGCCTGTCCGTGCGCGGCTGCCTGCAGCGCCTGGGCGCACGCGAACTTGCATTGTCGGACGAGGAGACCTGCCAACTGCTCGGCCCCGACCTGCCGCTGGAAGACGCGCATCTGTTGCGCGAGCAGACCGAAGGCTGGCCGGTCGCCCTGCAACTGGCTGCGCTGTGGATTGCCGGCGACGAGCGCCGCCGCGCCGACGTGGCCCGCTTTTCCGGTCGTTCCGCCGGCCTGGCCGCCTACCTGGCCGAACAGGTCGTCAGCGATCTGGACCCGATCCTACGTGGCTTCCTGCTGGAAACCGCGTGCCTGGAGCGTTTCAACCCGGCGCTGGCCGATGCAGTCCGCCAGCGCCAGGACAGTGGACAGCTGCTGGCCCAGCTTGGCCATTTCCAGGGACTGCTGGTGCCGCTGGACAGTGAGCACGAGTGGTTCCGCTACCACCCGCTGTTTGCCGACTACCTGCACCAGCAGCTGGAACGCGAACAGCCGCAGCATGCGGGTCTGCTCCATGTGCGCGCCGCGCACTGGTACGCCGGCGAGGGCCAATTGCTGGACGCCGTGCGCCATGCCGTCCGCGCGCAGGACATCACGCTGGCCGCGCACTACATCGCCCAGGCCGGCAGCTGGCAGATGCTGCTGCATCACGGCGTCGGCGGCGTGCGTGCGCTGCTGCGGCAGTTCGATGCCCGCACGATCCGCGACACGCCTGCACTGAACCTGACGCAGGCCTACCTGCACATGAAGCTGGGCGAGTTCAGCCACGCGCAGATGCTGCTGGAGCGGTTCCGCGACTTTCCGACCGATGTGCGCGGCACGCTCGAGCGCGACTACACGGTCGTCGTCGCCCTGCTGCGCGATCTGCTGGACCAGGTCTGCACGAATCCACATGGCCTGCCGCAGCTGGCCGCGCAGGCCGCCGCACTGGACGAGGACGACCACATCGGTCGCGGCACCCTGCTGTGCATCTGTGCCACTACGGCGCTGGGCCGCGGTGACTTCCTCACGGCCGAGCGCCACGCACGCAACGCCGAGACGGTCATGCTCCAGGCCGACAGTGAGATCGGTGCGGCCTATGCCCTGCTCCATCTGGGGCAGTCACACTTCTATCGTGGCCAGCTGGACAAGGCCGAGCAGATCTACCGGCGCGCCCTGGCGATCTCCGTCCTGCATCAGGGCGCGGACGCCTCGCTGCATGCCGCCGCTGAAGTGCTGCTGGCGCAGATCCAGTGCGAGCACGGGCGGTATGACGAGGCCGCCGACCTGCTGCAGACTTCGCTGGACGTACTTGAACAGCACGATGGCTGGGTGGATACCTTCGCGTCGGCATATGCCACCGCGCTGGCCCTGTCGCGCCAACGTGATCGCAGCGGGCGCACCACGTTCGCACTGATCGAACACATCGAAGGCATCGCCGCCAAGCGGCGACTGACCCGCCTGTCCGACCTGGCCGTGGCCTGGCAGCTGGATGTGCTGCTGGACCTGCCAGGCAATGCGGCCTCCGATGCGGCCATTGGCCGTGCGGGCGGCGAAGCGGCTTTCGCCCATGCGCTGACCAATGGCTATGGATGGCGCCAGGCCGCGGCGCTGGGGTTTGCGCTGGCGCGCTGGCATGCGCTGGCTGGCCGCAGCGGACAGGCCCTGGCGCTGCTGCGCCAGATCGAGCAGCTGGCCGAGCGCCAGGAGGACCACCATCACCTGATGCGCGCCCGCGTGCGCGTGGCGGTGGTGCAGCATCAACGCGGCGATCTCGATGCGGCGGTGACCGCGCTGCGTGAGGTGCTCGACTACACCGCCGCCCAACAGGCCTGGCAGGTGGTGCTGGAAATCGGGCTACCCGCCAAGGCGCTCTTGCGTGCGGTGCGCCAGCACGATCCCGAAGCGGCAACCGGTACGACCCGCGCGCTGACCATCCAGTCCCTGCTGGACAAGCTCTCGTCCGACGAATCGCTCGCCACGCAGCTGTTTAGCGAACGCGAACTGGAAGTGCTCGCGCAGCTGGCGCAGGGGCACTCGAACAAGCAGATCGCCCGTGTGCTGTCGTTGTCGGAAAACACGGTGAAGTTCCACCTGAAGAACCTTTACCGCAAGCTGGAAGCCAGCACGCGGGAGGCCGCACTGGGCACGGCCCTGCAGCGCGGCC
>JBEVNH010000027.1:0-23486 GCA_040508175.1 Pseudoxanthomonas sp.
ACCATGATCGACGAGACCCACCGCTCCTACGATTCGTCCATGACCATGTTGTGGGAAGGCGCGCTGCTGGCCCTGCTGGTGGTGTGGGGATTCCTGCGGGACTGGCGCGCGACCTGGGTGTCGGCCGTGGCACTGCCGCTGTCGATCATTCCCACGTTCGCGGTGATGCACTGGTTCGGCTTCAGCCTCAACCTGATCACGTTGCTGGCGCTGTCGGTGGTGGTCGGCATCCTGGTCGACGATGCCATCGTGGAGATCGAGAACATCGTGCGCCACCTGCGCATGGGCAAGCCCCCGCTTGAGGCCGCGCGCGAGGCAGCCGGGGAGATCGGCACGGCGGTCATCGCCACCTCGCTAACGCTGGCGGCGGTGTTCGTGCCGGTGGCGTTCATGCCGGGCATCGCCGGCAAGTTTTTTCGCGAGTTCGGCTGGACGGCGGCCACGGCCGTGTTGTTCTCGCTGCTGGTGGCGCGTCTGCTGACCCCGATGATGGCCGCGTACCTGCTCAAGCCGCACGGCGAGGAGCGGCCCGAGTCGCGCCTGATGACCTGGTACCTGGGCTGGGTCGATGCGGCCCTGCGCCATCGGGCGCGCACGCTGTGGATCGCGTTCGGACTGTTCGTGGCCTCGCTGGCGCTGGTGCCGTTGATCCCGGCCACGTTCATTCCGTTTTCCGACCTGGGACGCAGCAACCTGAGCCTTGAATTGGCACCAGGCACGCGCCTGCAGGAAACCGTGGCCGTGTCCGAGCGCGCGCGCGCGCTGCTCAAGGACATGCCCGAGCTGAAGCAGGTGTACACCACGGTGGGCAGCGTGCTGGATCTTGGCGATCCAGCACGCACCGGCGTGGGCGAGGCACGCAAGGCCACGCTCGTGCTGGACTGGGGCCCGGCAGGTGATCGCGACCGCGACCAGAAAGTGCTGGAGCGCGAAGTGCGTCGTCGCCTGCAGGATCTGCCCGGTGTGCGCGTGAGCTACGTCAGTTCCGAACCGGGCGAGCTGATGCAGCTGGTGCTGTCCGGTGATGACCCGCAGCGCCTGCAGGATGCCGCCATCGCCTTGGAGCGCGATCTGCGCGACATCGGCGGCCTGGGTAGCGTGACCTCGTCGGCTTCGCTGCTGCGCCCCGAAATCCAGATCGTGCCCGATCCGGTGCGTGCCGCCGACCTTGGTGTCGCCACCGCCGATATCGCCGACGCCGCACGCATCGCCACCTCCGGGGATTACGAGCAGCGTCTGGCCAGGCTCAACCTGCCGGACCGGCAGATTCCGATCCGCGTGGGATTTGCCGAGGCCACGCTGGCCAACCCGGCCCTGATCGGCCAGCTGCGCATCAACGGGCGCTATGGCCCGGTGCCGTTGGCGGCGGTGGCAGACATCCGCGCGGGCAGCGGCCCCTCGCAGATCTCTCGCTACCAGCGCCAGCGCAATGTCACGCTCACGGCCGAGCTCAACGGCCGCGCCCTGGGCGAGGTGATGAGCGAGGTGCAGGCGCTGCCCAGCGTGCGCAAATTGCCCGACGGCGTGAGCTTCCTCAATACCGGCGATGCCGAGGTCTTCGTCGAGCTGTTCGTCGGCTTCGCCCTGGCGATGGTGGCCGGGCTGGTGTGCATCTACATGGTGCTGCTGTTGCTGTTCAATCACCCCTTGATGCCGCTGACCATCCTGACGGCCGTGCCGCTGTGCGCCGGTGGCGCATTTGGCGCGCTGCTGATCACGCAGAACATGCTGTCGCTGCCGGCATTGATCGGCCTGCTGATGCTGATTGGCATCGCCACCAAGAACTCGATCCTGCTGGTCGACTATGCGGTCATCGCCGAAGACGAGCATGGGCTGAGCCAACACGATGCGTTGGTCGATGCCTGCCGCAAGCGGGCCCAGCCGGTGATCATGACCACCCTGGCGATGGGTGCGGGCATGCTGCCGATCGCGCTAGGCTTCTCCGGCGACTCCAGTTTCCGCGCGCCCATGGCCATCGCCGTGATCGGCGGTCTGATCACCTCCACCTTGCTCAGCCTGATCGTGATCCCCGCCGCGTTTACCGTGCTGGATGATCTGGGTGAGTGGATGACGCGACGCTTCCGTCGCAAACCAGCCGCGGCACCGCTGGAAGCGGGCTGAGATTGCAGCCAGCGCAACGGGTCATGGGAGCACCCGTTGCGCCAGTGAGACGTTGGAACAAGATGCGGATCTACTCTGTAGCGGTGTACATCGAAAAATCAGACACGCGTGGCGTGGTGTATGTGGGTGACGCGGTGATCATCGGCGACGATGCCTGGCTGGTGCTCACCTGGGACAGCGACGACAAGCTTTATCCAGTCGAGAAGCTGCCGCTGGACGAAGGACGACTGATCCGCAGCCCGCCGCCGGACATCGCGGTGGAGGCGGACTGGTACTACGTCATCACCATGTCGCCGCCTCGCAGGCTGCAGTAGTCCGCTGCGCGGCTGCAGGGCCAGGACGGCGTGGCCTTCAAGGGCTCTGGTAGTAGACGTCGTCGATGGCGAAGTTGACGTCGTCTGCGGGTGGGTCGGCCACCACCATGAACATCTGCTTCACCGCGCCCAGGTCCAGGTCGTAGAAGGCGCTGAAGGGGAGGGTGACTTCGTGCCAGGCACCGTCGCGCACCAGGCCGTAGTTGTTGCCGCCGGCGACGAAGTCCACCCAGCTGTCGCCGAAGGAGGTGTTGATGCCGATCTTGAAAGTCGATTGCGTCGTGGTCTGCATGTGAAACTTGAGCGAACCGTTGGCGTATTGGGACATGTTGCGGTAGTCGGTGATCACGCCCAGGCCGAACCAGTTGTTCGCCGCGGCGCGAAAGGACATGACCTCGCCGCCTTCCACCGGGGCGGCCGTGGTGGGCGTGAGGTTGTTCCATAGATACAGCTCCGAATCCTGGCCGTAGTCCAGGCGGCCGACGACGTCGCTGCGCTCGGTGAAGACACCGAACTTGCCCGCCGGCACCGCCGAGCTGCTACCGACGTAGAGCTCGTCGCCCGGGTTCTGGTAGAGGCGGACGTAGTCCACTTCCAGCTTGCCGGGCAGCGGCGCTGTCACGCCTTCGGGCGAATTGACGCCGGTATACAGGCCGCCCACGGCCAGATTGAGCAGGAGGTAGTACTGCTGGTGGAACTCATGCAGCGAACCGCCTTCGATATCGGAGATGGCGAACTCGAAGTAGGGCTGGTCGTCGATGGTGATGCGGATGAACTGCGCATCCCAGGTCATCTTGTAGGTATGGAAGGCGTTGTGCAGGTCGGTGGCGCTGTTGTGATCGTGCGCGTAATCGGCCTGCGAGCCGTTGTAGTCCCAGTGTACGGCCGCGCCCAGGCGACGGTTGGCCACGCCATCGGCGATCGCACCTGCATTGCCGGCTTCCATGATGTCGATTTCGCCGCGTCCCGGCCAGACGCCGATGGTGCCCAACATCCAGTACGCAGGCCACAGCCCGTTGCCGACTTCCGGGATCTTCATGCGCGCTTCCAGCGTGCCGTACTTGAAGTGCATGCGCCCTTCGGTCTTCAACCGCGCGGAGGTGAAGGCGCTGCCTTCGAAGCCTTCGCGGTGTGCTTCGATCACCAGATTGCCGTTCTCCACGCGCGCGTTCTGCGCGCGGCTGGTGTAGTACTGCAGTTCGTTGTTGCCCCAGCCACACAGGCCGATCTGGCAGCCATTGCCGACGTCATAGGTCCATTTGGCGCCGTCGATGTTGGGGCCATCGAAGGTGTCTTCCCAGACCAGCGTCTGGGCCTGTCCAGTCGGCGAGAACGTCGCTGCGGCGGTACCTGCGAGCAGGGCGAGTGACGCGGCCAGCGTGCGATGGAAGCGCATGTGGAACTCCTTGGGTGGTCAGGTTGCAGCCGCGAGCGAGGGCGGCGGGACGCACCGTGGACAGGCATGACAGCGCTGTCAAAGAACTTTTCCATGAGGTTCCGTATCCGGGCGACCGGTCACGCAAATTCGTTCAGCGCGAATGAAATGGAAACGGTTGCCTCAAGCAGGCTGTTGCACGGCAGCAACAGGGGAAGCCGCGATGGGGGCTGCCCTTGCCCGCTTCAGCGATGTTCCAGATGCGTCAGATACACGCGCAGATCGAACTCCAGCTGGTGGTAATCCGAGGCCATATGGCAGCACAGCTGATAGAAGGCCTTGTTGTGTTCGGCTTCTTTCAGGTGCGCCAGTTCGTGCACGACGATCATCTGCAGAAACGCCGCCGGTGCGTCGCGGAACACACTGGCGATACGGATCTCGCGACTGGCCTTCAGCCGGCTGCCTTGCACGCGCGAGATCGTCGTATGCGTGCCCAGCGCATGTTTGAGTACCTGCAGCTTGCTGTCGTATTGCACCTTGTGCAGCGGCTGGGTCTTGCGCAGGTAGCGGTCTTTCATCTCCTGCGTGTAGTCGTAGAGCTGGCGGTCGGTGCGGATCTCATGCGGCGCGGCGTGGCGCGCGGCGAGCCAGTCGCCGAGCTTGCCGGCATCGGCCATGGCCTGCACCTGCTGCTGCAGGCTGGCGGGATAGCCGGCGAGATATTTCAGGGACGACATGGGCGTCAGCGGGTCAACTCGGGATGCTGCTTGCGCAGCGCGGGGGAGGCCGCTTCCCACCAGGCCATGCGCAACGCGCCATCGATGTCCGAAGCCGCCATGCGGTCCAGGTTCACCAGCACATAGAGATGACCACGATAGTGGTCGGTGAGGAAGTAGATCTTGGGTTGCAGCACCATCAAGCGCTCCCGGTCTTCCCAGCTGGCGCGCAGCACCAGGGTCAGGCCGTCTTCCTTCAAACGCGCCATCAGCGTGGTCCTGACCTTCAGCGCAGGCGTGCCGTAGCTGGTGCCGCGGGCGACGTGCGGAAGCGCTGACGCCCGGGCCTCGAGTTCAGCGTAGGCGATGCCGCGGGGAGAAGGCGCCATGTCGATGAGCCGTTGCGTGCAAAGGGCGAGGGTAAAGCGTTGTGCATTCAAGCGCAGGGACACGCCGGGGCGGTGGTTATTCTTCATGCGGCGTCACGCCGTGTCCGCGATGGGCGCGCATGCACCACAGCACGCCGGTGATCAGGCTGACGATCGCGGCCACCTCCATCAGCGTGGGCAGGCGTCGTTCCCAGGCAAAGCCGTAGAGCAGGGCGAACACGGTTTCGAACACGATCATCTGACCGGACAGGGTCAGCGGCAGCAGGCGGCTGGCACGGTTCCAAAAGCCATTGCCGGCCACCGAGGCCAGTACCGCCACGGCCGTGGCCACGCCCCAGAAGCGCAGCCAGTCGCCAGGCAGGTGCAGCCTGCTGCCCAGCACGAATGCTGGCACCACCATCAACAGCGCCAAGGCGCCAGTGGCCAAGCCGGTCAGCAAGGACCAGTCGTGCCCGGAAATATCGGGACGGCGTTCCAGCCAGGTGGTGTTGTAGAGCGAGTACGCCGTCCACGAGGCCAGTGCACCGAAGGCGCAGAACAGGCCGGCGATGGTGGTCGCGCGGCTACGGCTGTCGCTTTCGGCCAGTACAGCCTCGATACCGACCAGCACCACGCCCGCCAGGCACAGCGCCAGCGGTACCAGCAGCCTGCGCAGCGGCACGGCGCCGGCGCGGCGCGCGCCGACCAGGGTGACCACCACCGGCAACAGGCCGACGATCAGCGAGGCCGATGCGCCTCCCGCCCATTGCACGGCGCTGGCCAGCAGTAGGTAGTAGACGATGTTGCCCAGCAGGCTCAGCCAGACCAGTGCCCGCCACTCGTGCCACTGCAGGCGGCTGCGCAACCGGCGCCAGCCGGGTGCGAGCAGCGCCGTGGCCACCAGCCCGTAGACCAGGTAACGCGAGGCCGCCAGCTGCATCGCGCTGAAGTCTGCCAACAGCTGTGGCGCCAGGAACACCAGGCCCCACAGCGCACCGGCCGCCGCGCCATTGGCCACGCCCAGCCACATCCGCCTCTGGACGGTGGCAGGCGCTGGCGCGGGAAGGTTCTGCATGGCGAAGCACACACCAGTGGAAACGTCGATTTTAGCCGGCGCGCGGGCACGGGTGTTCAAGAAGTGGGACACCGTGCCGATAGCACGAGGTGATCCTGTGAGCGTGTCGTCATGTCGACTTCGGTAGTGGTGGGTGCGGGACTGTTGGGCACCTTTCTGGTCGCGGTGGGCTGGTGGTTTGCCCGACGCCGGCAGGTGGCCGTGCCATTGCCCGCTCCGGTCATCTGGTCCGAGCCTGATCGCGCAACGGCCGCCCAGCCGGTCGTCCCGACCGGCGCATCGCCCGCCAAGCCTGCGGTGATGGACCTGCGTCCTTACCGCCTGCGGCTGCATGCGCTGGCCCTGCAGGCGCCGGGCTTGCGCGCAGGCGAATTCCAGATCCAGGGCGCGCACCTGGAGGTGGCGGGCGATGTGGCCGTGACCCTGTCGGGCATCGAGTCGCACCCGCGCTACATGCCGCGCCGCCCGCAGTTGCTGCCGCAGCTGATGCAGAAGATCAACGACAGCGGGTCTTCCGTGCAGGGCATCGCCGCCCTGATCGCGCAGGACCCGGCCCTGGCCGGCAACCTGCTGCGCATCGCCAACAGTCCGCTATATCGCCTGCAGTCGCTGCCGGTGGAGAACATTCAACGCGCCGTGGCGATGCTGGGCACCGAGGGCCTGCGGCAGATCATCGCTGCGGCGCTGATGCAGCCGGTCATGAGCGGGCAAGGCGTGTTCGGGCGGTTTCCGGCCATCGTCTGGGAGCACACGCTGCTGGCGGCCACCGCCGCGGCCGAGCATGCGCGCCAGGTCGAACACGGCGATGCTTTCGCCGCGCAACTGCTGGGTCTGCTGCGTGGGCTGGGTGCGATCATCGTGGTGCAGGTACTGCGCGATGCCTACGCACAGCGCCCCGAACTGACGCCGGACCCGGCCGTGGCGGCCTCCCTGCTGGAGACCTGGGCTGGGCCAACCGCCTACCGCCTGGCCAGCAGTTGGGAGCTGTCCGAACGCATGCTCTACGCGCTGGACGATCTCGGCCCGGCCAGCGCACGCCAGTTCAGCAGCCTGGGCCGCTCGCTGCAGTTCGGTACGCTGGCCGGCACCCTGGCCACCCTGTCGCACCACGAGCAGATGGACAAGACCGACGAGCAGGCGCTCGCGCTGCTGGCCTCGGCAGGGGCCGACCCGGCGCTGGCCCAAGCCTTGTGGACACGGCTGTCCCAGCGCGACACCAAAGCCGCTCAATAACTGCCGAAGCTGCCGGCCGCGCCCGGGAACACCACCGGGCTTTCGCTGCCGTCTTTGGCAACCGCGGCCACGCCGAAGAACTAGTTGTCGATCACCACGTTCTTCAGCGTGGCCTCGGATACGTCGCCCACCTCGCGGCTGTGCGTCCACTGTGGCTCGGTAGTCAGGCGCCAATACAGCTTGTAGCCGGCCAGGTTGGCGGCCTGTTTTGCGGCCGGCCGTGTCCACTTGAGTGTCGTGTCGGCGGTGACCGCGCCCTCGATGCTGACCTGTGCCGGCGGTGGCGGTGCCAGCGCCATGCCGGCCAGGCTGACGGCGTTGAGTGCGGTCAGCTTGGCGGCATAGTCGAAGTCAACGCCGTCCAGCGTGTCGCCATAGACGCGACCGTTCTCGGTCCGCAGATCCTGGTGCTGGCGGTCGTAGTGCTCGTTGGTCTCCATCACGCGCACGGCCGGATAGCCGGCGTCGTTGAACGGGCGGTGGTGGCCGCCGCGGCCGAAGCGGTCAAGGCGGTAGACCATCATCACGTCCAGGTTCGGCACATACCGCGACATGCGCGCGATGTAGCGGGCCAGGTTGCGCGAGGGCGAATCGATCTCGCCGCCGGTGAAGCGACGCTGGCGGGCTTCTTCCGCCGTCTCGGTCACGCGCGTGCCATCGGAGAACACGCGCACGGTGTGGTTGTCGCTGACACCGTTGAGGCCGCGGCTGTTGCCGATCATGTCGTTGTTGAGCACTGCCTCCAGGCGCCAGCCTTCCTTCTGCGCGTGCTCGGCCACGAGCTTGCCGCCGAACAGCCCCTGCTCCTCGGCCGACAGCCCGGCATAGACGATCGAGCCGGCGAACTTGTGCTTGCTGAGGATGCGGGCGGCTTCCAGCGTGCCGGCCACGCCTGAGGCATCGTCATTGGCCCCCGGTGCGTCGGACGTGGCATTCATCACGTCGGTCACGCGCGAATCGATGTCGCCGCTCATCAGCACGTAGCGGTTCGGGTCGGTGGTCCCGCGCTGGACGGCGATGACGTTGACTACTTCCACCGGGTCGGGGATGCGCTTTTCACCGGAGATGGTGCCGCTGACGTAACGCACCTCCAGGCAGCCGCCGCACGCTTTGGAGATGCGCTGGAACTCGTCGAAGACCCAGCGCCGCGCCGCGCCGATGCCGCGCGTATCGGATTGGGTGTCCGACAGCGTGTGCCGGGTGCCGAAGGACACCAGCTTGCGGATGTCCGCCTCGATGCGTGCTGCCGAGGGTGCCGTGCCGATGGCCTCCAGGCGCGCCTCCGCACGGGCCGCAGGCGGCACATGCGGAGGCTGGGCGGCAGCGGAGATGGCGGGAAGGCAGGCGGCGAGGGCGGCAAGGCGGAGGCGCATCGTGCGGGGCATCCTGGAACGGGAGACCTTGGATTATGCGGGGGCCGCCGCCGGCCCGGTGCATGACCAAGGACGGATGCGGCCCGCGGCGCCAGCTGTCACGCTGGCAAGGTCCTACTGCCTGCCCGATGTCCGATGCCGCGCCTGCCGATCCTGTCCCCCGCTCTCCTGCTGGCGCTTGCCATGGCCACCTCCGCGCACGGCGCCGACCTGAGCCCGCTCAACCGCGACAGTGGTCGTCCGCGTGCGCCTGAACAGGAGGCGGTGGCGTTCGAACATGCCGACCTGTCGTTCAAGGTGATGCCCGCCAAACGCCGCCTGGAAGGCGATGCCCGGCTGACCTTCAAGGCCAAGGCGCCGCTGTCGGCCGTGGTGCTGGATTTCGACCGCAATTACGCCATCAGCCGGATCGAAGTGGACGGCCAGGCCATGCCGGCCAGCGCGTGGAGCAACCCGGAAGGCCGCCTGCGCATCACCTTGCCGCAGCCGGTCGCGGCCGAGGGGCAGGTGGTCGTGCGTGTGGTCTACGGCGGCAAGCCGCATGTGGCCAAGCGTGCGCCTTGGGACGGGGGCTTTGTCTGGGCCACGGCACCCACCGGCGAGCCGTGGGTGGCCTCGGCCGTGCAGGGCGAGGGCTGCGACCTGCTGTGGCCCTGCATCGATCACCCGCAGGGCGAACCGGCGCTGGTGGATGAGCACATCACCGTCCCCGCACCGCTGGTCGCGCCTGGTAATGGCGTGGCGATGGGCATGGACGAACGCGACGGCTGGCGCACCTACCACTGGCGCGCGCGCGATCCGGATACCTACGCCATCACCGTCAATGTCGGCCCGTACGAGGCCATCACGGCGCAGTACCGCAGTCGCTATGGCAATACCGTGCCGCTGGCGTTCTGGCACCTCAAGGGCAACGGTGAAAAAGCCCGGGGCCTGTTTGCCGAGTTCTCGCAGATGCTGGACTTCTTCGAGACCGTGATCGGCCCCTATCCGTTTGGTGACGAGAAGATGGGCGTGGTGGAAACCCCGCACCTGGGCATGGAGCACCAGACGATCAACGCCTACGGCAACGATTACAAGAAGGACAAGTACGGCTACGACTGGCTGCTGCAGCACGAGTTCTCGCACGAGTGGTTCGGCAACCAGTTGACCAATGCCGACTGGGACGACATGTGGCTGCACGAGGGCTTCGGCAGCTACATGCAGCCGCTGTACATGCAGTTCCTCCGCGGGCAGATGGAATACCACGCTGCCTTGCTGGACCAGCGCGCCGCGCTGACCAACAAGGTGCCGATGGTGATGGTCCATACCCGCACCGAGGAGGCCGTCTACAACCGCGAGCACGGCTCGGGCCTGGACATCTATTACAAGGGCTCGCTGATGCTGCACACGCTGCGTGGGCTGATCGGCGATGAAGCTTTCTTCGGCAGCATCCGCCAGCTGGTCTATGGCACGCAGACGCCCAGGCCCGGCAACTTCAAACCACGCTACGGCACCACGCGCGAGTACATCGATATCGTCAACCGCATCACCGGCAAGGACTACGGCTGGTTTTTCGACGTCTACCTGTACCAGGCGCCGCTGCCCGAACTGGTGGCCGAGCGCGACGCGTCCGGCCTGGCACTGCGCTGGAACGTGCCGGATGGCCTGCCGTTCCCGCTGCCGGTACAGGTTCGCATCGGCGGCAACGACGGCAAGGTCGTGGACGTGCCGATGACCGATGGGCGCGGCCATGTCGCGCTGCCTGGCGACACGCACTACACGCTGGATCCGGACTCGCGCCTGTTACGGGCCGAGCCGCGCTTCGAGGTTGCCCAACGGGACGCGGCGGCCCGCAAGCAGGCATCCGGGAAGACGGCCGAATAATCCATCGAAGTTCCGGCCTACGTGGCCTGTCCTGCGGTGGCTTTTCGTGGCTTGTGCGGCTGACACGAAATTGTCATCTTCTCGCGAAGCGGCCGCCCACCGGCGGCCGCACATAAGGACGTGGGGACGCATTGAACGATTTCGATCTGGCAGTCATCCGGCTGGTCAACAGCTACGCGCAACATTCCTGGGCGGTTGATCGCTTCATCGGGGTCGTGGCCGACAACCATCTGCTCAAGGGCGGTGCCCTGTCGATGCTGGTCTGGTGGCAATGGTTCCGTCTTTCGCCGCGCCAGGTGGACGATCGCGGCCAGGTCCTGGCGACCCTGCTCAACAGCTGCGTGGCCATGGCACTGGCGCATGTGCTGGCCGTGGTCCTGCCGTTCCGGCAACGCCCGATCCATGAGGACGCGCTGCATTTCGTCCTGCCGCATGGTGCCGTGCCTGAAGCCTTGAGTGGCTGGAGCTCGTTTCCCAGTGACCACGCCACGCTCTTCTTTGCGCTGGCGGCGGGCTTGCTGTTCGTCTCCCGTCCCGTGGGCGTGCTTGCCCTGGCCTACACCAGCCTCGTGATCGCGTTTCCCAGGCTGTACATGGGGTTCCACTACGCCACCGATCTCCTGGCCGGAGCCCTCATCGGCCTGCTGGTGGTGCTGGCAGGCAACCGTGTGCTGATGCGGACACCGCTACCACGATGGCTGGTGGGTTGGTCCGATCGCCACCCCGGCTACTTCTATCCCTTCATGTTCTTCTTCACCTACCAGATCGCCGACAACTTCGAGGCAATCCGTGCGTTGGCGCGTGCGGTGTCTGGCATGGTGAGCGGGCAAGGCAACTGACGTGCGTCTTCGCAGGGAGCTTTCACACGACTGGCTAGACTGCGCGGCGCCATCACCGGAGATCGACGCATCGTGAGACGCATGCTGCATTGCCTTGTCATCACCGCGGGCCTGGTGAGCGCCGCGGGGGCTGCAGGCGCGGATACTGCGCCGGCGACCAATCCGCTGTACACCACGCCGGTCGATTCGCTGACGCCGGACAAGATCAAGGGGCTGCAACAACGGCTGATCGACTGGCCACAGCTGCAGCGCTATCGCGAGGAGAACGCGGCCTTGCCCGCGCCCGTGGCGGGCCAGCAGCGCGTGGTGTTCTTCGGTGATTCGATCACGCAGGGCTGGGGAGCCACCGGCAGCTCGACCTTCTTTCCCGGCAAGCCCTACGTCAACCGCGGCATCTCCGGGCAGACCACGGCACAGATGCTGCTGCGCTTTCGTCAGGATGTGATCGCGCTGAAGCCGGCGGTGGTGGTGATTCTGGCGGGTACCAACGACATTGCAGGCAATACCGGACCAGCCACGCAGGCGATGATCGAAGACAACCTGCAATCCATGGCCGAGCTGGCCAAGGCGCATGGCATCGCCGTGGTGCTGTCTTCCGTGCTGCCAGTCAGCGAGTACCCATGGCAGCGTGGCGTGCAGCCGGCGGGCAAGGTGCGGGCCCTCAATGCGGGGCTGCGCGCATACGCGCAGACACACGACATCGCGTATCTGGATTACTACACGCCCATGGCCAACGCAGACGGCGGGCTGGACGCCGCGCTGGCTCGCGATGGCGTGCATCCCACCGCGGCCGGTTATCGCGTGATGGCACCCCTGGCCGAAGCTGCCATCGCCTCGGCGCTGGCGCGCCCGCTAAGCGGCGCGGCATTCTTGTCGGGGGCGCCTCCGACCGGGCAATAGGAATCGTCTGGACGTGGCTCATCCACTGCAAGGCGGACATGGGCACGTCATACCAAACGCTGTAGACAGGCGTGCACATTGCGATGCGCCGCCGGGATCGGATGCGACCCCGGCGCGTGGAACAGGACCGGTATCGCACTGTTGCCGGCCCAAATGGACGTAAGCGCCGGCGGCCCACTCCCGGTGTGCCCAGGCTCATCCCGTCGGCAATAGGACAGCTCCCACCCCGGGCACGTCGCTCACGCCGCGTGTGTCCCGCGCTTCGTCAGCGCTGCTCTGGCCGGCGGTGCAGGGCCACGTTGAGCTGATCGATCACCACGATCCAGTCCGCGTCATCGATGCGCTCTTCGCGCAGCAACTGCGCCTGCGAGGTGCTCCAGAACGGGGCATCTTCCAGCCGTACGTCGTCGGGCAACGGCGCATGGCGGTCGATGAAGGCACGGATGCTGGTTTCGTCGGACGCGAGGCCAAGCTGGTCGAACAGCTCGGAAAAAGGATGGACGGTCTGTTCCATGGTGTGAAACTCCAGGTTGCGGCGTTGAGTGATGCTGGGCGATATACACCGCCCAGAACGGTCAGCTGGTGGCGCCTTCCTGCTCTGGCGTCCTGGGTTCGGACGTTGCAGGTGCGGGTGCATCGGCTGGCGGCGCGCGCTCGGCCGAAGGTGGCAGTTGATCCGGCGTTGGCTCGGCATGCGGGGGCTGCCCGCCTTGATTGCAGGCGGCCAGGGCCAGACTCAGCAAGGCACTCGATATCAGCGGTTGGTGAGGCATGGGCTTGCTCTCTCTCTTGGCAGGAGATGCATGCAGCCTGCCGCAGCGGATGTATACGGACGGCGACGAGGTCTGCGGGATTCACATCGCCGTCTGCCAATCAAACTGCAGAAAGCGGCGTGGTTGATGTTATGTCCACGCCCGCTGCACGGGTCTATGCTGCGGCCTTGTCGATGAATCGGATGAGAGTCATGGCGACAGGGTGGGCGGGTGAGGGCGCGGTGCAGGACCAGATCGACGCCACGGTCAGCGATGCCATCCAGCGTG
Organism: Pseudoxanthomonas sp.; assembly: GCA_040508175.1. Lineage (GTDB taxonomy): Bacteria > Pseudomonadota > Gammaproteobacteria > Xanthomonadales > Xanthomonadaceae > Pseudoxanthomonas_A. The sequence goes on from JBEVNH010000027.1 coordinate 13,218, forward strand.
CGCGGCGCCAGCTGCCGAGCGGGCCAGGTCTGACCCATTGCGAGGAATGCGAGGTGGCCATTCCCGAGGCGCGGCGCAAGGCCATTCCTGGCGTGCGCCTATGCGTGAATTGCCAGCAACAGCACGACGAGGACGAACGTGCCGGGGCGTCCGGCTATAACCGTCGCGGCAGCAAGGACAGTCAGCTGCGCTGAACCGGCCGCCGCGACGGCGGACGTGGTCAGGAGGTGATCGTGCGATGCCCGCCGCGCCAGCGCCGGATGCCGCGCTGGAAGAACAGGCTGTTGGGGATCTGCACCACGCTGGGACCTTCGGCGCCTTCGGCCTCCTGCAGCGTGGTGTAGAGCAGGTTGATATCCATCACCTTGCCTTTGAGCCCGGGCTTTTCACCGTTCTCAAGCAGCTCGATGTTCTCGTACAGACGGAACGGACGGGTGATGAAGATCAGCACCGTGCAGAAAATATTGGACAGCACGCTCCACGCGGCGAAGAACGCCACTGCGCCAACCGTGGCAAAGCCGGTGAAGGCGGCCCACAGCACGCTGCCCGACACGCCGAGACGTTCCAGGATCAGCAGCAGCGCGGCCACGGAAATCACGAAATTGATCAGGCGGCGTACGCCAACGGTCATTTCCGGTGGCAGATCGTAGCGCTGCGCAACCCGGTCGAGCAGACGCCTGGCCAGCAGCTGCACCAGGCGGGTGATCACCACGATCAGCAGCACCTGACCGCCGGGAATGATCACATCCAGCCATTCCTGCATCCAGCTGGGCAGTCTTTCCTTCACATGGGGCCTCGGGTGTCTTGCGTGGGGGCGACATGATGCAACGGCGCGTCGCTGTCGGCCAGGCTGGCCGTGATGCCGCGCCGCTCAGCCTGCGCAGCGCACGCGCCTGAGGCCAGGGCCGTCGGTGACGTCGATCAGGGCGTGGCCTGTATCGGACAATGCGAAACGATACTGGGCCTGCGAGGTCTGACCCTGGCCTTCAAGCTGGATCTGGAGTTCCAACGTGCCGTCTTCCACCGTGGCGCCGACGATCACACCGTGGCTTTCGCTGAAACGCACCTGGTCCGCTGCGATCTGCAAGTGGCCCTCATCTTGGCGGCCACACTGCGCGGCACGTGTGGCCCACTCACCCTGGAATGCCTGCGGGACCGCCAGGGCCTGCGGGTCGGGCATCGGCGCACGCGCGTCGTCGAGCGGGGTGATGGCGCCAGCGGGCGAGCCTGGAACGGACGCGCCAAACCTGCGATCACAGCCAGCGCACAGCGCGGCGAGGGCCACGACCACGACACAGGGAAATCGAAGCAGCTTCATCGCCTCATCGACATTTCGGACAGGCGTCGCAGTGTGCCGCGATTCGCGTGGCGCGGGGATGAATCCCGTGGACGCTGTCGTTGATGGCGGTACGCATCATGCTGGAATCCCTCACTGTTGAACCACCCGCGCGGTCACCGCGGACATCGGTCGTGCAATGCACTGCGCACTGCCTGGAGCCGGCTTGCGCGCCAGGCATGTGATCCTCGGGACAGCACACTCAAGGCGCGCTTTCGACCTGTCCTTCGTTGGCTTCCTGCTCGGTGGCCGTGCGCACGTCAGCTACGTCAACGGCAAAGTTGAGGGTCTGTCCGGCCAGTGGATGATTGCCATCCACCGTGACGTCCGCATCACCGATCTGCGTGACTGTCACGACCAGTGGACCCTGCGGCGTCCGTGCTTCGAACTGCATGCCGAGCGACAGCGCATTGGCATCCGGGAACGCAGCGCGTGGCACCTGTTGTACCAACTGATCCATGCGTGGGCCGTAGCCCAGTTCCGGCGCAATGTTGGCGGTGAGCTTGTCGCCGGTACGCTTGCCCGCAAGCGCCTGCTCCAGTCCGGGCACGATATTGCCGGCACCGTGCAGATAGCTCAACGGTGCCTGCGGCGGCGATTGATCGATGACGGTCCCATCGTCGTCAGTGAGCGTGTAATGGATGGTGGCGACAACGCCAGGCGCGATTTCCATGGAGAATCCTCCGGATTGGATGAGTCGAGGGAAAGCATCGGTCGACACACGATGCACAAGGGAGATGACGCCCTTTTACCGTAGGATCAGGCGCGACAATGCGCAAGCGCCTGCATGAACCTGTCGCTCATCAACGCGGGATTTTTCCCGTGATTTCAGCGCATTGCGGCACTTGTCAAAGCTGCGCGACTTGGCGCTTGCCCGGATGCATTGACAAGGTCGGGTGGGTCTCGGACAGCACCTGCACTTCCTCGTCCTGGATCATCACGTTCAGGCGCATGCCACGCTGCATCAGCGCAGTGAGGAGTTCCAATTCAGTGGTGTCAAGTGTCAATACGGTGAGGTTCTTCAGGCGCGCCAGCCCGCTGCCGTGCTTGTCCCACCACAAGTCGGAGGCGCGTCCGCCGTAGTTGACCACCACGACGTGTCGCGCGCGCCCGCAGGCCTTGCGGATGCGCGATTCATCCGGTTGCCCCAGGTCGATCCATAGCGCGATCTCGCCGGTGTATTCCCGCAGCCACAAATCAGGCTCGTCCTCGGTGCTGAGGCCGCGTCCGAATTCCAGCCGTTCTTCTGCGAAAAGTGCGAACGCCAGCAGACGCACCATCAGGCGCTCATCGGTCTCGGACGGATGCTGTGCCAGCGTCAGCGGATGCGCCGCGTAGTAATGCCGGTCCATGTCGCTGATCTGCAGCTCGGCCTTGATGATCGTGGCCTTGAGCGCCATGGGAAATTCCAACGAAAGAAAGGGAGGCCATTCTAGGCTTTTCTCACTTGGCTGCCTGTTTGCGTCCTTGCGCCAGATACAATCGCGCGCCCAATCAAAGGTCAGTCGCGATGTCCGATGCCCCCATGTGCCCGCAATGCACGCTCGAGAACACCTACGTGGATGGTGTGCAGTGGGTCTGCGCCGATTGTGGCCATGAATGGTCGGCCGAAGATGCCCAGGCCACATCCGCGGTGGTGGTGCGCGACAGCAACGGCAACGTCCTGAGCGCCGGCGACACGGTCACGGTCATCAAGGATCTCAAGGTGAAAGGGTCTTCGATCCCGCTCAAGCAGGGCACGGTAATCCGCAATATCCGCCTGGTCGAAGACGATGCCGAACATATCGAAGGGCACTCGGACAAGATCAAGGGACTGGTGCTGAAGACCTGTTTCCTGCGCAAGGCCTGAGCGCAAGGATCGAGGCCGGGCCTGTGCCTTTGCATGGCGTCAACGCGGGGTTGGTACGGGGTCCAGGTGCGGCGCCAGCACGCTGGCCAGCCAGTCCATGCAGGCGCTGACCCGGCGCGGCAGGTGACGGCGCTGCGGGTACAGCAGCGTCAAGGGCATCGGTTCGGCGGGGGCGTCGGGCAACAGTTCGATCAGGGCGCCGCTGTCGAGCAGGCTGCGGACGCCGATGACCGGCACCTGGATGATGCCCAGGCCCGCCAGCGCCGAGGCGACGTAGGCATCGCCGTTGTTGACGGTGATCGGGCCGGGCAGGGCGCGCGTGGCGTAGCGATGGCCGTCGAAGTATTCAAAGCCCGGTGAGCGCTGCCCCAAGGTGCCGACGTAATGCACAAGCGCGTGGCCTTCCAGGTCCTCCACCGTGACCGGTCGCCCGCGCGCCTGCAGATAGGCCGGGCTGGCGCAGCTGACGATGGACATCACACCCAGCGGACGGGCGATGAGCGAACTGTCGGCAACGGTGCCGACACGCACCACGCAGTCGAAGCCCTCGCGCACGACGTCGACCATGCGGTCGGTGCTGCTGATCTCCACCTCCAGCAGCGGATGTTCGGCCAGGAACGCGGGCAGCTTGGGAATCACGTAGCCACGCGCCAGTCCACCGGACATGTCGATGCGCAGCCGGCCCTTGAGCTGGTGCGCCTGGCGGAACATGCCGTGCAGTTCGTCCATGTCGTCCACCATGTCCAGGCTGCGCTGGTAGAAGATCTCGCCGTCTGCGGTCAGCTGCACCCGGCGTGTGGTCCGGTGCAGCAATTGCGTGCCCAGGCTGGCTTCCAGGCGCTGCACGGCGGTGGAGACGCTCGCCTTTGGCAGTCCCAGGCTGTCTGCCGCCCGGGTGAAGCTGCCCAGTTCAGCCACGCGCTGGAAGACGCGCAACAAGTCCAACGCGTCCATTGATTGTTCGCCAATGATGATCAGTTAAATCAGGATTGCTCAGTTTATGCGTTGATTCAAGTGCAATAGCCTGTTCCACCGGGCAGACCGCCCTAATGAGGAGTTCCCTGACATGTCCACTGCACCCACCACCACTTTGATCACCGGCGGCAGTCGTGGCCTGGGCCGCAACGCCGCACTGGCACTGGCCGCGGCCGGCGGCGATGTAATCCTGACCTACCAACAGCAGGGCGATGCCGCCCGCGAGGTCGTGTCCCAGATCCAGGCCCAGGGCCGCCGCGCCGCCGCGCTGCAGTTGGACGTCGCCGACGCCGCGTCCTTTCCGGCCTTTGCCACCCAGGTCAAGGACGTGCTCGCCGGCTGGCAGCGCACGCACCTGCAGGCACTGGTCAACAATGCCGGCACCGCACTGCACGCCTCCATTGCCGAGACCACCCATGCGCAGTTCGACGAGGCAATGGCCGTGCACCTGAAGGCGCCGTTCTTCCTGACCCAGGCGCTGCTGCCGCTGATTGCCGACGGTGGGCGCATCCTCAACATCTCCAGCGGGCTGGCCCGGTTCGCGCTGCCCGGCAGTGCGGCCTACGCGATGATGAAGGGCGGCATCGAGGTGTTCACGCGTTACCTGGCACGGGAGCTGGGGGAGCGCGGCATCAGTGCCAACACCCTGGCGCCCGGTGCGATCGAGACCGATTTCTCCGGCGGCATGGTGCGTGACAATGCACAGGTCAACGCGATGGTGGCCTCGTTCACTGCGCTGGGACGCGCGGGCAAGCCCGATGACATCGGTCCGGTCGTGGCCGCGCTGCTGGCGCCAGAGACGGCCTGGATCAATGGCCAGCGGGTGGAAGCGTCCGGTGGCATGTTCGTCTGAGAACCTGTTCAACGTCCTGCCGCGCTTGCCAGCCGGTGCGCGTGCATTGCTCGGAAGAACCGCCAGGAGCGGTTCTTGGCATTGCGTTGCGATGGCCCGACGGGCGGCTGCCAAGGACGGTGGCCCCATCATGCTCGCGTACCCGAAGTACGCCGTGCTTTGAAGCGCTCCTGCACGCACCATCTGGCGGCGCTCACGACGGGCGTTGAACGCGTTCTGAATTCCGCCCTGGCGCCGTTGATCGCCGGCGCCGGGGCTGTCTTTCGTGCTACGGCTCGGCACACTACGGGCCTGCGGACATTCCGGTGATCGTGTCATGCCGCCGATCAAGCCCAACTTCAACCAGATCGCCGAACGGGCGGGCGTCAGTCCCAGCACGGTCGATCGCGTGCTCAACGATCGCGGCGGCGTGTCCGAAGCGCGGCGCAAGAAAGTGCTGGAGGCGGCCCGCATGCTGGGCACGGCACGCGTGCTGCCCAGCGCCGTGCGCGGGTCGATGCACTTCGACATCATCCGCACCAAGGCCGAAACCGACTTCTCCCGTCGCCTGGATGCGGCGTTGCAGAAATTCGGCGCGATGCTGGGCAAGTCCATCAGCATCCATCGCAGCATCTGGGCGGACGAGGACCAGACCACGTTGTCGCGTTTCATCATCCGCCCGCGCCATCGCCGACACGGTCTGATCATGTTCACCGGCGATACGCCGGTGATCCGCGAAGCGCTGGAAGTGGCGGTCGGCAATGGCATGCCTGCGGTGCTGGTAGTGAACAACCTCACAGGCCTGCGCGTGCCGGTGCCGTACGTGGGCGTGGACAACCATGCCGCCGGTGCAACCGCCGCGCTGCTGATGGGGCGCTTCCAGCAGCGTCCGGGGCGGGTGCTGCTGCTGGCCGGTTCGCCGCATTACCTGCCGTACCGGCAGCGCAGCGAGGGCTTCAAGCAGGCCATCGCGCGCGATTTCTCGCATCTGGAAGTGGTCGGCCCGATCGACATGCGCGATGACGACGACCACGCCGAGGCCGCTGTGCGCAGTCGTCTGATGGGGCCGACACCGGTGGTTGGCCTCTACAGCCTGGGCATGGGCACGGCCGGGATCGAGCGGGCCTTGGACCGGCTATCACGCGAACGCCGGCCAGCGTGGATTACCCACGAATCCACGCCGCTGCATGAGGCATTGCTGCAGAAGGGGCGCATCGCCGCACTGATCGAACAGGATGCCGAAGCGCAGGCCTTCTACGCGCTGCAGCACCTGCTGTATGCCAACCACGATGCGCCAGAGCCGGACTTCCCGCAGACGCGTTTCCATGTGATCACTGCCGCCAACCCCTGGCTGCTACCCGCCCCGACACCGTAAGCAGGAGAGGTCTCAATCCAGCGTCGGATAGTCGGTGTAGCCCTGCGCGCCGCCGCCGTACAGCGTGTCCTGGTCCACTGGGTTGAGCGGGGCGTTCTCGCGCAGGCGCCGGACCAGGTCCGGGTTGGCGATGTAGGCCTGGCCAAAGGCCACCGCGTCCGCGGTACCATCCGCCAGCACCGATTCGGCCATCGCGCGGTCGTAACCGTTGTTGACGATCCAGGCGCCGCGGAACCTGGCACGGAGTGCGGCATAGTCGAACGGCAGGACGTGGCGGTCTCCGCCGGTGGCCCCTTCGATCACGTGGACGTACGCAAGTCCCTCGATGTGGTCCAGACGCTCGACCGCACGGACGAACAGGGGATGCGGATCGGAATCGCTCAGGCCACCGGCCGGTGTCGTGGGTGACAGGCGCACGCCGGTGCGTTCAGCCCCGATGACGCCTGCCACCGCCTCGACCACCTCGAACAGCAGCCGCGTGCGGTTCTCGATGCTGCCGCCGTACGCATCACTGCGATGGTTGGCGCCATCGCGCAGGAACTGGTCGATCAGGTAGCCGTTGGCGGCATGGACTTCCACGCCGTCAAAGCCGGCCTCCATCGCGCAGCGCGTGGCGTGGCGGTAGTCCTCGATCAGGTCGGGGATTTCCTCCAGCGCCAGCGCCCGTGGCGCCGAGACATCCACAAAGCCCTCCTCGGTGAAGGTCTTGGCCTCGGCGCGGATCGCGCTGGGGGCCACCGGGACCTCGCCATCGGGCAGCAGGCTGGTGTGCGAGATGCGACCCACGTGCCATAGCTGGATGACGATGCGGCCACCGCGGGCGTGCACTTCCTCCACCACGGGTTTCCACGCGGCGATCTGGCCGGGCGTGTAGATGCCGGGCGTGTCCAGGTAGCCCTGGCCCAGCGGGCTGATCTGGCTGGCCTCGGTGATGATCAGCCCGGCGCTGGCGCGCTGGCCGTAATACTCGGGTGCCAGCGCGCTGGGCAACTGGCCGCGCTCGGCACGGTTGCGGGTCAGCGGTGCCATGACCACACGGTTGGCCAGCGACAGGGCGCCGATACGAATGGGGGAAAACAGCAGGTCACTCTGGGTAGCAGCATCCATGGACACACGATCTCGACAGCGAGGGGGATGCGGCCATGCTGGCATCGGCCATGTTCCGCCAGCGTCTAACTGGCGTCAGCGCGTCCGGATGCGAAAAGGTGGGCGGTGCCATGCGTGGTCAGGACGCGCACCGTTGAAACGGTTGGCAAGCAGCGCGGCCTGCTTTAGCGTGGCGCTCCCGCACCCACCTGCAGCGATCCTCCATGATCCAGCGCTTCGACACCGGCCCCCGCATGTCCGAGATGACCGTGTACAACGGCGTGGCCTACCTGGCGGGGCAGATCGCCGAGGCCGGTGGCGACATCGGTGCGCAGACGCGGGAAGTGCTGGGGCATATCGACGCCTTGCTGGCGCAGGCCGGCTCGGACAAGTCCAAGGTGCTGCGCGCGGAGATCTTCATGACCGATCTGGCCGAGTTCGCCGGCATGAACGCCGAGTGGGAGCAGTGGGTCGTCCCCGGCCATACGCCGGCGCGCGCCACGGTGCAGGCCAGGCTGGCCGACCCCAGCTGGAAGGTCGAGATCGTCATCACCGCTGCGGTCTGATCGATCCCGATGCAGAACGACCTGTTCGCCATGCCGGCGCGCGCACCCAGCGTGTTCTTTGCCGTGCAGCCAGCCGATGGCGACCAGACCGTGCTGGATGAGGCGCTGTGCACGCATGCACCGCGCTTCGGCCAGCCCAAGCCCGTGGCGGCCGCAAAGCGGCACGTGACGATGCTGTTCCTCGGCGAGCCGCTGGAGGAACAGCTGCCGGCCCTGCTAGAAGGCGCGCAGCGGGCTGGGCAGGCGCTGCGTGCCCAGTCCTTCGTGCTGACGCTGGACCAGCTGGCAGTGTTCGGGCGCAACTCACTGGTGCTGGCAGCCGCGCAGACGCCGCCGGCCGCGGCCGACCTGGAAGCACAGCTGCGCCGGCAGGCCACCCTGCATCGCCTGCAGTTGGCCAAGCCACCGAAGTTCCACCCGCATCTCACCCTGGCCCACACCCATGACGGCAAGCGCAGCGCGGCCGAGGCGATCCCGCCGGTCCGCCTGAGTTTCAATGAAGTGGTGCTACTGCGCGGCGGGAATCCCGAGGCCTACGAGGTGCTGGGGCGCTGGCCGCTGTCGCATTGAGGGCAGCGCCGCGCACGGCGCCACGCGCTGCCATGTCGTGCCACGACACGCGCCGCCGCAGTCCATGACAGCGGCGTCATAGAGGTTTCATCACAACGACCAACACTGACGGACTTCCCCCACCCGGAATCTTCCGTCGATGTCGTTTGCTCCCCGTCATTCCCTGCGCAGCTCCCTGTTGTCTCTGACCCTGCTGCACGCGCTTGGCGCGTTGGCGCAGGAAACGCCCAACGACGGCACGGATGCCCAGGCCCCCGGCAGCAAGCGCGAGGCGCAGACGCTGGACGAGGTCTCGGTGATCGGCCAGGCGATGACCTACGCCAAGGCGCCGGTGACGCGCGAGGCGATCGAGCGCAAATCCATCCTGACCAGCGTCAACGGCGTGCTCAACGAGACGCCCGGCGTGCTGGTGACCGAGGCCGATGCGTTCGGTTCGTCGGATTGGGGCACGCAGATCAGCATGCGCGGCTTCGTCAGCAACCGCGATTCGCAGCAGATCGGCACCACGATTGATGGAGTGCCCAACGGCGGCTCCGGCTACGGTGGCGGTGCGCGTGGCAACCGCTACATCGACGTGCTGGACCTGGAGACGGTGGAAGTCAGCCAGGGCACGGCCGACATCGCCTCGCGCTCCAACGAAGCGCTGGGCGGCACCTTGAACTTCCTCACCAGCAACCCTCTGGGCGAGCAGCGCGTGCGCCTGGTGGCCGGTGGCGGCGACCAGGAGTCACGCAAGTATTACGTGCGCTGGGATACGCCGACCTTCGCCAATGGCACCACTGCCGCGTGGATCAGCGCCTCCTCGGCCGCCAATCGCGACTGGATCGACGGTGCCGGCCTGACCAAGCGCGATCACCTGTCCACCAAGCTGGTCAGCGACCTGGACCGCTGGACGCTGACCGGCTATCTGTCCTACGACGATGCCGATGAAAGCGAGTACGCCAGCGTGTCGCTGGACCAGTTCCGCGCCAACCCCGACGCCGATGCGCTGATTGGCACGTGGTATGGCATTCCGTACATCGACCAGAACTACCGCAGCGGTTCGCGTGCGCTGCGCGAGAACACCTTTGGTTACCTCAAGGCCGAGTTCAAGGGCGACAGCATCACCGCTTCGGCCACCGGTTACGCGCATCGCCTGGAAGGGCGCGGTGACTGGATCCCGCCGTACCTGGTGGATGCCACCGACGATGGCGCAGGCAACCCGCAGTCCGAGTACACCGGCGGCAGCACCGCCTACGGCCCGCGCGAGGGCGACACCTTCTACTACGTCGACGCCAGCGGCCGCGCCGCGCAGATGATCGCCGGCTGCACCGGTGGCGGACAGATCCCGGCCGAAGCCGATCCGGCCTGCTATCCGGCCGGATCCATCCCGGTGCAGTCCTACCGCCACAGCCATTACGACAACCGCCGCGTCGGTGTGACCGGCGACATTGCGTGGACCACCGAAATCGGCGCGGCGCAGAACACCGTGCGTGCGGGTGTGTGGCTGGAGCGCGTGCGCCGCAGCGTGGTGCGCGACTGGCACAAGCTGACCGACGCCACCGTCGATACCGCGTTCGATGCGCAGCCGTACTGGGTGCAGTTCAAGGAGGAATACCAGACCGACGAGCAGATGTATTACGTCGAGGACGTGGTGCGCTATGGACCGCTGGCGTTCCGTGCCGGCGTCAAGCAGTTCTT
>JBEVNH010000070.1:0-5676 GCA_040508175.1 Pseudoxanthomonas sp.
CCGAGCTGTCGCAGGTGCCGCTGCTGGCCGATGAACTGCTGGGCCAGCAGCATCTGTTCCCCGAAGGCCGCCTGGACCAGGACCTGCAGCAGATCGATCTGCGCGGGCGCAATTCCTGGCGCCTGCTGATGGCCGAGGTGCCGTCGGTGGAACTGCTGGAGACGCAGCTGGTCAACGCCATTGCCCCCTTCATCATCAACGCGCGCCTCAAGCCGCTGATGTTGCGCACGCCCGAACGCGACAAGCACATCGTCAACGTGTCGGCGATGGAAGGGCAGTTCTACCGCAACTTCAAGACCACCCGGCATCCGCACACCAACATGGCCAAGGCCGCGTTGAACATGATGACGCGGACCTCGGCGGCCGATTACCAGAACGACGGCATCCACATGAACAGTGTCGACACCGGCTGGGTGACCGACGAGGATCCGGCGGAGATCGCCGCCAAGAAGGTGCTCGAGGAGCGCTTCCATCCGCCGCTGGACATCGTCGACGGCGCCGCGCGCATCGTCGACCCGATCATCCATGGCATCAACACCGGTGAGCACGTGTGGGGCCAGTTCCTCAAGGACTACGCGCCCACTGATTGGTGAGGCACGCCGGTCCGGTGTTTGTCTAATCCCTTTTTCGATTGCGAGTGTCCCGATGTCCGATCCCCTCCGCCTGGATAAATGCGTCGCCGCGCTGGCCAGTTGCTCACGCAACGAGGCCCAGCAGTACATCGAAGGCGGCTGGGTCAGCGTCGAGGGCGTGGTCACCGAGGAGCCGCAGGCCTTGGTGACACCGGGACAGGTCACGCTGGCGGCCGATGCGCAGCTCGGCGAGATCGAGCCCGCGACGCTGCTGCTGCATAAGCCGGCAGATGTGAGCGTTGAAGCTGCCATCGCGCTGGTGACCGCGGACACGCGCAGCGCCATCGACACGACCGGCATTCGCCTGTTGAAGCGCCACCTGCGGCGCTTGAATCCCCTGATGCCGCTGGAAGACGGCGCCAGCGGATTGCTGGTGCTGAGCCAAGACGGCCGCGTGATCCGCCGGCTCACCGAGGATGCCAACACCATCGAGCAGGAATTCGTGGTGGAAGTGCGTGGGGAGCTGAAGCCCTACGGCCTGGATCTGCTTGCCGATGGCATGAAGTACCAGCAGCGCATGTTGCCGCCCTGCAAGGTCAGCTGGCAGAACGAGGATCGCCTGCGCTTTGCGATCAAGCACGTGCACCCTGGCCAGCTGCACGCCATGTGTGCCGACGTCGGATTGCAGGTAGTCAGCATCCGCCGCCTGCGCATCGGCAGCGTTCCGCTGGGAAAGATGGCCGTAGGCGAATGGCGACGCCTGCCGGCAAGCATGCGGTTCTAGGCAACCACGCAATGCAGTGCATGGCGCAACAACGCCAAGAACGCGCGCCGCTGCCGCACTGATATGTGATCCCCGCAAATCTGCCTGCGCCGCCGACAAGGTTGAGGTCCATCAACAAGGACGCGTGGAGCCCGCGCGGCCGTCGCGCGCAGTGGGCGTCAGACGTTTTCCGACCCCGCGACCTTGACGCGGGTACGCCACGGACATCCCGTCGCCCTGCCGGGCGCGTGGCACCCGTGCGCCTGCGGGCATGCGGTGCTAGCACCGAAAGGGCAATTACAAACGACTGCCATGACGGGCCACGCCTGTCCGCTCGGCGCGTCTTCCGGCGTCTGGCAAAGGTGGGCCTGCTGTTTGGAAGAAGCGCCCATGCCGCTCATCCATCAATGGAGATGTACATGCGCACCATGAATCGATCCATCGCCACGTTGGCCGCCACCTCAGCACTCCTGGTCGGGATCACGGCCCATGCCAGCGAAGACGCCTCGACTACATTTCCCATGGGCCGCTACCAGAGCGGCCCCAACATCATGATCTTCCATCCCGACGGCACCTTCTTGGGCACCACGCCCGAGAACGAGGACTGGGTCAAGGGCACCTACACCCACACGGGCAACCAGATCACCGTGGTCGACACCTGGGAAGGCGAAGCCATCCGCGCGGACGGCGGAGACTGCGTGGGAAAACCTGGTCGCTACACCTGGGTCAGGCAAGGTGACGTCCTGAAGACCACCGTCGTCGAAGACGATTGTGCCGGCCGCAAGCGCGGCACCGACGGCGTATCCTGGACGTACCTCAGATAAGCGCCCACCGCACGGGTGGAATCCTTCGAACGCGCAGCTGCCGACGGCACTGCGCGATGACGTTGGAATGATGCAGCACCTCGCTCCCACGCAATGCGTGTCAACACGGGAAGGGTCGCGCTACTGCATGGGTCGCTTTGTCGATAGTTCCACGGTTGTGCACGGACGTACTGGCAGCGGCGAAATGCCCTCGCGGGGCGCGCCAGACGCCTCGCCCAGTGTCCTGCGCGGCGAGGGCCAAGCAGGCCACGCGCGGTATCCTGTCCCGCCGCCCCCAGGCGCCCCGCGTGATCGACCTCATCGCCATCGACATGGATGGCACCCTGCTCAATGCCGCGCATGAGATCTCCCTGCGCGTGCGCAACGCCATTGCCGCGGCGCATGCAAAAGGCGTGCGCATCGTCCTGGCGACGGGCCGCCCGTATTCCGGCGCCCAGCGTTACCTGCAGGAGCTTGGCATCACCGGCGACGATGATTACTGCATCTGCTTCAACGGCTCGGTCCTGCAATCGGTGGGCACAGGCGCGTGCATTGCCGAGTTCCCGCTCGGATTCGACGACTTCCTGTATTGCGAGCAGCTCGCGCGCCAGCTGGGCGTGCACTTCCAGGCCCTGGATGGCAGCGGCATCTTGACCACCAATGCCGACATCAGCGCCTACACCGTGCACGATGCCCATCTATCCAACGCACCGCTGCGCTATCGCGCCGTGGCGGAGATGGACAAAACACTGCGCTTCCAAAAGCTGATGATGGTCGACGCACCCGAGTTGCTTGACAAGGCGATCGCGCGATTGCCCGACGCACTCAGACAGCGCTATGGCGTATCCAAAAGCGCGCCATTCTTCCTGGAGATCTTCGATCGTCGCGCGGGCAAGGGCACCATGTTGCAGTTGCTGGCCGAACGGCTTGGCATCCCGCCGGCGCGCGTCATGGCCATCGGCGACCAGGAGAACGATCTGTCGATGTTGGCCTACGCACAGACCAGCGTCGCCATGGGCAACGCCATCCCGGCGGTCAAGGCAGTCGCCCGGTACGAGACCGCGACCCACAATGAGGATGGCGTTGCGCAGGCCATCGAGCGCTTCGTGCTGTCACCGCCCTGATCGCCGGGCCACATCTTGATGGCGCGCATCCGTGACGATGCCTGGCGCCGAGCGTGGGCTTCTTCAACGCCCGCTCACGACATGGATCGAATGGGAAGAAGCGTCGTCACTGATCGCAACGGCAGGCGGTTGGAGACGCGCGGCCCCAGGCGATGGCCTTATCAAAGGCAGCTGCCGCACGGGAAGCCACCGTCCAACTCAATGCCCAGTTTCCCATGCACTGTTGACACGGCGCAGCAGAACGGCGTTCGCGCACACCGGCAATTCGCGGCCATCACCTGCTCCATCATCGGCGCCGCGAGCAGCCGCGCCACGCTGCCCATATTGTCCTATTGTCTGATTAATATTAGTTTCGCCAAGAAGCCGACGAGAGGAGATCCCATGCGCGTGATGTTTGCCATGTTGCTGGCGGTATTGCCTAGCCTGTCCGCTGCAGCCCCCTGGCCGGCCGCTGATCCGCGTCCGAGCTTCCACTTCGCGCCTGAGCGCAACTGGATGAACGACCCCAACGGCCTGGTCTTCTACGACGGCGAATATCATCTGTTCTATCAGTACAACCCGCATGGCGACCGCTGGGGACATATGAGCTGGGGGCATGCGGTCAGCCGCGACCTGGTCAGCTGGCAGCACCTGCCCATCGCGATCCCCGAGACCGAGGTGATGGCTTTTTCCGGCAGCGCGGTGATCGACTGGAAGAACAGCTCAGGCTTCGGCCGCGGTGGCAAGCCGCCGATGGTGGCGATCTATACCGGCTTCGACCCCAAGACCAGGAACCAGTCGCAGTTTGTCGCCTACAGCAACGATCGCGGCCGTACCTTCACCCGGCACGGCAAGGTGCTGGACATCGGCTCCAACGAGTTTCGCGATCCCAAGGTGTTCTGGCATGAGGGCACGCGCCGCTGGGTGATGGTGGTAGTCAAGGCCGCTGAAAAGAAGGCGGCGTTCTACTCCTCGCCCGACCTCAAACAGTGGCGCCACGAAAGCGACTTCGGCCCGACGCCGTCGGCACAGAGCGTCAACTGGGAATGTCCGGATCTGTTCGAGCTGCCGGTGGAGAACGACAAGCCCGGCGAGAAGCGCTGGGTGCTGGCGGTCAGCCAGGGCGACAAGGGGCCGGATGGTGGGTCGGGCGGGCAATATTTCGTGGGTACGTTCGACGGCAGGAGCTTCACGCTGGAGCCGGACTGGGACGACCTACCGCACTGGCAGGACCTGGGTGCGGATTTCTACGCCGCGCAGTCGTGGAGCGACGTGCCCGACGGGCGCCGCATCTGGATCGGCTGGGCCACCGACCTGCGCTACGCCCACGCCATGCCGACGTATCCGGCGCGCGGGCTGATGACGGTGCCGCGCACGCTGTCGCTACGACGCGAAGGCAACGACTGGCGGCTTGTCCAGGCGCCCGTGCGCGAGCTGCAGGCGCGGCGCGGCACGGCGACGCAGCTGCGCGACGTGCGATTGAGCGACACGCCGACGCCGCTGAAGCTTGGCGAAAGCCTCGACATGCAGGTGACCCTCGACCCACAGCAGGCGTCGCAGATCGCGCTGACGCTGACCGATGCACAGGGCTACGCCCTGATGATCGGCTACACGCCCGCCACGCGCGAGGTCTTTATCGACCGCACCCGCGCCGGCCCGCATTTCCACGACGCGTTCCCGGATCGCAACATCGCCACGCTGCCGCCGGGCGATGGCTCCATCACGCTACGGCTCGTGGTGGACCGCTCCATCGTGGAGCTCTACGCCGCTGACGGCACCCGCGTCATCACCGACCGCTTCTTCCGCGGCGGCGGTGCGCTCACGTGGAGCGCGCATGCGATGGACGGCCCGGCGGTGATCAAGACCCTGCAGGCGTGGCCCATCGAGCCCGCTGTCGACTGAGCCAGGGCGTCTCGGCGACGCCGATCTCCGCATGGCGGGAGCGGCAACCGCCAGTGCCCCGTCGATCCGCGCCCTCGGCCCGTGGTCGGCCTATACGGGTGCGTTGGGCTCGGATTGCGTTTCGAATCGCTTTGGCGCCGATCCGAACATGCGCTTGAACGCATGCCCAAATGCACTGGGCGACAGGTAGCCCACGCGCAGGGCGATGCTGGCGACATCCAGATCGGTTTCGGCCAGAAGCCGGCGCGCAAGCATCATTCGCCACCGCGTCAGGTATTCCAGTGGCGGTTGCCCGACCTTCTGCGCAAAGCGCGATGCGAACGCGGAACGTGACATGCCCACGCGTGATGCAAGCGCAGCCACCGTCCATGCGTGGTCGACCTCCTCGTGCATGAGGCCAAGCGCGGCGCCGATGTACCGATCCCCCAACGCGCCGATCCAGCTGATGTTCACTTGCGCAGCGTCATGGACGTACGCACGGATCGCCTCGACGACGAGCACCTCGGACAGACGCGAGGTCACCAGCGCGCCGC
>JBEVNH010000074.1:0-5664 GCA_040508175.1 Pseudoxanthomonas sp.
GGCGCGGCGTTCAACGCAGTGACGATGCGGGCACTGGATGCCTGGCTGTCGCCGGGCGAGGCCACCGATTGGGTCGCCGCCTACGGCAAGGCCGTGGCCAAGTCGCAGGGCGATGCCGATCAAAGCTGGAAGAAGCACCAGGCCGAACGCGACGCCAAGTCAAAGCCCTCGCTGCCGCTGGCCGGCTACGCCGGTACCTATCGCGATGCATGGTATGGCGATGTCGGCATCTCCCAGGAACACGGCAAGCTGGTGGTGCGCTTCTCCAAGACGGCGGATCTGGTCGGCGAGCTGTCGCACTGGCAGCACGACACCTTCGTGATCCGCTGGCGCGAGCGCTGGCTCAACGCAGATGCCTTCATCAGCTTCGCGCTGGACGCCGATGGCAAGATCGTCAACGCCACGATGAAGCCGATCTCGCCATTGACCGATTTCAGCTTCGATTTCCAGGACCTCGACTTGAAGCGGGTCCGGTAACCAAGGAGCACGGTAATGAGAGGGCTTACCCCCGTGCTGTTGGCCGGCGTCGCCGCAGGCATCTGCGTGCCTGCCATCGCGCAGGATGCTGCCGAGTGCACCGCGCAACGCCTGGCGCGCTTCATCGGGCCGACCGGCGTGCACCAGGCCTGGCCAACCACCACCTTGCCGGCCGCGCTGGAACCGCAGCTGGGTGTGTTGATCGCGGACCAGGGCAACATCGCCGATGGATACGAGCACCGCCTGCTGGTCGATCGTGCGCAGGCGCGTGCCTATGTCGTGCAGCGCGGTGGATTCGCCGGCCGGCAAACGGTCTACGGGCCGTTGCCGGTGGCGGCTTGCCCGATCCAGGCAAACTGATCGGGCAAGGGCTGCCGTGGATGCGGCAGCACTTGAGCGCTTGGCTTACTTGACGTCCAGCAGCTCGACTTCGAACACCAGCGAGGCGTTCGGCGGAATTGGGCCGGCACCGTTGGCGCCGTAGCCGTCTTCGGCGGGGATCAATAGCTCGCGCTTGCCGCCGACCTTCATGCCGGCCACGCCTTCGTCCCAGCCGCGGATCACCTGGCCATTGCCCAGCGCGAAGCTGAAGGGCTCGCCGCGATCGACCGAGCTGTCGAACTTGTCGCCATGCAGGTCGGCCTTGCGCTTGTCGTAGATCCAGCCGGTGTAATGCACGGTGACCTCATGGCCCTTGGTGGCTTCGGCACCGGTGCCGATGGTCTGGTCGTTCTTCTGCAGACCTCCTTCGACGACGCCGCCAGGCGGCGGGCCCGGGGGCGTACAGGCGGCCATCAGCAGGAGCAGGCCGGTCAGGGGCAGGGCAAGGCGTCGCAGCATGTTGGATCCAGGTCAGGCAGGGAAAGCGGGCGCCACAGTAGCAGGCCCGTCCGGGTACGGCGAAGCGGCGGCTATCATGCGCGCCATGGCCCATCTTCTGCTCAACCTGAAACTCGTGCCCGACGATGAAGCCGACGAGCTCCGTGCACTGCTGGCGCGCGAGCGCATCGCGTTCTACGAGACCAAACCCAGCCCGTGGGGAATCTCCCATGGCGGCCTCTGGATCGAGGATGAGGCGCAGATCGAGCGCGCGACCGCATTGATGGCGCAGTACCAGCACTCGCGCCTTTCCAACGCCCGGGCCGAACAGGCACGTGCAGCGCAGGAAGGCCGGCAGGACACCTTCAGCCAGCAGTTGCGCACGCGTCCGGGTTACACGCTGCTGATGGTGCTGGCGATGGTCCTGATCGTCGCGCTGACCCTGGCGCTGCCGTGGTGGCTGCTGCGCTGACGGTCGGGAGCGTTGCCGCAGGTGGCAATCGTGCGCACCGTGTTGCTCGCACGGCGGCCACGCACCGGGGGCGTGTCAATCAACGCCCGCGTCAGGGCGGCCCGATACAATGACCGGCATGATCCTGAACATCGCCGCCTACCATTTCACCGCCATCGACGACCCGCGGGCGCTGTCTGCGCAGTTGCTGGAACGGGCGCAGGCGCTCGATCTGCGTGGCACCATCCTGGTCGCCCCGGAAGGGCTTAATCTGTTCCTGGCCGGCGAGGTCGAGCCGCTGCGCGGCTATCTGCATACCTTGCGCGGTGACACGCGGTTTACCGATTTGCTGGTGAAGGAGAGCTTCAGCCAGGCGATGCCCTTTGGACGGCTCAAGGCCAAGGTGAAGCCGGAGATCATCACCTTCCGCCATCCGGAGGCTTCGCCACTGGAACGCCGTGCACCGGCCGTGACGCCGGAAACGCTGGCGCGCTGGCTTGACCAGGGCCATGACGATGCCGGCAAGCGCGTGGTGATGCTTGATACCCGCAACGAGGAGGAGTTCGGCCATGGCAGCTTTGCCGATGCGCTGACCTTGCCGATCACCGATTTCACCCAGTTGCCTGACGCGCTGGCGCCTCACCGCGCCGCGCTGGCCGAGGCCACTGTGGTCAGCTTCTGCACCGGCGGTGTGCGCTGCGAAAAGGCTGCGCTCTGGATGGCTGACACGGGCATGGACAATGTGCTGCAGCTCGATGGCGGCATCCTGGGCTATTTCGAGCGCGTGGGCGGGCGGCACTACGATGGCCGCTGCTTCGTGTTCGACAGCCGCGTGGCATTGGACCCGCAGCTGCAGCCGCTGCACGACGAAACATCTACGGAGGCATCGGCATGATCACCGTCCATCATCTGGAAAATTCCCGCTCGCAGCGCGTGTTGTGGTTGTTGGAAGAGCTGGGCCTGGATTACACCGTGGTGCGCTATGCGCGCGACCCGAAGACGCTGCTGGCGCCGCCGGAGCTGCGTCAGGTGCATCCACTGGGCAAGTCGCCGGTGATCGAGGATGGCGGACAGGTCGTCGCCGAATCCGGGGCGATCATCGAATACCTGGTCGAGCGCTACGACACGGAGCGCCGCCTGGCACCGTCGCCGGACACGCCTGAACACCTGCGCTACCGCTACTGGCTGCATTACGCAGAAGGCTCGCTGATGCCGCCGCTGCTGGTGTCATTGATCTTCCGTCGCCTCAAATCCGCACCGATGCCGTTCTTCGTGCGCCCCATCGCGCGGGGCATTGCCGACAAGGTCATGTCGACCTTCGCCGGTCCGGCGGTGCGTACTCATCTGGACTACCTGGATGCCGAGCTGTCGCAGCGCGCCTGGTTCGCGGGCGACGACTTCAGCGCAGCCGATATCCAGATGAGTTTCCCACTGGAGGCGGCAGACGCGCGCGTGGGCTTTGAGGGGCGTACGCATCTGCGCGCTTTCCTCGAGCACATCCATGCGCGCCCGGCCTACCAGCGTGCCTTGACCAAGGGGGGACCGTTCGATTTGCCGGGTTGAAGACCGGCGCACGGGTGCGGGGAATGCTGTATTCCACGCTGGCGGTGGGAATAGTGCTGGCGCGGCCCCATCTGAAGGTCATGAGCCTTTCGATCCCGTATTCGGTCCTGGACCTTTCGCCCGTCTGCGAGGGCAGTACGCCCGCAGATGCCTTCCGCAATTCGCTGGACCTGGCGCGCCACGCCGAGGCGCAGGGCTATACGCGCTACTGGCTGGCCGAGCACCACAACATGCCGGGCATCGCCAGTGCGGCGACTTCGGTGTTGATCGGCCATATCGCCGGCGGCACCTCGAACATCCGCGTCGGCTCCGGCGGCATCATGCTGCCCAATCACGCCCCCCTCCAGGTGGCCGAACAGTTCGGCACGCTGGCCTCGCTGTATCCCGGCCGCATCGACCTGGGCCTGGGGCGCGCGCCGGGCACCGATCAACCCACCGCCCGCGCGCTGCGGCGCTATTTCGACAGCGCCGACCAGTTCCCGGCCGATGTCACCGAACTGCTGCGCTATTTCAACCCGGCCCAGCCTGGCCAGCTCGTGCAGGCCGTGCCCGGTGGCGGCCTGGAGGTGCCGGTATGGCTGTTGGGCTCCAGCCTGTTCAGCGCGCAACTGGCCGCAAGCATGGGCCTGCCGTTCGCCTTCGCCTCGCATTTCGCGCCCGATGCCATGGATCAGGCACTGGCCTTGTACCACCGCGACTTCCGTGCCTCGGCGCGGCTGCAGAACCCGTACGCGATCCTCGGCGTGAATGTCATCGCCGCCGAAACCGACGAGGAAGCCAAGCGGTTGTTCACCACCGCCCAGCAGAGCTTCGTGAACCTGCGTCGCAGCAAGCCGGGGCTGATTCCCGCGCCGATCGATGACATCGAGGCTTACTGGCAGCCGCACGAAAAGGTCGGCGTCGAGCGCGCGCTGGCCTGCAGCGTGGTCGGCGGGCCGGAGACGGTGAAGCGGGGGTTGGCCGAGTTCATCGATCGCCATCGCCCGGACGAGCTGATCATCGCCGCGAACATCTACGACCATGCCGCGCGCAAACAGTCCTACACGCTGGCGGCCGAGGCGCTGCGCGCCTGAGCCTGTGTAATCTCCCGCTGCGCTGGCACAAGCCGCACGGTCGTGCTCGAAAGGACCGTCGGAAGCGATGCCAGGGATCGCGTCGTGATGGCCCCAGCGGGAGGCCGCCTTGGAACGCTCACGCATCACCTAGACGCTGCGTTTGGAAACGGTCCCCCCTGCACATGCTGACGGTATTCGAGGCGAATCTCGAATAAACCGCGCGGCCGGGCGCGGGTCAGCTGGTTGCGGCCACACCGGTGGCGTGGCCCGACGCCCAGGCCCATTGGAAGTTGTAGCCGCCCAGCCAGCCGGTGACATCCAAGACCTCGCCGACGAAGTGCAGGCCGGGTTGCAGGCGCGATTCGAAGGTGCTGGACGACACCTCGCCAGTGTCGATCCCGCCCAGCGTGACTTCGGCGGTGCGATAGCCTTCCGTGCCGCTGGGCACGACCGGCCAATGCGACAGCACTTGCGCCATCTGCTTGAGCTGGGGTTCGTTGAACTGCTTCATCGGCTTGTTGGGCAACCAGACTTCGCACAGGCGTTGCGCGAAGCGCCGCGGAAGCACCTCGCCCAGCACGGTTTTCAGCTCCGCCAAGGCGCGCGTGCGTCGCTGCTCCAGCAGCCAGTCCAGGGCGTCCAGGCCGGGCAGTAGATCCAGCCGCAGCGGCTGGCCGGGCTGCCAGTAGGACGAGATCTGCAGGATCGAAGGACCACTCAGGCCGCGGTGGGTGAGCAGCATGGCGTTCTCGAAGGCCGCCTTGCCCGTGCTGGCGCGCACCGGCAGTGCGACGCCTGACAGATCCTGCAACTGCTCCTGCGGCTTGCCGCTCAGCGTCAGCGGCACCAGGCCTGCGCGCGTCGGCAGCACCTGATGGCCAAACTGCCTGCCCACGGCATAGCCGAAGCCCGTGGCGCCCATCGACGGAATCGACAGCCCGCCGGTGGCAATCACCAGGCGCGCGGCGCGCACCGGACCGCGCGCGGTGTCGATGCGGAAGAAGCCGGCCTCCGGCGCAGAGATCGCCTCCACCGCGCAGCCGATCTGCAGCTGCACTTTGCCGGATTCGCATTCGTCGAGCAGCAGCTTGACGATCTGCTTGGAGGACGCGTCGCAGAACAGCTGTCCGAGCTCCTTCTCGTGCCAGGCGACGCCGTGGCGATCAACCAGTTCGATGAAATGCGCGGGTGTGTAGCGCGCCAGTGCGGACTTGCAGAAGTGCGGATTGCTCGAGAGGTAGTTGGCCGGCGTCGCGCCGGTATTGGTGAAGTTGCAGCGGCCTCCGCCGGACATGAGGA
>JBEVNH010000095.1:0-5151 GCA_040508175.1 Pseudoxanthomonas sp.
AGGCCCGTCACTTCCGCCGCCCCCTGCTCGAACTCGCGCTCGGGCCGGATGTACTGGTGATAGGTGCGCCCGGTCGGGCGACGCTCGATCACTTCCACGCAGCCTATTTCGACGATGCGGTTGCCTTTCTTCCACTCAAGACCCGTGGTTTCGGTATCGAAGATGATCTGACGCATGGATTACAGACTCCGGTGGAACAAGTTCAATTCAGGGGATTCAGGGGTCAATCGCACGGTGCCGCGCGGCTGGAAGCCAAGGCTCGCCAGCAGGCGCACTGAGGCGTGGTTGCCAGGCGAAACGATGGCCAGCAGCGCATCCAGCCCCACCGCCCTGGCATGCGGCAACATGGCGTGGGCTGCCTCGCGGGCCAGCCCCTGTCCACGCGCCTCCGGTAACAAGGCATAGCCCAGGTCCGTGCCCGGCAACCCAGGCCGGCGCACCAGGCCACAGGCGCCGATATCAGCGCCGTCCGATGTGCGGCACATGCGGTACATGCTGTACCCGTGCGCCTGCTGGCACGCCACGGGCCCAGCGCGCAGACTCTCGCGCGCATCTTCCACCGACCGGATGTGGCGGTCGCCGATATGCCGGATGAAATCGGCATCGTTCATCAGCCGCTGCATGAACGCCGCGTCGGCATCGCCCAGGGTAAAGCGGTAGAGCCGCAGGCGCGACGTTTCCACCACCGGTGCAACCGCCAGATCCGCCTCAGGCGGCATGGCCGCCCCGCAGCGCGATCGCCTGGTCACGCGCGAGCACATCCACCCGCTCGTTGTCCGGATCGCCGGAATGGCCTTTGACCCAGCGCCAGTCGATCTTGTGCTGCAGTGTCGCCGCGTGCAGCCGTTCCCACAGGTCGCGGTTCTTCACCGCACCACCACCTGCAGTTTTCCAGTTCTTGCGCACCCAGCCGGGCATCCACTCTGTGATGCCCTGGCGCACGTACTGCGAATCGGTGATTAGGATCACATCGCAGGGTTCGCTCAGGGTTTCCAGCCCCATGATCGCCGCCATCAGCTCCATGCGGTTGTTGGTGGTGTGCGCCTCACCGCCTGCCACTTCGCGCTCGCGCTCGCCGTAGCGCAGCAATGCGGCCCAGCCGCCGGGACCAGGGTTGCCCAGACAGGCGCCATCGGTATTGATTCGGACTTGCTTCATTGGGGTCTCATGTCAGATGGGGCTTGCACCAACCCCCCATCGGGGAATCTTGGTCGGTGGAATCAGGGCGGCCACGCGCTTTTCGGCTTCCAGCAGCGTGACCGCGCGCAAGCGTGGCGGCGCATGCGCGCCTGCCTCACTGCGCTCGCGCCAGACCGGGCCGAAGCGACGACGCCCGCCCAGGATGGTCAAGCCGCCGGCCTCCAGATCGGCCTGCCAGGCCCGCGCCTCGCGGACATGCAGCCCGCTACGACGCCAGCGCGCGCGGTAGGGACTCCAGGGGTTGAGGGAGAGCAACCACAGCCGGCCGCCCGGCTCCAGCAGGCGCGCGCACTCGGCCAGCACGCCGTCCAGGCCGGATTCGTGCACGTGCTGCAGCACGATGGAGCCGAAAGCCTCGGTGGGCAGCGGAAACGGCAGCGCACAGCGGATCGGTCCGGAAAATCCCCCCAGCGCACCGTGCAGGAACAGGCAACGCGGCAGTTCGTCCGGGCGCGGCACCGCGGGAGGCGCCAGCCAGAGCCAAGGCTGGCGGGCCGCCGGCCCCAGCACGCCGGCGATGCGTTCGGCCTCGGCGGCCAGCACGGGCGTGGCCCGCTCGGAGCCAAACCAGTCAAGGGGATCAAGTTGACGGTCGGTCGCGCGGACAGGCATGGTCGGGGATTGTAGAGGACCCTCCCCTCCTCCGCCTCCTGCGATGTCCATGACCCTGCTCGCCCTCACGGCCTTCGATGACAACTACATCTGGGCGCTGACCCGCGACGGCAGCCACGCCATCATCGTTGACCCGGGCGACGCCACCCCCATCTTCAACGCGGCCGCATCGGGCCTGGAGCCCGTCGCGGTGCTGATCACCCATCACCATGACGACCACTGTGGCGGCCTGGCCAATCTACGCCGCCGCTGGCCGGACCTGCCGATCTATGCGCCCTACGACGACCGCATCGGTGTTCCCACCCAGGCCGTGGCCGACGGTGAGCGTGTCAGCGCGCTAGGGCTGGAGTTCCAGGTCCTGGAAGTGCCCGGCCACACCCGCAGCCATATCGCCTTCCTGAACACGACCGAGGGCGGCCATCTGTTCAGCGGCGACACCTTGTTCAGCCTCGGCTGTGGGCGGTTGTTCGAAGGTACGCCCGCCCAGATGCTCGCCTCACTGGATCGGGTGTCGGCACTGCCGGACCAGACCCTGGTGTGCTGTGGGCACGAATACACCCTCTCCAATGCTGCTTTTGCGGTTGCCGTCGAACCCGACAATGCGGCGCTGCAAGGGCGTTTCACGGAAGCCCAGCGCATGCGCCAGGAAGGAAGCCCCACATTGCCATCCACCCTCGCCAGCGAGCGAGCCTGCAACCCGTTCCTGCGGGTGGACCAGTCCGCCGTCATCGCCGCCGTGGCGGCCCGCCTGGGTCGCATGCCGGTCGATCGCGTTGAGACTTTCGCCGAACTGCGGCGCTGGAAGGACGGATTCCGCGCATGAGGCGTGGCTTGCGGCGGCTGACGCTGCCGGTTCTGATGGCGTGGGTGCTGAGCCCCACCGCGGGTTCGCAGGAGGCGACACCCGCTGCGGCGCAGGCCACGGCGCTAGCGCAGGCCGCGGCCAAACTGGATGACAGCCAGCTCTCGCCAGATGAGCGCAACGGTGTGGAGATCTTCCAGGCCTTTCGCGATGGCCTGGCCGCACCGAAGTGCGACACCAGCGCCAGCCAGGCCAAGTGGGAGCAGCAGTTCCGGCACGCCCCGCGTCAGCTTGCCGACGGCGGGCAAGATGCACTGGCGATGTTCGGCTATGTGGTCGACGCCCTGCGCGATGCCGACCTGCCGACCGAATTCGCCTTGATTCCCTTCGTGGAAAGCGGCTACAAGCCCTCCGCGCGCAACGGGGGTGGCCCTGCAGGGCTGTGGCAATTCATCGCCCTGACCGCGCGCAACCACGGCGTCCGCGTGGGCAAGCAGTACGACGGCCGCATGTCGCCGGTGGATTCGACCCAAGCCGCCGTGCGTTATCTCAAGACCCTCCACGGCATGTTCGGCGGCGATTGGCGCCTGACCGTGATGGCCTACAACGCCGGCGAAGCCCGCGTACTGGACGCCATGCGCCGCGCCGGCATGAGCGCCGGCAACGCCAACCCGGCCAAGCTGCCCGGCATGTCCAACGTCAGCTATGCCTACGTCGAAAAACTGCATGCGCTGGCCTGTCTCTTCCAGCGTGCCGAGAACCGACCCGATTGGGTCCAGGCCGTGGAACGCCCGGTGCCGCGGCTGGCGCCGCAGACCCTGCCCGAAGACATCCGCGGCCTGGAAGCGTGGGCCAAGCGCGAGGGTCACGATCCCGCCTTCATCAAGCGCATCAATCCCGCGCTCTGGGCCGGCAATGTCTCGGGCCACAATGTGCTGGCACCGGCTGCAGCAGGCGAGATCACGCCGATCACCGCCCTGTCGCTGATCGGTGACGCGGACCCCGACCAGGCACAGGGCACGCCCAACCCCTTCCATCCGACCACCTCGCTGCAGACCTCCAGCAGCGCAACCAAAGCCACGACCTCGCATACGGTCCGCAAGGGCGAATCGGCCTGGAGCATCGCCAAACGCTATGGGGTGCGCGTGCAGGATCTGCTCAAAGCCAACGACCTCAGCCGTAACAGCGTCCTCAAGCCCGGCAGGGTGCTGGTGGTCAGCACAGCCAACTAGGCGACGGCAGCCCAAGGTCATATCCAAACAAAAAGCCCGGCAACGCCGGGCTCTTTGTCATCTGAGGAATCGCCCTGGATTACAGCCGGTCTTCGTGCACCTCGATCTTGAAGCCGGCACGCATGGCTTTGATGTACTGCTCCACCACCGCATTGCCCTGCACGCGCGCGATCTGCTGCCCAAACTGGGTGCGCTGCGCTTCGGGAATCTCGTCGGTCTTGCCCGGCGTGATCTTGTTGACGGTGAACACCGCATAGCGGCCGTCATCCAGTGCCACCTTTCCTGCGGACGGCTTGCCGTCCTTCGGCTCCGGCGCAGCGAACACGGCAGCATTGCCCGACGGCGACGGCACCGGCGCGCCACGCGGCAGGCCCGGCAGCTCGTTGACCTGGAAATTCTCGGCCTTGGCCACGTCCTGCAGCGACTCGCCCTTCTGCACGCGCACCAGCACCTTTTCGGCTGCATCGGCCGCGGCCTTCTTGGCCCGGTCGTTGCGGATGGCAGCTTCGACCAGCGGCTTGACCTGCTCCAGCGGACGCGCCTGCTCGTCGGTGTGCTGCAGCACGCGGATCACCACGCTGTGCTGCGGCTCAAGCTCGATCGGATCGCTCGCCGTCCCGTCCTGCATCAGCGACTCGGAGAACGCGGCGCGCTGCACGGCCGGGTTGGCTGCAATGCCCTGCGCATCGGCACGCGAGAACGGACCCAGCGTCTGCACCTTGGCATTGATCGCCGCGGCTGCGTCGACCAGCGAGGTCGGGTTCTTCAGCACTTCATTGACCAGCTTGCCGGCGGTGTCGTTGTAGGCACGCTCGGACGCGGCGGTCTGCTCTTCCTTGACCAGTTCCTCGCGCACCTGTTCGAAAGACTTGGTCTCGCCGCCACCGCGCTGCTCGCGCAGCTTCAGCACGTGGTAGCCGAACTCGGTCTTGATCGGGCCGCGGATCTCACCCGGCTGCATCGAGAACAGCGCGTCTTCGAACGGCTTGACCATCACGCCGCGGTCCACCCAGCCCAGGTCGCCACCGGTGTCCTTGGAGCCCGGGTCCTGCGAGTTGGCCTTGGCCAGCGCAGCGAAGTCCGCGCCCGGCGCTTTGGCCTGCGCGGTCAACGACTTGACCTTGTCCTCTGCGACTTTCTGCGCAGCGGCATCGGCACCTTCGGGCACGGTGATCAGGATGTGCGAGGCCAGGCGCTGCTCTGGCGCCATGAAACGCGCCTTCTCATCGTCATAGCGCTTTCGCAGCGCTGCGTCGTCCGGCGCCTGCGAGGCGGCCAGCGCCTTGCCATCGATCTCGATGTATT
>JBEVNH010000106.1:0-11058 GCA_040508175.1 Pseudoxanthomonas sp.
ATCAGCAGCAAGCCAAAAAAGAACCAGCCCCAGGCACTGCGCCCATGCTGCTGCGCCCACCAGGCGCAGAAAAAGGCAAACGCCATGGGTGCCGTGTAGAACAGCATCAACCCTTGTGCAAGCGCCTGCAGGATGGGGGTGTTCATCAGCGTGTCCTTACGCGTCAGTGGGATGTTGCCGCACGCGGCGCAGGGGCGTCGAAGGCCACGTGAAATTGCTGGAACAATGGCAGTGCTTCATAGCGCGCCACGCGCGCGGCCAGCGTCGGGTAGGGTGCCAGGTCAAAGGGCACGGCATCGGCGGTGAAGGTGCAGCAGCAGGCCAGGGTGATGTCGGCCTGGGTCATGCGATCGCCCACCAGCCAGTCCTGGCCTTCGCGCTGAAGGCAGTGCGCTTCCAGCGCGGTCAGCGCGCTGTCGATCTGCACGGCGCAGCGTTCAAGCCACGGTGCGTGCCGCTTGTCCTCGGGGCGGTAGATGCGCTCGTAGACGATCGAAACCGCCTTGTCGGCCGCGCCGGTGGCGAGTGCGATTAGCTGTAGCGCCTGGCGACGCGCGAGGCCGCTGGCCGGCAGCAGCGCGCGCGCGGGCCCGACGGTTTGGTCCAGGTAGTCAAGTACTGCGGAGGATTCGAACAGCACCTCGTCGCCGTCCAGCACCAGCGCTGGCACGCGGCCCAGCGGGTTGTAGGCACGGATCTTTTCGGCATCGCGTCCAGTGGACCAGTTGCAATGCTCGAACGGCAGGTCCAGCACGTCCATGCTCACCGCCACGCGGCGCACGAACGGCGAGTCGAACATGCCGATCAGGATCACGCCGCGGGCTCGCTTGCCGCGCGCTTCAGGCCCGGGAAGCCGAGCTTCTCGCGCTGCGCGTAATAGGCCTTGGCCACGCCCTGGGCCAGCGCACGTACGCGCAGGATGTAGCGCTGCCGTTCGGTGACGCTGATCGCGCGGCGCGCGTCGAGCAGGTTGAAGCTGTGGCTGGCCTTGGTGACCTGTTCGTAGGCCGGCAGCGGCAGGCCGACTTCGATCAGCTTCTGCGCTTCGCGCTCGCAGGCGTCGAAGCGGTGGAACAGCTCGGCCACATCGGCGTGCTCGAAGTTGTACGTGCTCTGCTCGACCTCGTTCTGGTGGTAGACATCGCCGTAGGTCACCGGGGCGCCGTCGGGCCCGTGGGTCCACACCAGGTCGTAGACGTTGTCGCAGTTCTGCAGGTACATGCACAGGCGCTCGAGCCCGTAGGTGATCTCGCCCAGCACCGGCTTGCACTCGATGCCGCCAGCCTGCTGGAAATAGGTGAACTGCGTGACTTCCATGCCGTTGAGCCACACTTCCCAGCCCAGGCCCCAGGCGCCGAGGGTCGGCGATTCCCAGTTGTCCTCGACAAAGCGCAGGTCGTGCACCTGCGGATCGATGCCCAGCGCCTTGAGCGAATCCAGGTACAGCTGCTGGATGTTGTCCGGGTTGGGCTTCATCGCCACCTGATACTGGTAGTAGCGTTGCAGGCGGTTGGGGTTCTCGCCGTAACGGCCGTCGGTGGGGCGGCGCGAGGGCTGCACGTACGCGGCGTTCCACGGTTCGGGTCCCAGCGCGCGCAGGAAGGTGGCTGGGTGGAAGGTGCCCGCGCCGACTTCCAGATCCAGTGGCTGGACCAGCACGCAGCCCTGGGCGGCCCAGTACTGGTTGAGCGTGGTGATCAGGCCCTGGAAAGTCAGGCCCTGGAAGGTCTGGCCCATCAAGGCGGGCGAGGTGGCCGGCGCTGCACTCATACGGCGAAAAGGCGCAAAAGAGGGTGGGCTAGTATACGGGCGCACCAGCGGACGATCCGCCAGATGAGGTAGCAGCATGGAACAGCGCGGCGCATCCCGACTTCCCCGTGAGGGCGTCATGCCATCGGGGAAGCTGGACTTCGCGCGGGTGGCGCAGCTGTTGCGGGACGACCATCTGGTGGCCGAGGCCGACGAGCCCCGCCTGCAGTTCTCGGCGCAGGGCGCGCGCAGCGCCGCGGAAGTCCATCCGCTGGTGCTGCTGGCCAACCTGAAACTGGCCGGTCGCCAGGGCGGCATGCTCGGCCTGGAACGGTTGACCGAATGGCTGGCCGTCAAGTTGGGCGTGCCTTACCTGCGCGTGGATCCGACCAAGGTGGACGTGGCCTCGGTGACGGGCGTGGTCTCGCATGCCTACGCGCGCCGCCACCGCATCCTGCCGCTGGACGTGCGCCCCGAGCACCTGCTGATCGCCACCAGCGAGCCGCTGGACACCAGCTGGATGTCCGACCTGCAACATCTGGCGCGGCGCAACATCGAGGTCGTGCTGATCAATCCGCTGGATCTGCATCGCTACACCATGGAGTTCTTCGGTGTGACGCGTTCGGTGCGCGGGGCCAAGGATCTGCGCGAGAAGGAGCAGGGCGGGGCGATGCCCAGCTTCGAGGCGCTGGTGGACCTGGGCAAGGCCGGCGAAGTGGGGGCCGACGACCAGCACATCGTGCACATCGTCGACTGGATGCTGCAGTACGCCTACGAGCAGCGTGCCAGCGACATCCACCTCGAGCCGCGCCGCGACATGGGGCGCATCCGGTTCCGCATCGACGGGGTGCTGCACAAGGTGTTCGACCTGCCGCCGCCGGTGATGACCGCGGCCGTGGCGCGCATCAAGGTGCTGGGTCGCATGGACCTGGCCGAGCGCCGGCGCCCGCAGGATGGCCGCATCAAGACCCGGTCGCCCGGGGGGCGTGAAGTGGAAATGCGCCTGTCCACCATGCCTACCGCCTTCGGCGAGAAGTGCGTGATGCGTATCTTCGACCCGGACACCGCCTTCAAGCCGATCGCCGACCTTGGGTTCAGCGCCACCGAGGCCGCAGGCTGGGGCGGGCTGGTGGGGCAGCCGCACGGCATCGTGCTGGTCACCGGCCCGACCGGTTCGGGCAAGACGACCACTCTGTATTCGACGCTGCGTACGCTGGCCACGCCGGATGTGAACGTCTGCACGGTGGAAGACCCGATCGAAATGATCTCCACCGAGTTCAACCAGATGCAGGTCCAGCACAATATCGACCTGGATTTCGCCACCGGCGTGCGCACGCTGCTGCGGCAGGACCCTGACATCATCATGATCGGCGAAATCCGTGACCTGGAAACGGCGCAGATGGCCGTGCAGGCGTCGCTCACCGGCCACCTGGTGTTGTCCACGCTGCATACCAACGATGCGCCCTCGGCGGTCACGCGCATGCTGGACCTGGGCATGCCGCATTACTTGATCGCCTCCACCCTGACCGGCGTGCTGGCCCAACGCCTGGTGCGGACGCTGTGCACGCATTGCAAGCGTGCTGAGCCGCTGCCGGCCTATGCCTGGGAGGCGGTGCTGGAGACCGGTCGCAGCGTGCCGGACGAAGCCAACCCGCATGCCGCGGTGGGTTGCCTGGAATGCCGCAATACCGGCTACATGGGGCGCATCGGCCTGTATGAGCTGATGCTGCTCTCGCCGCAGTTGCGCAGCATGATCAAGGGCGACATGGACCTGGCCGCCTTCACCCGCGCCGCGCGCCTGCAGGGCATGCGCACGCTGCGCGACGCCGCGCTGGAGATGGTGGCCCGGGGCGTGACCACCATCGAGGAAGTGGTCACCGTGCTGCCGCCGCGCGATTGACGGCAGCTCCGACCGGTCCACCGGCGTGCCTGAAGCGTTGCAAGCGAAAGGGTTGAAGCGCGCTGCGGGGGGCGTTCTAATCGAATCGCCCGTCTTTCGCCCCCTTGATGTGCCGTCGCAATGACCCAACGCCCCTTCCTCATCGTCGAGACCGGCCAGCCGGTGCCCACGATGCGTCGTTATGGGCGGTTTCCACACTGGATCCGGGTAGCGGCCGGGCTGTCCGAGCGCGAATCGGTGGTCGCCAATGTCGAGCAGGGCGAGGCGTTGCCGGATGGCAGCGGTTTTGCCGGGGTGATCGTCACCGGCTCGGCGGCGATGGTGACCGACCGTGCCGACTGGAGCGAGCGCAGTGCGCAATGGCTGCGCGAGGCTGCCCACGCGCACGTGCCGCTGCTGGGCATCTGTTACGGCCACCAGCTGCTGGCGCATGCGCTAGGCGGTGAAGTGGGCGATAACCCGGCCGGCCGCGAATCGGGCACGGTGCACATCGATCTGCATCCGCCCGCGGCCGAAGACCCACTGTTTTCAATCATGCCGCTGCGTTTTGCCGCGCACGCCACCCACGTTCAGACCGTGGTACGCGCGCCGGACGGGGCCACGGTGCTGGCGCGCTCGCTGCAGGATGCCTGCCACGCCTTCCGCTGGGGCGACCGGGCCTGGGGCGTGCAGTTCCATCCTGAATTCGCCACGCATCACATGCGCGGCTATGTCCGCGCCCGCGCCGAGCACCTGCACAGCGAGGGCCGTTGTGCCCGCACCATCGCGCGGGACGTGACGGCCGCGCCGCTAGCCCGCAAACTGTTGCGGCGCTTCATCCGCCACGCCCGTGGCCTGAACGGGCGCTAATCCCCGCGTTCCTCACGAAAGCCTCTACCGGATCGATCGTTTCGATGTCGAAGATCAACCAAGTGCCGGCCAGTGCCGGTGCTCAATGGCTGCTGGATGGCCTTGTCCTGTTCCGTCGCGCCCCGCTGGCGCTGGCGCGCGTGAGCGTGCTCGGCTTTTCGCTGGCGCTGCTGGCCACGCTGCTGGGTAGCCTGCTGATGCAGCTCACCGCCGGCGTGCCGTTTCCACTGTCCTTGCTTCCCTTCGCGCTGTATTGCGTGCTGGCGCTGGGCGTGCCGAGTTTCGTCTTCGCCGGTGTGCTGTGGGCGGTGCGCGAAGTGCAGCTGGGACGCCCGGCGTTGCCGCGGCACCTGTTCAAGGGGTTTGCCAGCCGCCGCATGCGCGCCTTGCTGGTGACGGCGTTGCCGCAGTTCATCGCCGTGGTGCTGGCGGCGCTGGCACTGATGGCGCTGCTGGGCACCGAGGGTGTGCAGCAGATCCTGGACGTGCTGCAGAAGCTGCAGGCGATGACCGCCAACGGCCAGCAACCCGATCCTGTGCAGGTGCAGGCGCTGGTGGCACAGCTGCCGGCCGGACGCCTGCTGCTATGGCTGCTGCTGGTGATGGCGGCCACGCCGCTGCTGATCTGCCTGGTGATGCTGGCCATCCCGCAGATCGTGTTCTCAGGCGTACACGGTGGCCGCGCGTTGCGTGCCAGCCTGTCGGCCAATCTGCAGAATCTGCCGGCCATGCTGCTGTTCGCGGTGATCCTGGCGGTGGTCTTCTTCGCGACCAGTCTGGTGCTGCAGGTGATGGGGCTGCTGATCCAGGCGATCTTCGGGCCGCTGGTGGCGATGTTCATCATCAACCTGTTGATGATGGGCGTGCTGATGCCTTTGGTGGCCGCCTCCGCCTATCATGCCTGGCACCAGATCTTCGAGCCGGCCAATCCAGCCGATCCCGCCACCCCGTCGGCCGTGCCGCTGCCGCCGCAGGATCCGGGCACGTTCGCCGCTTGATGCGGCGGGCGTCGTGTTTCAGGCGCCGTCGATGCGGCGGGTTTCACCTGGCTTTGGCACCACCCAGCGGCCGGCGATGATGCCGGCCTCGTATAGCAGGCACATCGGGATGGCCAGCATCAGCTGCGACACCACGTCCGGCGGCGTCAGCAGCGCGGCGATGACGAATACGCCGACGACGGCGTAGCCGCGGCCCTCCTTGAGCTGGTCCGGCGTCACCACGCCCAGCGCCACCAGGATCACCAGCGCCACCGGCAGCTCGAAGCAGAAGCCGAACGCCAGGAAGATCACCGTCACCAGATCCAGATACGTGGTCGCATCGGGCGTGATGGAGATGGCGTCGGGCTTGAAGGTGGTCAGGAAGTGGAACATCGCCGGCAGCACGCCAAAGTAGGCGAACGCGCAGCCGATGTAGAACAGCAGCACGGCCGAGATCAGCAACGGCACGGCCAGGCGCTTCTCGCGCTGGTACAGCCCCGGTGCCACGAACGACCAAGCCTGGTACAGCAGCCACGGCGCGGCCAGGAACACCGACACGAACAGGGCCAGCTTGACCGGGGCGAAGAACGCGCCGGTGGGATTGACCGCGATGAAGGTTTGCCCGACCGGCAGCTGCGACAGCAGCGGCATCGCCACCCAGTTGTAGAGCTTGCTGGTAAAGGGCAGCAGGCAAGCCATGACCACGGCCACGCCGATCAGCCCGCGCAGTAGGCGCGCGCGCAGCTCCAGCAGGTGGTCCAGCAGGCTGCTTTCGCCCTGCCCGTCAGCTGGTTGGGACATCGGACCCTCTTTCCTGTGACGACGTCGCCGCGCGCGGCACCTCGTCCGGGTTCACTTCGACCGGTTCATCCGGATGTTCCGGCGCGGGCGCAGGGCGGTCCTCCACGACATCACGGACGTCATCGCGCGCCTGCTGGAAATCCTGCTGCGCCTCGGTCGTCTGCTGCCGGATCTCTTCCTCGGCCTTACGCAGATTGTCCTGTGCGGTCTTGAGCTCGCGCTTGAGCTCCTCGGCGGCCAGTTCGCGTTCCAGTTCGTCGCGCACGGAATTCCACTGGTTGCGCGCCTTGCGCACCCACATGCCGATGAAACGTGCGGCCTTGGGCAGGCGCTCCGGTCCCAGGACCACGAGCGCCACCACGGCGATGACCAGCAATTCGCCGGAACTGAACTCGAACATGGCGAACTAGCGCGCGATCAGCGCGAGTCGCGTTCGCGGGTTTCCTCGCGGACCTGCTCGTCCTTGCGAGTTTCGTCGGACAGCTGTCCCTTGGGCGCTTCGTCCTTCATGCCCTTCTTGAACTCCTTGACCGCGCTGCCCAGGTCCTTGGCACCGCTGGTCAGGCGCTTGGTGCCGAACACCAGCAACACCACAACCAAAACGATGACCCAATGCCAGATGCTCATGCCGCCCATGGGAATTACTCGTTCAAACCTGCGAGGGGAGTATCAGCATAGCGCAGGCGTGCGACGGATGTGCCCGGAAAACCGGGATTGCATCAATGCTGCCGCCGTGCGCCTCGCATCAAGGCGTGTCGTTCAGCTGCTCGGTGCGGACTTCGCCCGCTTCCACCGGCTGGAATCCCTGCAGGGTCTGCGGCGGTGCTTCGGCAGGCTGGCCGTTGAGGCCGTTGGTCTCGGCCGAGGCAGCCGCCGGCTGCGGCGGTGGAGGGGCGACGGGACCGGACGAGGTCACGCTGGGGCGCAGGCCGTCGGTGCCGCGGGCCACGCGCGCGGCATGGCTGGCTTCTTCCAGTTGGTCACGAAAGGCGACCACGTCCCCGGACGGGTTGCCGGCGCGGTTTTCAAAGATGGCGCGGGGCGTGGCCTTGCCACCATAGGCGGCGGCATTGGCATCACGGTCGATGGACAGCACCGCGCCATCCAGCGCGACACCGGCGAACAGGCCGCGCGCGCGCGACCACGACCAGATTTCGGCCTTGAGCTGCCCGTCGGTGGCAGCCGCCGCGTTGCGGCCGACCGGGCCCGCGGCAACCGCGGCGTCGGCGCCCAGGGTGAACTTGCCGTTGACGATGCTGTCGAGGGTGCGGTCGTTGCGGAACACCAGCACGACGTCGGAGGACTGCACGCCGGCCTGGAAGCCGATGCTGGCGCCGGTGAGCTTGATGAACACCGGCGGCGACCAGCTGCCATCGGGTGTCTTGACCGACAGCAGCCCGTGGCCACGACGGCCGCCGATCACCAGGCCCGCCTTGAGCGTATCGGGAATGACGATGATGGCGCGGCCTTCGTCCAGCAGCTTGTCGGGGATGCCCTGTTCGGGAATCTCACGGATGTCCGCCAGCACGCGCACGGCGTTGCGGGCGCGCTCGTCTTCGGTGGACCCTGCCAAGGCGTGGCCCGCGGCCAGCGCCAGCAGCAAGGCGACGCCGATGCGCGCGCGACGGAAAGCGTTCAAGTGCATGGAAGCTCCGGAAAAGTCTGGTGGGGATCGCCAGGCGTCAAGGCTGGAAGCCTACGATCCCGAGCGGGTGGCCAATGCTGCGGCCTGCCCCCGCACCGTAGTCAGCGACGGGTGAATCTGCCATGAGTTGCGCGCCGTTGCCAGGTGCTGCAAAGGCCTACGGGACGCAGGCCAGGACACGCGACGGCGATCGGCGGCCCGCCGGCTTCTGTCATGATTCGGGGATGACGCACGCCGCCCCTGTCGCCATGTCGACATCTTCCCAAGCGCCGCTGATCCTGTTGGTCAACCTCGGCACGCCCGATGCACCCACCGCACCGGCCGTGCGCCGGTATCTGGCTGAATTTCTGAGCGACCGTCGCGTCGTGGCGATCCCGCCGCTGCTGTGGCAGCCCCTGCTGCGCGGCTTGATCCTGCCATTGCGCGGGCCGAAGTCGGCCGAGAAGTACGCCAGCATCTGGCTGAAAGAAGGCTCGCCGTTGATGGTCTATACGCGGGACCTGGCGGCGGCCGTGCAGCAGTGCCTGCCGCAGCTGGAGGTCGATTACGCCATGCGCTACGGCACGCGCGCGCTGCGCGCGCGGCTGGAGCAGGCCCGGCAGACCGGCCGTCGCGTCCTGCTGCTGCCGCTGTATCCGCAGTATTCCACCACGACCACCGCGTCCATCGGCGATGTGGCCCGTGCGCGCTATCCGCAGGGCACGCGGATGATCGAGAGCTACTTCGAGGACGCCGCCTGGGCTGCCGCGGTGGCCGACAGCATCGCGCGCTGGCGCGCCCAGCACGGTGCGGGCGAGCACCTGCTGTTTTCTTTCCATGGGTTGCCGCAACGCGTGGCCAACAACGGCGACCCGTACCCGCAGCAGTGCGAGCGCAGCGCCGCGTTGATCGCGCAGGCCCTGAATCTGCAGCCGACGCAGTGGACGCTGACCTACCAGTCGCGGTTCGGGCGCGAGCGCTGGCTGGAGCCGGCCACCGACAAGGTGCTCACCGAGCTGGCCGGGCGCGGCCTGCGCCAGGTCGACGTGGCCTGCCCCGGCTTTGCCGTGGACTGCCTGGAAACACTGGAAGAGGTCGGCATGCAGTTCGCCGAAGGCTTTGCCGAGTACGGCGGGCAGTTGCGCTATATCCCCTGCCTCAATGCTTCGACCGACCACGCCCGGGTGCTGGCCCAGTGCATCGAGCGTGAGCTGCACGCGTGGGGCTGAGCCTGGTTGAAGCCTCCATCGCCGCGGCCATCGGCCCGGTGGCCGCATTGCGTGGCGGCACGCCGGGCGGGTTGCCGGTGATCGCCCTGCACGGCTGGCTGGACAACGCCGCCAGCTTTGTCCCGCTGTCCGCGCATCTGCCGCAGGCGTGGGATGTCATCGCCATGGATCTGCCGGGCCACGGCCGCAGTCCTCACCTCGGGCCGGGGGCGGACTACACGCTGGGCGTGGCCATCAATGCCGTGCTGGACGTGGCCGATGCGCAGGGCTGGACGCAGTTCCACCTGCTCGGTCACTCCATGGGGGGCGGCATCGCCAGTCTGATCGCGGCCGCATGCCCGCAGCGCGTGCGGACGCTGGTGGCGATCGAGGCGCTGGGCGCACTGGGTGAAAGCGTGGAGAACACCGCCGAGCGGCTGCGCGACGGGGTGGCGTCCGCGCGCATGCTGCCCAACCGGCGCCTGCGGGTGTTCTCCGATCTGGCCGCGCCGATCCGCGCGCGCATGCAGGCCAATGCGTTGTCGCAGCCCAACGCGCGGCTGCTGGTCGAACGCGGCGTGTGCGCGACCGACGCGGGCTATGTGTGGAGTACCGACCAGCGCCTGACGCTGCCAACGCTGGTGCGACAGACGCAGGCACAAAGCGAGGCGTTGATCGCCTCGATCACCTGTCCGGTGCAGGTGATCTTCGCCGAGCCGGCGCAGGTGTATTTTCCGGATGAGATGCGCCGCCATCGTGTGGCACAGCTGCAGCAGGGACGCTTGGCCGTGCTGCCGGGCACGCATCACCTGCACATGGAACATCCGCAGGCGGTGGCTGGGATCGTCAACGACTTCCTGGCGCCGTTCGCGGTGGCCTAGCCCAGCAGCAGGCGCAGCTGGGCCTTGAGTGGCCGTCCGAGCTGATGGAAATAATCGCGTTCGGCGCGCCACTGCGGGAAACGCCGTTCCACCTCATGCCAGAACGCCGGGGAGTGGTTGGCCTGGATCAGGTGGCAAAGCTCGTGCACCAGCACGTACTCGAACGCCGAGGGACGCGCCAGGACCAGCGCCAAATCCAGTGCCAGGGCGCCATCGGGGGCAAGCGAGCCCCACTGCGAGGACATCACCTTGAGCCGCAGGCGCGAAGGCGCGCGCGGCAGGCTGGGCAGGTAGCGCGGCATCCAGCGCCCGACATCGGCCCGCGCCTGCGCTTCGTAGAACTCGCGCACGTTGCGGCGCATGACCGCTTCGCTGGCACGTTCGGGCAGCTGGAACACTGCGCCATCTGCCTCCAATGCAAGGCGCGCGAAGCGTCCTTCCTGCCAGCGCAGGGCGACGGTCTCTCCGCGTAAGGGCAGGTGGTCCGAGACGCCGCGCTGCAGCGGCACCAGCACGTCATCATGACGGCAGCGCGCCAGCTGTTCGACCAGCCAGTCGCTGTGTTCGTGCAGGAAACGCTCGCCGGCGACCAGGCTGGCCCGCAGCGGCAGCGTCAGGCGCGCCCCCCGCTCGTCCACGCTCAGCCGGATGCGCCGCGCACGCGGGTCGCGTACGCGCAGGACCTCGATCTCGCCAGACGCCAACGGAAGCACGACGGTGTCGCGCTCGACCCCTTGCGGTCGCGGTGCGATCAGACGGCGGAGCAGCTTTGGCATGGGCATCAGCATACCGCCGGCATTTGCCGACGGTGTGAGGTGGCGATCAGCCGTCGACCTTGCTCAGTTTCAGCGCGCTTTCCAGCAGCACGAACAGGCGCTTGACTTCGGCGGACATCAGGATGAAACGTGCGTCGAGTTCGGCGCGGATGTCGTCGCGCTCGGTGTTCTCTAGCTCATCCACCGCACCATCGAGGAACTTCAGCTTACGGATGATCAGGTCATCGCCCAGCACGAAGGACACGTGGTCATCCAGCGTCAAGGCCAGCTTGGTGACCTGCTTGCCGGCTTCC
>JBEVNH010000141.1:0-18839 GCA_040508175.1 Pseudoxanthomonas sp.
GTTCAGCTCGGTACGACGGTTACGCGCACGGCCTTCGGCGGTGTCGTTGGTGTCGATCGGACGGCTCTCGCCGAAACCGTTCGGACCGACCAGACGCGAAGCGTCCACGCCGTTGCTGGTCAGGTAGTCGTACACGGTCTTGGCGCGACGCTCGGACAGCTTCTGGTTGTAGGCATCGGTACCGACCGAGTCGGTGTGACCGGCGACTTCAACCTTCAGCTCGGGGTAACGCTTCAGGATTTCGGTGGCTTCGGACAGGATGCTGACAGCATCCGGACGCAGCGTGGCCTTGTCGAAATCGAAGTTCACGCCCTTCAGGTCAATGGAGACCGGGACCGGGCAACCGTCCGGACCGATGGTCTGGCCAGCCTGCGAACCAGGGCACTTGTCGTCGCAGTTGTTGACGCCATCACCATCGTCGTCCAGATCGGCACAGGTGGTGGTCGGCGGCGGCGGCGGCGGCGGCGGGGCGGCGGCGGCACGGGTGCCCAGCGGAATGATCACACCGACCGATGCAAGCACGTCACCGAAGTAATCTTCGTCCGGAGCGGCAACGCTCTGGTCATCGAAGGAAGCGCGGTAAGCGACTTCAGCACGGACGCCGACGCGCTGTTCCAGCGTGGTCTGCAGACCGACGCCCAGCTTGGCGGCGAAGTTGCCGTCCTTGCGGTCGATCGGGCCAGCGATACCGGCCGGATACTCTTCTTCCGAACGCTGGTAGCCCAGGCCCGCCAGGATGTACGGGTTCCAGCCACGGCCTTCAGAGATGAAATGGCGACGCAGATCAACTGAAGCGCCGTACTGGCTCCAGTTCAGATCCTGGTTCGATTCGAAGTTGGGATTCTGGTAGTTCAGTTCCAGGTCCAGCGACCAGCTCGGGCTGATGAACTTGCCCAGACCAATGCTGCCGAACGGTGCATCGTCGGTATTACGGTCTTTGTCCTGAATGTTGTAACCAACAGCGCCGGTCAGGTACCAACGGTCGTCGAAGTCGGTCTCTTGAGCAGAGGCGGCGTGCGCGACGCTCAGGCCGGCAATCAAAGCGGCGCAGAGGAGTTTCTTATTCATGTATTGCTCCTAGAAATCGAGGATGGAATCAGTCAGCAGCTGTCGATGGTTCAAAGCAGGCGAGGTGTTTCTGCCGGCCGGCCATGTCCCGCACTCCAACGCGGCGCACACTATCGACGGGGTCGTGAAGGCTGTGTTAACAGGCATCTAACAAGTCTTGGCGCTTCCGTGCGCGTCCTACTATCGAATGCGGGTTTGCAGACAGGAAGATCAAGACCACGGCCTTGGGCAAGCTGATGCCAAGCGGTTGTTTTACCGAGAATTTTCAAGCTCCACACTGGGCATATTCAGCCAAAGCAGTGCCACATGAACACTTTCTGACGCTAACCGCAGTTCAGGGAACTCTGAAGCGCCCCGAGGGCTTGTTAGCACTGCAACGCTTTCTTTGCCCAGCGATAACGCGCTCAACCATGCATGGCCGTTGGCTTAAGCTCATCCTCTTACTGCAGTGCAGAATCGAAACGTATCGGAACTACTTGCC
Source organism: Pseudoxanthomonas sp. (assembly GCA_040508175.1). Classification (GTDB taxonomy): domain Bacteria; phylum Pseudomonadota; class Gammaproteobacteria; order Xanthomonadales; family Xanthomonadaceae; genus Pseudoxanthomonas_A. The sequence goes on from JBEVNH010000141.1 coordinate 1,550, forward strand.
GCTCGACGGCCCATACGGCATCGTGCGCGCACTCCGTACGCAAGCGTATTGATTAATGAACCGCCAGCTCGCCGCCTCTGCCCTGCCCGCGCCCGACGCACCGCCCTCCCCCTGCTACCCACATCTGTTCGAGCCCCTCGACCTGGGCTTCACCACGGTGCGCAACCGGATCCTGATGGGGTCGATGCACACGGGCCTGGAAGACCGCGCACGCGACTTTTCCAAGCTGGCCGCGTACTTCGCCGAGCGGGCCGCCGGTGGCGTCGGGCTGATCGTAACCGGCGGTTTCGCGCCCAACGTGCGCGGCTGGCTCAAGCCCTTCGGGGGCAAGCTGTCCTGGCCATGGGAAGTGCGTCCACATCGACAAGTCACCCAGGCCGTCCATGCACATGACGCCAGGATCTGCCTGCAGCTGCTGCACGCGGGGCGTTACGCGTATCACCCGCTGAGCGTGGCGCCCTCGGCGATCAAGGCCCCGATCAACCCCTTCAAGCCCAGGGCATTGTCAGCACGTGGCGTCGAACGCCAGATCGATGCCTATGCCCACTCAGCACGCCTCGCACGCGAGGCAGGCTACGACGGTGTGGAGCTGATGGGCTCGGAGGGCTACTTCATCAATGAGTTCACGGCGCCGCGGACCAACCAACGCAGTGATGCCTGGGGGGGCGATGCCAGTAAACGCATGCGCCTGGCCGTGGAGATCGTGCGGCGCGTGCGTGAAGCCTGTGGGCCGGACTTCATCATCATCTATCGCCTGTCACTGGTGGATCTGGTGGAGGGCGGCAATGGCTGGGACGATATCGTGGCTCAGGCGCAAGCGGTGGAGCGTGCTGGCGCGACGATCATCAACTCGGGCATCGGCTGGCATGAAGCGCGCGTGCCGACCATCGTGACTTCGGTCCCGCGCGCGGCGTTCGTCGATGTCACGGCCAAGTTGAAGCCGCACGTGCAGGTGCCCCTGGTGGCAACCAACCGCATCAACATGCCTGACGTGGCCGAAAGCATCCTGGCCGCTGGCAAGGCGGACATGGTCTCGCTGGCGCGGCCATTGCTGGCCGATCCGGAATGGGCCAACAAGGCGCGCGCGAACCGGGCCGATCGCATCAACACCTGTATTGCCTGCAATCAGGCCTGCCTGGATCACGTGTTCGAGAACAAGCTCGCCAGCTGCCTGGTCAACCCGCGCGCGGCGGCGGAGACCGAACTCAATTACGAGCCGACGAAAGCCGCGCGCACCGTCGCGGTGGTTGGCGCAGGCCCCGCCGGGCTGGCGTGCGCCACCGTGGCGGCGCAGCGGGGGCATGTGGTGACCCTGTTCGATGCCGGCAGCGAGATCGGCGGCCAGTTCAACTACGCCAAGCGCATCCCCGGCAAGGAGGAGTTTCACGAAACGCTGCGCTATTTCCGGCACCGCCTCGAGGACACCGGCGTGGACGTGCGGCTCGGACAGCGTGTGGATGCGCACGCGCTGCGGGAATTCGATGTCGTCGTGCTGGCGACCGGCATCGCGCCCCGGCAAGTGCGGTTTCCGGGGAGCGATCACCCCAAGGTGATCAGCTACGTCGATGTGCTCTCCGGCAGGATCCAGGTCGGCGCACGTGCCGCGTTGATCGGTGCCGGCGGAATCGGCTTCGACGTGGCCGAGTATCTGGCGCATGACGGCCCCTCTTCCAGCCTGGATGCCGGGCGCTGGATGCGCGAATGGGGCGTGGACCCGACCTTCGAAGCGCCCGGCGGCCTGGTCCCGGCGCAACCCGAGCCGCCAGCGCGCGAGCTCTGGCTACTGCAGCGCACGGCCGGCACCCCAGGAAAGAAACTCGGCAAGACCAGCGGCTGGGTTCATCGCGCCACGTTGAAGGCCAAGCGCGTCCGCATGTTGGGCGGCGTGGAATACCAGGGCGTGGACGATGAAGGACTCCATCTCAATGTGGATGGCCAGCACCAGGTGCTTGATGTGGATCACGTCGTGGTATGCGCGGGCCAGGAACCGCAGCGTGCGCTGCTGGCTTCGGTGCAGGCGCTCGGGTGCGAGGTACATCTAATTGGTGGTGCGGATGTGGCCGCCGAACTCGATGCAAAACGTGCCATCGCTCAAGGCAGTCGACTCGCGGCGAGCCTCTAAATGACCCACGTCCATGTGAGCGTGGCCGTTGCGAAACGCGCATGCCGTCACGCATTGACGCCCATCGACCGGCCGTGAAGTCAAGCCACATCATTCAGTCCGGGTTGGGAACCACGCCCGTACCGTGCGCCAACTTTCTCACCGGCCCGCCACCCAGTACGGCGAGCCGGTTCGGTCTCCCTCCTCGATTGAGACCGAACACCGGGTAGCCCGCGTGTTGGCTGCCTCCCCATGACGCCCTGCCACGTCATCGCGCCGTCCCCAGCTTGTTTCGGGGCTGGTTGAGATGGTGTGGCCAAGACGGAGCAAGGAGTCTTATGAAACTGGCCTGGATCCTGTGGTTGTCGCAATTGTTGCCGCAACCCGCCGCCGATTCGCTGTGCCTCTCCACCACTGTCTACCTGGAAGCGCGTGACCAATCGGTCCGTGGCCAGCAGGCAGTCGCAGAAGTCGCCCTGCGCCGCCTCGAAAGCGGCCTGTGGGGTAACTCGATGTGCGATGTCGTCACCGCACGCAAGCAGTTCGCCCCTGCGCTGGTCTCACCGGGCACGCGACTGGGCAATCCCAATGCCTGGAACCGCTCGGTCAATGTGGCCTTGAAGGCGGAACAGAACTGGGCATTGCCGGCCGGCGAGCGCAAGGAGATCGTGCCAGGTGCCAGTCACTTTGCCGCGCACGCCATCGCCAGTCCCAGCTGGCGTAACTCTTACCAGGTGGCCACCATCGGCGACCACACCTTCTACCGCGTTCAGAAGCTGAGTCCGCGCCCTTCCTGATAGCGCCATTCGTTGCGCTCGAACCAACGCCCGGCTTCTGCGCCGGGCGTTGTCGTTGGGAAACGTGTCTTTGAATCAGGTTGCGGCCAAGTCGCGGGCGCTGGCCAGCCAGCGATCGGCAAACTGCACCTTCTTCACCTTGGCTAGTGCATCGCGGATATCGGGCAACAGCAACAACAATGCATCGGCATCGGTCGCGCGCTCTACTTTGAGCTGCAGGAAATACCCTTTCAATCCCAAGTGCGCACGGATGCTGTCGCTGAGCAACGTGTAGAGAAAGATGTAGCGCTGTGCCGCCGGTGAGAGCGTCGCTGCAGCTGCATGCGAAGCCTCCTCAGCCTCGCTGACGGCAACGGCGCCGGCTTCCACCGGCTTGGCCAATCCCGCCACCAGCAATTGCGCCATCGTGTCCGGCGGCGCGTGCAGCGCCTCGATCATGGCGTCCAGCTCGTCCAAGGTGCGTTGCCCATCGATCATGAGCAGGATCGAGCGCACGCCTGCAGCCAGCTTGCGCGTGCGCTGTTCGATTTCCTGACGGCCGGCTGCCGTCTTGATGAAGACTGTTGTTGCCATTCCCCGTGTCCCCAGTGCGCCGCCCGTCACGATGCGGGCTTGCCCGCCGAGCATAAACACGTGTGCGGCGCAGCAAATGCAATGCAGCGCACAGGTTCTATCGGACACATCAAGCCAGCCCAGACGGTGATGCCGGCATCTGTGCAGCAACGCAGGAGTCGCGCCCCCGTTTCCCGCCACGCGGCTGCCGCACGAAGCTGTACACCTGGTGCCTGTTTGACCGCCGACCACATCACCTAGCACTGGCCCGGCTGTTTTTGAGTTACAGGCGTTGAACGCCGAGCAAATGAAGGCGTCGGCACACCTGGAGATCAAATCTGCCGGCAGCGTGCCGACGCTGGTCGATGGCGATTTCGTGCTGACGCAACACGCGGCCTGCGTGGCTACATCGCCGATCCCGCCATGTAGGCACGGACTGACGGGCTGATACCGGCGTGCAGGCAGCGTTGGAGGCGGAAGACATCGACCGAAATCCAGCAGCTGCCACACATCGAAAAACGACGGCCGCTTGCGCGGCCTTTACCTCTTCAACGCGTGTCGCGATTGCTCGTGACACCTGCCGCAGACGGGCGCGCGTCAAACAACGGTGAACGTGCCATGCGCACCGGCAGCTTCCGCCGAAGGCGCGATCCACACGTCAAACACGCCCGGCTCCACGACCGGCTTGAGATCCCAGCCAATGAAGGCAAGCGCTTCGCGGCGCAAGGTGAAACGCACGGTTTCCGATGCCCCCGCCGCCAATGCGACCTTGCGGAAATCCTTCAGCTCGCGCACCGGGCGGGTGATGCTGGCCGCACGGTCATGCACGTAGAGCTGTACAACTTCCTCCACCGCGCGCGTGCCGCGGTTATGGACCTGGATCGATACGTCCAGCACGCCGCCGGCGCCGATCGTCTCACCGCTGAGCGTCAGCTTGCCGTACTCGATTTCGCCATAGGTCAGGCCATGACCGAACGGGAACAGCGCACTGTTGGGAATGCCGCGATAGTGGGTCTTGAAGGCTTCCAGCTTCCCGCCCTCCGGATTGGGCCGGCCGGTCGGCTTGTGGTCGTAGTAATACGGCACCTGCCCCGATTCGCGCGGGAAGCTGATCGGCAGGCGACCTGACGGGCTGACCTCGCCGAACAACACGTCGGCCAGGGCCTTGCCCGAGGCCGATCCCAGGAACCAGCTCACCAGGATCGCGCGTGCGTCCAGCGCCGCCCCGTCCAGCGCCAGCGCGCGGCCATTGCTCAGCACGACCACCAGCGGCTTGCCGGTGGCCGCCACTGCTTCGATCAACGCCTGCTGCACGGCCGGGATCACGATGGCCGTGCGCGACTGCGCCTCGCCGGAATGCTGCGGCGACTCGCCAACCGCCAGCACCACCACATCGGCGGCCTTGGCGGCGGCCACCGCCTTGTCCACACCGCCGGGCAGTGCTTCATCAAAGTCACTGCCGTCGACCACATCGAGCTGCGTCGCATCGGCCATCAGCGCGCGCATGCCGGTGGCCAGATCGGCCTTGCTGTCGTCGCCGGCAAACAACACCCACGGTCCGCGCGTCTGCTCCCAGTTGCGCGCCATCGGCCCGATCAAGGCGATACGCTGGCCGCTGCGCTTGAGCGGCAGCAGGCTGCGCTCGTTCTTCAGCAGGACCACTGACTTCACCGCCGCCTCATACGCCAGTGCCAGCGTCTGCGGCGTGCGCTGCGCAGCCTCGGCACGCTTGCGATCCATGCGGTGATATGGATCGTCGAACAGGCCGAGCAGCATCTTGAGCTGCAGCACGCGACGTACGGCGGTGTCGACCTTCTCGATCGGCAGCTTGCCCTCACGCACCAGCTCCGGTACGTATTTCAGGTAGAGACCACTCTGCATGCTCATGTCCACGCCCGCCAGCAGCGCCAGGCGCGCGGCATCCTTCTCGTCTTCGGCATAGCCATGCAGGATCAGCTCGTTGTCGCCGGTGTAGTCCGACACCACCAAGCCACGGAAATTCCATTCACCACGCAGGACGTCGTCCAGCAACCAGGCATTGCCGTGCGCGGGCACGCCGGAAATCTCGTTGAATGCGGCCATCGTCGTCATCGCGCCCGCATCGAACCCGGCCTGGAACGGTGGGAAATAGGTCTGCCGCAACGTGCGCTCGGAGACATCCACGGTGTTGTAGTCCAGCCCACCCTCGGCTGCACCATAGGCTGCGAAATGCTTCGGGCAGGAGGCCACCGCGTCATTTCGGCCGATGCCCTCGCCCTGGAAGCCCTGCACACGCGCCTGCGCGAAACGCTTGCCCAGCAGCAGGTCTTCGCCGCTGCCTTCCACGCCGCGGCCCCAGCGCGCATCGCGGGCGATATCCACCATCGGCGCGAACGTCCAGTCGATGCCGACCGCGCTGGCCTCCACCGCCGCCGCACGCGCTGTGCGCCGCGCCAGGTCGGGATCGAAGCTGGCTGCCTCGCCCAGCGGCACCGGGAAGATAGTGCGAAAGCCGTGGATGACGTCGGCGGCAAACAGCATCGGAATCTTCAGCCGGCTCTTGAGCGCCTCGCGCTGCAGTTGTCGGTGCCACTGCACGTCCGAGCCGTTGAACACGCCGGTCAGATGGCCGGCACGTGCTTCGGACAGCTGCTGACCGGTGCGCTGCTGCGCGGCATCGGGATTGGCGGCCGCCGCCTCCTTGCTGGTGAAGGAAGACGCCATCAACGTCAGCTGTCCCGCCTTTTCCTCCAGCGTCATCCTGGCGATGAGGCGATCGATGAACGCTGAGCGTTCTGCTTCCGGCATTGGTCCCAAGGCCAGGCCAACCGGCATGCGGGACACCAGGGCAAGGGAACCTGCGCCCAGCAGGAGGGAGCGGCGCGTCAAACGGGGGGTCATGAAAAATCCTTACAACGACGGGATCGGCGCGGACCGATCAGGGAGTTTCAACGGTAACGAGGGCCATAGTTGAAGGCATGACGCACCGCAGCGATTCTGTCGCAGTCGTGAGGGCACGGCATGCTGCGCCCAGCCTCTCCTCATTTCCACCTCAGCAGTTGCAACGCAAGGCGGGCCATGACCGACGATCATGCGCAGCATGGCATGGGCGCTCAGCGCTGATCGATCGGCACGAAGATCTGGTCCTCCGGGCCAGTGTAGTTGGCGCTGGGGCGGATGATCTTGCCGTCGATGCGCTGCTCGATCACATGCGCGCTCCAGCCGGCGGTGCGGGCGATGACGAACAGCGGCGTGAACATCGCCGTCGGCACGCCCATCATGTGGTAGCTGACCGCACTGAACCAATCGAGGTTGGGGAACATCTTCTTGATGTCCCACATCACCGTCTCCAGGCGCTCGGCGATGTCGTACATCTTCAGACTGCCCTGCTCTTCCGACAGCGCCCTGGCCACTTGCTTGATGACCTTGTTGCGGGGATCGCTGACCGTGTAGACCGGGTGACCGAAGCCGATGACCACTTCCTTCTTTTCCACGCGCGCCTTGATGTCGGCTTCAGCCTCATCCGGCGTGTCGTAGCGCTTCTGCACTTCGAAGGCCACCTCGTTGGCGCCGCCGTGCTTGGGCCCGCGGAGCGCACCGATACCGCCACAGATGGCGCTGTACAGGTCGCTGCCGGTGCCGGCCACGACGCGGCTGGCGAAGGTGGAGGCGTTGAACTCGTGCTCGGCATACAGCACCAGCGAGGTATGCATCGCCTTGACCCACGATTCGCTCGGCTTCTTGCCATGCAGCAGATGCAGGAAATGCCCGCCGACGGAATCGTCATCGGTCTCCACCTCGATGCGCTTGCCGTTGAAGGCGAAGTGATACCAGTACAGCAGCATCGAACCAAGCGAGGCCATCAGCTTGTCGGCGATGTCGCGCGCGCCCGGATGGTTGTGGTCGTCCTTCTCCGGCAGCACGCAGCCCAGCACCGACACGCCGGTGCGCATGACGTCCATCGGATGCGCACTGGGCGGGAGCTGCTCAAGCGACGCTTTTACCGTCGCTGGCAAGCCACGCAGCATTTTCAGCCTGGCCTTGTAGCCACGCAGCTCGGCCTTGCTCGGCAGCTTGCCGTGCACCAGCAGGTAGGCGATTTCCTCGAACTCGCTCTTGGCCAGGTCCAGGATGTCATAACCGCGATAGTGCAGATCGTTGCCGCTGCGGCCGACCGTGCACAGCGCAGTGTTGCCGGCAGGCGTACCGGACAGGGCAACGGATTTCTTGGGCTTGAAGCCCGGCGTGGGCGTGGCGGATTCGCTCATGAAGTTACTCGCTCTTCTGCTCTGGAATGTCGGGTCTTGCAGGAGCTGCGGGCGCGACGCCACATAGATCGGCGACCAGGCGCTGCAGCATGAGGATCTGTTGCTGTTGCAGTTCGACCAGGTGGGTCCAGTCGTGGTCGCGCAGGCTGCTGAGCTTTTCCTGCACCTGCATGATTTCGAGCTCCGCCTTGACGTTGACGGCGTAATCGTTCTCCGCGCGCAGACGGTCGATGGTGCCCTGCCGGTTCTGGCTCATCATGATGATGGGCGCCTGGATGGCTGCCACGCACGACAGGCACAGGTTGAGCAAAATGTACGGAAAGGGATCGAATGCCTGACGTGCCAGCACCAGCGAGTTGAATGTCATCCAGGCGATCAGGCCGCCCAGGAACACCAAAATGAAACTCCAGCTGCCACCGACGGCGGCCACGCGATCGGCAATGCGCTCGCCCATCGAGGACGACTGGTCGTAGTCGCGCACGATGTTGCGCGAGACCTGGCGTCGCTCGACGAAGCGCTCGACGATCGCGCGCTCGCCCTCGGGCAGTTTCTCGATCTCGCTTTGCAGCAGCGCGCGGGCGGTCTGCAGACGGTCCGGCGACCTGGCGCGATGAAAAGACAGCGGCATGGCGAAATCCTGCGAAGGTGCGCGGCAATGGACCGTTAGCGCGGTCGGGATGCAAACAATGCATCCAGCCTGTCTTCGAATGCGTGATAACCGATCCGGTCATACAGTTCCTCGCGGGTCTGCATGGTATCGATCACTGCTTGCTGGTGGCCGTCCCGACGGATCACCTGATAGACATGCTCGGCCGCCTTGTTCATCGCGCGGAACGCGGATAGTGGATACAGCTGGATCGCCACCCCGACGCTGGCCAGTTCCTCGCGCGTGAACAGCGGCGTGGCACCGAACTCGGTGATGTTGGCCAACACCGGTACTTTCACCGCGTCCACGAAGCGCTGGTAAGTACCCAGATCGTAGGAAGCCTCGGCGAAGATGCCATCAGCGCCGGCCTCGACGCAGGCAATGGCGCGCTCGATCGCCTTGTCCACGCCTTCGACCTGGATCGCATCGGTGCGCGCGATGAGAAAAAAATCCGGATCGGTCTTGGCATCGGCCGCAGCCTTGATGCGGTCCACCATCTCGCCCTGGGAGACGATCTCCTTGCCGGGGCGATGGCCGCAGCGCTTGGCACCGACCTGGTCCTCGATGTGGCATGCCGCTGCCCCGGCCTTGATCAGCGACTTCACCGTGCGTTCGATGTTGAAGGCGCTGGCGCCGAAGCCGGTGTCGATATCCACCATCAGCGGCAGATCGCAGACGTCGGTGATGCGGCGCACGTCGATCAGCACGTCTTCCAGCGTATTGATGCCAAGGTCCGGCATGCCGAGCGAACCAGCCGCCACGCCACCGCCAGACAGATAGATCGCCTTGTAGCCAGCGCGCCTGGCCAGCAGCGCGTGGTTGGCGTTGATGGCGCCGATCACCTGCAGCGGTGACTCTTCAGCCAGTGCGGCGCGGAAACGCGCGCCTGCGGATGGAATGGACATGAAGCCTCCTTCTCAACATCAAGGTACTGCCGATGGCAGCAGGACGGCAGGGAATCTGGCACCCTTCAACATATTGATCAATCTTGATTCCATCAATCAACCTATCACCATGTCCGACGACCTGATCCCCGCTCCCGAGGCTTGCCGCATCCTGGGCATCAGCGCGGCCACGCTGTACGCCTATGTCAGCCGAGGGCTGCTGGAGTCGCGCCCCGGGCTGGAAGCGCGCAGCCGCATGTACCGCAAACAGGATGTGGAGCGGCTGGCGCAGAACAAGCGGGCCGGCCGTGGCGCCGCGCGCGGGGCGGCGCAGAGCCTGGACCGCGGCCTGCCGGTGATGGAAACGCGGATCTCGCTGATTCGTCCGGAGAGTCCGTACTACAGAGGGCAATCGGCCGTGGCCATGGTGCGAGACGGCGCAACGCTGGAAGACACCGCACGGCTGCTGTGGGACTGCGGCGGCGACGATCCATTCGTGCCGCCACCCGCGCCTTGGCCGTCTGTCGTGCAGTCCATCGCCGGCAATGCGGCCCTGCCGCCGCTGGAGCGCACGCTGGCCGTGATGCCGCTGTTGGCGCTGGAGGTGCGGCACTCGTTCAACCAGTCGGTCGACGTCCGGCGCCAGATCGCCGCAGGGCTGCTGCGCCACAACGCCGCGCTGTTGATCGCGCACGGGCCCAACGCGGCGCCGGTGCATCTGCAGCTGGCACGGGCGCTGCGTCCCGACGATGCCGGCTTTGCCGAGTTGGTGCGCGCCGCACTGGTGCTGTGCGCCGATCATGAATTGAACGTCTCGGCCTTCGCCGCACGCGTGGTGGCCTCCACCGGCGCGCACCTGCATGCCACCGTCTGCAGCGGCCTGGCGGCTTTGTCCGGACCACGCCATGGAGGCGCAACGGCGCGCGCCTATGCACTGATCGACAGCGGCGAGGAAGAAGTCGCACAACGCTGGCAGCGTGGCGACGACCTGCCCGGCTTTGGCCATGCGCTCTACCCCAACGGCGATCCGCGCGCGGCCGAGCTGCTGGCGATGCTGCGTCCGCGCCATGCCGATCTGCCCGGCATGGCGCAGCTGGAAGCGGTCATCGCACGCGCAGGCGAGGTCAGCGGCCTGCAGCCCAATGTCGACCTGATGCTGGCCGCCGTCTGCTGGCTGCATGGCTTACCAGCCGCGCCCGCGCTGGTGCTGTTTGCCACCGGCCGCTTGGCCGGCTGGCTGGCGCACGCCCTGGAACAGCAGAGTCTGGGCAAGCTGATCCGTCCGCGCGCGCATTACAGTGGCGCACGGCCGGCGGCGCTGGAACAAGCCGACTGACTTTTCTCTTCCAAGTGGCCGTTGTGACGTATCAGCTGCCGTTGTCCGGCCCGCGCTGCAGCGCGCGCCGCACTTCCTCCAGCGCATTGGGATCGTCCAGCGTGGACAGATCACCCGGATCGTCGCCCTGCGCCAGCGCCTGGATGGAACGGCGCAGCAACTTGCCCGAACGCGTCTTGGGCAAGGCGTCGACGATGTAGACGCGCGCCGGGCGCGCCACGGCGCCCAGGTGGTCGACCACCATCTTGCGCATGCCATCGGCGGCGGCATGGCGCGCCTGTGCTTCCTGCGTGGCCTGGCGCAAGGTGGCAAACACCACCGGCACTTGCCCCTTGACCTCATCGGCCACGCCGATCACCGCCGCCTCGGCCACTGCGCTGAAGCCGGACACGGACTCCTCGATCTCACGCGTGCCCAGCCGATGGCCAGCAACGTTGATGACATCGTCGGTGCGTCCGAGGATGAAGATATAGCCGTCCTCGTCGCGGATGGCCCAATCCAGCGAGCTGTACAGCAGCTCCTTGAAATGGCTGAAGTAGCTTTCCAGGAACCGCTGGTCATCGCGCCAGATCGTGCTCATGCAGCCCGGCGGCAGCGGCGGCTCGATCACCAGCACCCCCTTCTGGTTTGGCGCCACCGTCTCGCCAGTGATCTCGTCAATGATCTTCATCTTGTAACCGAGATTCGGAAAGCCCGGCGAGCCGAAACGCACCGGCTTCATATCCAAGCCCGGCAGCACGCACAGCGCCGGCCAACCGGTCTCGGTTTGCCAGTAGTTGTCGATCACCGGCTTGTGCAGCGCATCGGTGATCCACCGTGCCGTCGGCTCGTCCAGCGGCTCGCCGGCCAGAAACAGATACTTCAGCTCGGACAGGTCGTGGCGCTTGATGAAATCCACGTCGTACTTCTTCAACACGCGGATCGCCGTGGGCGAGGAGAACATCGTGCGTACGCCGTACTGCTCGCAGAGCGCCCACCAGATGCCGGCATCGGGCGTCAGCGGCAGGCCTTCGTACAACAACGAGGTGCAGCCGCCGATCAGTGGCCCATAGACGTTGTAGGAATGTCCCACTGCCCAGCCCACGTCCGAGGTGGAAAACATCACCTGGCCTGGCGCGCAGTCGAAGATGGTGCGCATCGATTGCGCCATGGCCACCGCGTAGCCACCGACATCGCGCTGTACGCCTTTCGGTTTACCAGTGGTGCCGGAGGTGTACAGCAGATAGCTGGGTTCATTGGATTCCAGCCATTCCACCGGCACCTGCGCGTCGCCCACCTGTGCGCGCAGCGTGGCGTAGTCTTCGTCGCGTCCGGGCACTTTCGGTTCGGCCGCATCCAGCCCGCGCGACACGATCAACACCTTCGGCGGCGCGTACTGCGCTTCGGCACAGGCTGCATCGATGAGTGGCTTGTAAGGAATCACCCTGCCACCTCGGCTTCCAGCGTCGGCAGCGATCAACAACTTGGGCTGGGCATCGTCGATGCGTAGCGCCAGGTTGTGCGCGGCGAATCCTCCGAACACCACGGAGTGCACCGCGCCAATGCGCGCGCAGGCCAGCATGGCGAACACGGCCTCGGCCATGTTCGGCATGTAGATCACCACGCGGTCGCCGCGCTGCACGTCCAGCCGCCTCAACACGGCAGCGAACGCGTTGACCTCCGCATGCAGCTGGGCGTAAGTGAATTCGCTGGTGATATCGGTTTCTGTGGAAATAGCCACCAGTGCCAGCTGATCGGCACGCTCGGCCAGATGCCGGTCCACGGCGTTGTAGCAGAGGTTGGTTTGACCCCCGACAAACCAGCGCCGGAAGGGCGGGGTGTCGTATTCCAGGATCTGTTGCGGTGGCATGTGCCAGTAGATGGCCTTGGCCTCTTCGGCCCAGAACGCCTCCGGCGCTTCCACCGATCGACGATGGATCTCCTCGTAGCCCATGACCGCCCTCCCAGACGCCAGCCTGGTCCCGAGCATAGGCCCGCCCGCGGCGGGGGACCTTCCGACCATGGTCGAAACACGGAACCGGATCGCGCAACGCATACCGACGGCGCTTGCGCTACAGCATCCGCCGGATCCGCGCGCGCGCCTGTTCCAGCGCGTCAGCCTCCAGGGTCCCCAGCATCCCGCGGCGATCCAACGGCAGGTGCGCGACCGGATCGGCGTCAGCAAACACATAATGCTCGAACAGCACGCGCCATGCCGCGCGCTCGGCAGCCGGCAGTTGTCGCAGCGCCAAGGCGGCGTGGCTCAGCGCGCCCAGGCCGGACATCGGCGCAGGGGCAGCCGCCTGTGGCGGCGTCCACCAGTAATTTACCAGTGCATTCAGCGGTTCCAGCGACTCCACCTGATGCCACCACAGCGGCGGCATGTAGAGCGCGTCGCCCGGACAGAGTTCCACCGTCATCGCGTGCCGCAACGCCGTGGCCAGACGTGGAAAGCGCTGCAGGTCAGGCGGATTCAAGCGCGCCACGGTCATGGCCGAAAGCGTCGGTGCGAAGTCGAGCGGACCGATGTAGAGGTTGTCGATCTGCTCGATGGGAAACAGCGTGAAACGCCGCCGGCCGCATGCCACGACCGCCAGGTTGTGCGATGCATCGAAGTGCGCTGGCGTGGTCACGCGATTGCCCAGCCATAACCTTGGCTGGGCCCATGACGCAGGCAGGCATGGCATGGGGTGGTCCTGCAGAAAGCCGGGGATGCAGTCTGCAATCAGCGCACTCTGCAGCGCCACACCGACCGGAGGCGTGCGCTGGTTGCGCGCGGCCAGTCCCATCAGCGCCTCGCGAACAGGCAGTTTGAAATGACGGTAATTGAAGCCGTCCATCGCGGCGTTGTACCCCACCACGCCATCGGTCTCCGCCGCCAGCTCCAGCACGTCGACCGCCACTCCGGTATCCAAGGCCGCGAGGGCCCGGGCAAAGTCGCCGGCCGAGCGATTGGCCGTCACCACCAGCGGCCAATCGCGGCACAGGCCGCGGACCACCACGGGCTGCGCGTGCACGGTCAGCGCACTGGCCTCAAGGCGGTGGAGCGCGTGCGGGCCAGTGGCTTCGATCTCAAGGATGGAGGGCATGGGCAGACAGGATGGCCGAAAGCATGAGTGTGGGATGCACATGCGTGCGATGGAAGCCGCGGTCCGCACCTGCTGCACGCCACGACCACGGCCAGCGAAGAAAAACGCCGGACCTCTCGGCCCGGCGCTTCTGCTTTCTACGTCCGAAGGGGGTGCTCCGGCACTGCTAAGGCTCAACCCAGCAGGTGGGCCACGCCGCCGCGCTCTTCTTCCAGCTCGCCCAGGGTTTTGTCGATGGCCTTCTGGCTGAACTCGTCGATCGGCAGGTCCTTGATGATCGTGTACTTGCCGTCCTCGGTGGTAACCGGGAAACCGAAGATCACGCCTTCCGGGATGCCGTAGGAGCCATCGGACGGGATGCCCATCGTGGTCCACTTACCGTCGCTGCCCAGCACCCAATCATGGATATGGTCGATGGCGGCATTGGCAGCCGAGGCGGCCGAGGACAGGCCACGGGCTTCGATGATCGCCGCGCCGCGCTTGCCGACCTTGGGGATGAAGTCGTTGGCGTTCCAGTCGGCGTCGTTGATCTTGTCCTTCAGCGAGGCGCCGCCCACGGTGGCGAAGCGGTAGTCCGGGTACATGGTCGGGCTGTGGTTGCCCCACACGACGAACTTCTCGATCTCGCCCACGGCCACGCCGGCTTTGGTCGACAGCTGGCTCAACGCGCGGTTGTGGTCCAGACGCAGCATGGCGGTGAAGTTCTTCGGATTCAGATCCGGCGCCGACTTCATGGCGATGTAGGCATTGGTATTGGCCGGGTTGCCGACCACCAGCACCTTCACGTCACGCGAGGCGACCTTGTTCAGCGCCTTGCCCTGGACGGTGAAGATCTCGGCGTTCTTCAGCAGCAGGTCCTTGCGCTCCATGCCCGGGCCGCGCGGCATGGCGCCGACCAGCAGGGCCACGTCGGCGTCCTTGAAGGCCACTTCCGGATCGTCGGTGCCGACGGTGCCGACCAACAGCGGGAACGCACAATCCTCGAGCTCCATGATCACGCCCTTCAGCGCGGCCTGAGCCTTATCGATCGGCAGCTCGAGCAGTTGCAGGATCACCGGCTGGTCCTTGCCCAGCATTTCGCCGGAGGCGATACGGAACAGCAGGGCATAGCCAATCTGGCCGGCGGCGCCGGTCACGGCAACACGGACGGGTTGTTTCATGGTGTGGATTCCTCGTGCATCGGGCGGCGGGCCTGATGCCCGCCTCAGGGGAAAGGCGCTAGACGCGCCAGGCGGATGGAGGGCTCACGAAGCACGCTGTCACGGGGACCTCGCATGCATCCTGCGGATGACACGGCGCGATCGACATGGACGGCAGACTCCTGATGGCGCCGCCTCATTTGTGCGGCGCGGAATTTTAGCATGCGGGCCCCTGACGACCGCTTTCGACCAAAGGGCTACAGACGGCCGCGGCCCGCATGCAGTTACCGGCTTTAAGCAGCCAGGTGCTTGTTCCACTCGGCCACGCGGTCGGCCTGGGCGGCCAATACGGCATCGATGTCACCCTCGATCTTGACCGAGTCGATGCTGTCGCCCTGCTTCACCGCATCCACCACGTCGAGACCCGAGGTCACGGTGCCGAACACCGTGTGCTTGCCATCCAGCCACGGGGTGGCCACGTGGGTAATGAAGAACTGGCTGCCGTTGGTGTTCGGGCCGGCGTTGGCCATGGACAGCACGCCGCGCTCGTGGCCCAGGCCATTGCGGGTTTCATCTTCAAAGCGATAGCCCGGACCGCCGGTGCCGGTGCCGCTGGGGCAACCGCCCTGGATCATGAAGTCCGGGATCACACGGTGGAAGTTCAAGCCGTCGTAGAAACCATGCTTGGCCAGGTTCACGAAATTGGCCACGGTCAGCGGGGCCTTTTCCGGGGCCAGGGCGATGACGATGACGCCGCGGGAGGTGTTGAAGGTCGCGGTCAGGGACATAAGTACTCCACTTTGTGAAATTATCGTTCAGGATCCGCCCGTTGGGCAGGCGCAGCCGGCTATAATAGCGCCCTTCCCTCCCTAGCCCTGCGCGCATCCGGCGCGCCCGCCGCCGCATGTCTATCGAAAATCTCCGCAACATCGCCATCGTCGCCCACGTCGACCATGGCAAAACCACCCTCGTCGACCAGCTGCTCAAGCAGTCCGGCACGCTGTCCGAGCGCACTGTCCTCGCCGAGCGCGTGATGGACAGCAACGATCAGGAAAAGGAGCGTGGCATCACGATCCTGGCCAAGAACACGGCCATTACCTGGCAGGGCAACCGCATCAACATCGTCGACACCCCTGGACACGCCGACTTCGGCGGAGAGGTCGAGCGCGTACTGTCGATGGTGGACACCGTGCTGATCCTGGTCGACGCGATGGACGGCCCGATGCCGCAGACGCGCTTCGTGACACAGAAGGCGTTCGCGATGGGCTTCAAGCCGATCGTCGTGGTCAACAAGGTCGATCGCCCCGGCTCGCGTCCGGATTGGGTCATCGACCAAGTGTTCGACCTGTTCGACAAGCTCGGCGCCACCAATGAGCAACTCGACTTCCCGATCGTCTATGCCTCCGCCCTGAACGGCTATGCCGGCCTGGAAGACACGGTGCGCGACGGCGACATGACCCCGCTTTACGAAGCGATCATGCAGCACGCGCCCAAGCCGGAAGTGGACCCTGACGGTCCGTTCCAGATGCGCATCAGCCAGCTGGACTACAACAACTTCGTCGGCGTGATCGGCATCGGCCGCATCCAGCGCGGTGTCCTCAAGAAGAACATGCCGGTCGCGGTGATCAATCGCGAGGGCAAGAAGCGCCAGGGCAAGGTGCTGCAGGTCCTGGGCTTCCTGGGCCTGGAGCGCATCGAGCAGGACAGCGCGCAGGCCGGCGACATCGTCGCCATCTCCGGCATCTCAGAGCTGACCATCTCCGACACGATCACCGCCCTGGACACGCCCGAGGCGCTGCCGGCGCTGACCGTGGACGAGCCGACCATCTCCATGACCTTCCAGGTCAACAACTCGCCGTTCGCCGGCAACAAGGATCTGTCGGGCGGCAAGTTCCTCACCAGCCGCCAGTTGAAGGACCGCCTGGAACGCGAGACCGTGCACAACGTGGCACTGAAGGTCGAGCAGCTGGAAGACGCGGACAAGTTCCTGGTCTCCGGTCGTGGCGAGCTGCACCTGTCGGTGCTGATCGAGAACATGCGTCGCGAAGGCTACGAGCTGGCCGTGTCGCGCCCGGAAGTGATCATCAAGGAAATCGACGGCAAGCTGATGGAGCCGATCGAACAACTGGTCGTCGACGTCGAGGAACAGCACCAGGGCGGCGTCATGGAAAAGCTGGGCACCCGCAAGGGCCAGCTGAAGAACATGGAGCCCGACGGCAAGGGGCGCGTGCGTCTGGACTATGAAATCCCGGCGCGCGGCCTGATCGGCTTCCAGAACGAGTTCAAGACCCTGACCCAGGGCGGCGGCCTGCTGTTCCACGTGTTCGACCACTACGGTCCGAAGGAACAGGGCGCCATCGCCAAGCGCCAGAATGGTGTGATGATCGCCAATGCCCCGGGCGCCACGCCGGCCTACTCGCTTGGACCGCTGCAGGAACGCGGCAAGCTGTTCGCCGCCGAAGGCGACAACGTGTACGAAGGCCAGCTGATCGGCATCCACTCCAAGGACAACGATCTGAC
>JBEVNH010000146.1:0-10255 GCA_040508175.1 Pseudoxanthomonas sp.
TGTCGCCAAAGGCTTGCCAAAGGGAGTGGTGCTGGCCTGGCGAGGCAGCGCTGTCGCGGTCGACGTCGGCCTGGACAAGGGCCTTCTCCGGCGCACTCAGCCACTTGGCGTCGGCCGGCCTGTTGTCGAGGAAGTAGTAAACCACCACGCCCAGCACGCAGGCCGGCAGTCCTTCGACGATGAACAACCACTGCCAGCCATGCAGGCCCAGCGCACCATCGAGCACGCGCATGATCGTACCGGCCAGTGGCCCGCCCAGCATGCCGGCGATTGGCAGTGCGGCCATGAACAGCGCGGTGACGCTGGCGCGGCGCGCCTTGGGAATCCAGAAGGTGATGTACAGCAGCACGCCCGGGAAGAAACCCGCTTCGGCCGCGCCCAGCAGGAAGCGGTAGATGTAGAACTCGGTCGGCGAGGTCATCAGTGCGAACGCCGCACAGGCCAGCCCCCACAAGAACATGATGCGCAGGAACGTCAGGCGCACGCCGATCTTCTGCAGCCACAGGTTGCTGGGCACTTCGAATACGAAATAGCCGACGAAAAACATGCCGGTCCCGATGCCGTAGATGACTTCGTTGAAGCCCAGCTGCTGCATGAAATCGAGGCGGGCAAAACCAATCACGTTGCGGTCGATCAACGCGACGGTGTAGCAGAGCATGATCAGCGGCAAGATGCGCCACTTAATCTTGCGGTAGATGGCATCGGCTAGCGAGGGTTCTGCCGTATGGCGGGCGGACGACGGTTGCACCTGGGAACTCATTGGGGACCTCGCATCAGGGTGTCAGGCAGCGCGCCGGTCTGCCAGCCATGACGGCGGCGGTAGGACGAACCAAAAAAGGGGATAGCAGGCCGGCGCATCAGTACTTGACGTGCAGGCCGATGGCCAGGTTGTCCACGGTTGCCCCAAGCGGGGCACGCATTGGAGAGCCGTAGTTCGAAGACGGGTTGTCGTCGATGCGTCCTGCCAACGCGAACAGGGAGTAATACTTGGAGAAGTTGTAGCGGGCACCGATTTCGTAGCCATCTGCGCCCATGCCCAAGGTGCAGCACACCGCGCCGCCGGACAGGACGCAATGTCCGGCACCGGCATGGATGTAGTTGGCCGCCAGCGTCAGCTTGGGCGTGGCCTGCCACTCACCACTGATCTTCCAGGTCGGTACGGTGTAGGACTTGAACTTGCCGTAGGCGAGCGTCGGGTCCTCGGCGTATTGCACGCGTGATAGATCGAAGCCAACTTTGAACCGTTTGGTCTGGTAGGCCGCACTAAACCTGACATTCTGATCAAGCGAGCCGCCCCCCTGGTTGACGATGGAGGTCTCGGCAGGTGGCGCGGTGGGCACGCCGCTAATCACCAAGTGGTTGGTATGGCGCTCGTACTGCACGGCGGCATACCAAGGCCCCGTGTCCCAGCGGATGCCATAGGAATAGGCGCGCCTCGGCCGACCGAATTCAGGGCCGTCCCGGTGCGGCATGTAGCTCGTGCCAAGGGACCATCCATTCCACTTCGGGCTTTCCCATTTATAGCCGTGACTGGCACGCGTCACCCAGATGGTGGTACCGGCCCCGCTACCACCACTGAACCCGGCGCCGCTCAGCAGGACCGCGGTCGAGATGAAGTTGCTTTCACTGACGCCCAGCATCCGAACCGGATCGCCCCAGTTGGACAGAATGCTGTTGATGCGACCCGCGGTAAAAGTGCCCAGGTGCTGATGGTCGACATAAAGATAAGCATCTCTACTCCGACTAAAATACTCCTCATTGTTGTAAGGCGTCGCAATCTGCTCATCCAGGCGGAAGCCGACTTCCCAAGCGTCATTGAACTGATATTTCCCGCGCATCGCGACAAAGGACTGCGACCAGTTGATCCGATCCATGTCACGCCGATTGGTTACGCTGCGCAGGGTGGTGCTGGTATTGGATCTGGTCACCAGCGTGCTGACCTGGCTGCCAACTGCCGTCGGCTCGGTAAAAGAAGTCCATTGATACTGCGGGTAGAGGTTGCCGAAGAATTCAATGCTTCCCTTCTCGCCAACGAAGGTCCCGGCATGACTCGCACCAGCGGCGGCAAGCAGGCAGAAACCTGTCGCCAGGCGGCAGTGCAAAGGTTTGACCAGGGACTTCGAACAACGCATCAGAGGCCCTCCCAGGACGGGATGCAGGTGACGGAAGCAGCGCACGGGGGTCACGTCGCCGTCGATGGAAAGCGCACGTATGGACACGATCAGGGCAGCGTTTCCGCCCACGTCACGATGGCCTCGACGACCCGATCCGGCTGTTCCGGCAGCAGTGCATGACCCGCACCGGGAATGGTGACCACGCTGACGCGCGGGCCCAGTTCCTCGCGCAACTCCTGGCGCCGGCCTGCTGGCATGAAGGGGTCGGACGCGGCCTGAAGATCCAGCAACGGCACCTTTCCGCCAGCGCTCCACCACAGCGACTTCGGCGTGGCGTCGCTGGCGTTGCGTTGACTGGTACGCACCCCCGGATGCCAGCCGTCCAGCCAAACGCGAGCATCGTTGCCAGGCGCGAAGAACGTGGCCTGCAACAACGTCAGGCGATCCGCATCGGATGTTGCCGGATCGGCGATCCGAATGATGTTGGCCGACAGCGACTTGGGGTAGGTTTTTGCCGCGGCGGCAGCCACCACGACACCCCGCACGGCCGGCGGATGACGCGCAGCCAGCATGCGCGCCACCCAGTTGCCGTACGCATGGCCGACCACTACGGCCGGTGCAGCCTGGAAATGATCGATGGCGCAATTCACGTCATCGGCCAGATCGGCCAATGTGATGCCGGTCATCGGCCCGTGGCTGGCACCGAGGCCGCGCGGCTGGGGACGCAGCACGCGATAGCCTCGCGCGGCCATTCCCGCGGCGACGGGATCGTAGTCCAGCGAGTCCCGCCCCAGCGAGGGCAGCAACACCACGGTCTTTCCGACTCCTTCGGAGACCACGTCCAGGCTCACCGCACCACAGTCGACCTGCGTGTGGGTCCTGTCGCCATCGACGGCAAACGCAGGCACGGACGTGGCCAACGTCAGCAGGACGAGCAGCCACCTGTATTGCATTGAAGTCTTGAACATGGGACGCGGCCCTCCCTGCACCCGGTTTACCGGGCGCAATTCACCACTTGCGACGCGCCTCGGCGCGTCCCAGTGGTTGATGGATGAATGGTCCGGCCCTGGGCCGGACGCGACTGGCAGGGGGCAACGGCGCCACGCGCCGCGCCGTAAACCTACCGCCAGGGAATGGCTTGAATCTGTCGTGGCATGAGGCCCTCCACCTCGTCTATCGGGCAGCGCAGGCTGCAAGGCAGGCCGCTGCGTGGGTACGGAATGGAGTCTAGGCACCGCGCTTTTTCCGCTGCATGCCTGTTGCCGGCAATGCAGCTATGGCACAACTGCGATGCCGCGCAGGCGGTCACCTGCAAACCCTTGTGGCAGCTGCATTTCACACGCCGCCACAATGACGCGCCCGTCGCTATCCTTTAGTCGAAGAGCGGCCGGATCACGGGCATTTGCTACCCTGCCGGCCGATTTCCGATCGGCGCCTGCACGTCCATGCCGCACCCTAAGGTCACCTCGCTGCAACTCGAACTGGTGGCCGATCTCAACCGCTGGCGCGCCTTCGTCGCCATCGGCGAGCTCGGCAGCGTGACGCGAGCGGCGCTGTTCCTGGACAGCAACCAGTCTGTACTCAGCCGACAGATCAATGCGCTCGAACGTGACTGTGGTGCGCGGCTGTTCAACCGCACCGGCCGCGGCGTGCGCTTGTCCGAACTGGGCGAGCGGCTGTTCCCACAGGTCAAGGCGCTGCTGGCCGATGCCGCCCAGTTGGAGCGGGACATCCGCGGCGATGCGCACGAGCCCACGGGACGCGTCACCGTCGGCATGCTGCCTTCGATCTCGCAGGCGATGATGGGTAAGCTTTTCAGCGGGCTGCGCGCGCGCTATCCCGCGGTGACACTGAAAATCCTGGAAGGCTCCAGCGGCCAGGTGGAGGAATGGCTGGCCGACGCGCGCGTGGACATCGCCGTGCTCTATCGCTATGGCACCTCGCTCCCGGAAGGAGAGCAGTCGCTTGCCGTAGTGGACAGCTACCTCATTGGCGGTCGGAGCAACACGTTGACCAGCGCTGACACGGTGCCGTTCAAGGCACTGGATCAACTGCCGCTGGTCCTGCCCAGCGCGCCCAACGGTGTGCGCACTGCACTGGATGCCATGGCGCGCAGCCTGCACATCACCCTCGCCCCGGCGATCGAGGCCGATTCACTGCCCTTGCAGAAATCCCTGTCGGCGCACGAGGGCGTTTATACGGTGCTACCTGTGCACGCGGTCTGGAAAGAACTGGCCGATGGCAGCCTGCAGGCTGCCCGACTGGTCGATCCCCCCATGCAGCGCACCATCGCCATGGCCATGAGCCGCTCCAAGGGACCTGCCCGCGCGGTTTCCGCTGTTGCTGGCCAGATCGACGAGACGTTCCAGAGCCTGGCCTCCGAGGGCCTTTGGCAGCGACACGCCGCACCGACTGCATAGCAGGCTTGCCACGCAGGCCATGTCGGCCATTGCAGCACCGGCTTATAACGGTCCCTGACGCGCCGGCTCCCCCGTTGAAGCTGGCCGCTTGCGTGCCCACACGAGCCGGGTCACGCCCCTCATTGCCTTCAAGGAGACGTCATGCCCCGCATTACCCTGCCCGATCCCGCCCAGATGGATGCCGACCAGCGCGCGGTGTACGACCGCATCATCAATGGCAAGCGCGGCAAGATCCAAGGGCCGCTGCGGGCCGCGCTTCATAATGCCGAGCTTGCCTCGCGCTGGTCGGCCCTGGGCGAGCTACTGCGTTACAACACCTCGCTGACACCACGCCAGAGCGAGCTGGCGATCCTGGTCACTGGCCGCGCCTGCAACTCCCCGTTCGAGTGGTATGCGCACCGGCTTGAAGGCGAGAAGGCCGGACTGTCCGCCGACATCCTTGATGCGCTACTGGCACGGGAGATTCCCGCCGGCCTGGATGACACCGAGCATGCCATCGTATGTTTCGCGCGCGAACTCAATGCCGCCAACTCCGTCGGCGATGCGACTTACGGACGCACGCGCGCGCTGCTGGGCGACAAGGCCATCGTCGAACTCACCGCGCTGGTCGGCTACTACACGATGGTCGCCATGACCTTGAACGCACATGAGATCCCGATGCCGGATGGCGTGACACCGGCGTTCGAGCTGCCCCAGCGGAGTGGCCTGTGAGCGGCTGGGACTGCCATGCGCACGTGTTCGGCCCGTATGCAAGCTTTCCGCTGGCCGACACCAGCGTGCATTCGCCGCCCGAGGCCCAGGTGGAGCAGTACATGTCGCTGCTGCAGCGGCTCGACCTGCAGCACGGCGTGCTGATCCACCCCAGCGCCTACGGCCGTGATTTCTCCGCGCTGTACGACGCGCTGTCGCGGTTCCCGCGGCTGCGCGGCGTCGTGGTCGCACGCATGCAGGACCGGTTGGACCTGCGCGGCTTGCGTGATCGCGGCGTGCGTGCACTGCGCTTCAGCCACCGCACCGGCGGCGACTTCCCGGGTGCAGCCACGCTGGATGACCTGAAGCAGCTGGCACCTGCACTGGCAGAAGCCGGCCTGCATGCCGAACTTTGGAGCGATGCCACGGCGCTGTCCGGCGCCATCGAGACATTAAGCGGGTTGCCCGTACCGCTGGTCATCGACCACGCCGGCGGCTTCGACCTGGACGCCGGCATCGATGCACCCGCGTTTCAGTCGCTGCTGTCGCTGCTCGAAGGCGGCCAGACCTGGATCAAGCTTTGCATGTACCGCAACCTGCTGCACAAGCCGGAGCCCGAGCGTGGCCGCGCGTTTCAGCAGGCGATGCAGCAGGCCCGCGCGGATCGCCTCCTGTGGGGCAGCGACTGGCCGCACCTGCGGGTTGAACCGGTGCCGGACACCCCTGCACTGCTGGCGCTATTCCGCGACTGGGCGGGCGATGCATCGCTGGCGCGCCAGATCCTGGAAGACAACCCGCGCACGCTGTACGGCTGATGCAGGCTCCCAACGGGGCAATACGACCTTGGTCCTAACGGATATGCGCACAGTGGCATAGCAGCTCTGCCTGCGCTCGCCTCGGCGCACTCCCATGCGCTGCCTAGACTGGCCTCCGACGAACCATCAAGGCCTTGCTGCAATGGATGACCTGAACCAGCTGCACGTGCGGATCGAAAACCACGTCGCCTTGCTGACGATGGATGCACCGCCGGTCAACGCGCTGACCCGCACGCTCAATGACGAACTGGTGCTGGCGCTGGACCGCATCAACGAACTGGACGACGTCCGCGCGGTGGTGCTGACCGGCGCCGGCAAGGTGTTCTGCGCCGGTGCCGACCTCAAGGGCCGCGCCGAGGTGATCAAAGGCCCGGGCGACCTCGGCGCGCACCTGCGCCGCACCCGCGAGTGCTTCCACGCGATCCGCGAATGCGCCAAGCCGGTGGTGGTGGCCATCAACGGCGCCGCACTGGGCTCGGGACTGGCGATGGTGGCCTCGTCTGACATCCTGGTCGCCTCCGAAAAGGCCACGCTGGGCCTGCCGGAAATCGACGTCGGCCTGCTCGGTGGCTGCCGGCACGCGATGCGCCTGTTCGGCCACTCGCGGCTGCGCCGCATGGCACTGACCGGCCTGCGTGTCGATGGCGCCGAGCTGTATCGACTGGGCCTGGTCGAGGCCTGTGTCTCGCCCGAAGCGCTGCTCCCGACCGCGATGGACGTCGCCAACACCATCGCCGCCAAGAGCCCGGTGGCCACGCGCATGAGCAAGCACACGCTCAACACCATCGAAGACATGAGCCTGCGCGATGGCTATCGCTACGAACAGGACATGACTGCCTCGATCGGACGCACTGAGGACGCGCGGGAGGCCCAGGCCGCCTTCCGTGAAAAGCGCGCACCGGTGTTCACCGGCCGCTGAGGCCGCTCTTTCCTGAAGCGCGCATCGCGCGCCCCATCGCGCCACGGCGCCGCCGGAGACATCCCTTCATGAGTTCCCCCCGCCCGCTTTCTGGCATCAGAGTCCTGGACCTGAGCCGCATCCTCGCCGCGCCCTGGGCCGGCCAGATCCTGGCCGACCTGGGCGCCGATGTGATCAAGGTCGAACGCCCCGGTGCCGGCGACGACACTCGCTCGTGGGGCCCGCCGTTCCTCATGGACGCGCAGGGCAACAACACGCGCGAAGCCGGCTATTACCTGGCCGTCAACGCGGGCAAGCAATCGATCACCGTCAGCATCGACACCGAAGAAGGCCAGGCCATCATCCGCGCGCTGGCGATGGACGCGGACATCGTGCTGGAGAACTACAAAGTCGGCACGCTCAAGCGCTACAACCTGGATGCGGACAGCCTGCGCGCCATCAACCCGCGCTTAATCTACTGCTCGGTCACCGGCTTCGGCCAGGATGGCCCGCGCGCCGAACAGCCTGCGTACGACTTCCTGATCCAGGCCATGGGCGGGCTGATGAGCGTGACCGGAGAACGCGATGGCAAGCCCGGTGGCGGCCCGCAGAAGGTCGGCGTGCCCATCGTCGACCTGATGACCGGCATGTATACCGCCGTCTCGGTACTGGCCGCGCTCAACCGCCGCCACGCCACCGGCGAAGGCGATGCCATCGACATCAGCATGCTGGATGTGCAGGTCGCCTCGCTGGCCAACCAGGCGATGAACCACCTGGTGTCGGGCAAGACCCCACAGCGCAATGGCAATGCGCATCCCAACATCCAGCCGCAGGACGTCTATCACTGCACCGATGGCGACATCATCCTGGTGGTCGGCAACGACCGCCAGTTCGCCAAGCTGTGCGGCGTGTTGGGCCAGCCGCAATGGGCCGAAGGCCGCTACGCGACCAATGCCCAGCGCGTGGAAGCCATCGCTGAACTCACCCCCCTGCTGCAGGCCGTGTTCAAGACCTGGAAGCGCGCCGACCTGATCGCCAGGCTCGATGCCGCCGGCGTACCCAGCGGCGCGATCAACACCGTGCCCGAGGTACTGGACGACCCGCAGGTGAAGTTCCGCAAGATGGTGCAGACCACCCCGCATCCGTCTGGCGTGGACGTGGCTCTGGTCGCAAGCCCCATGCGTTTTTCCCAGGCGCCGCTGCAGGCGCGCACCGCGCCGCCGCTGCTGGGCCAGCACAGCGACCAGATCCTACGGTCACTGGGTTACGGCGACAATGCCATCGAAGGCCTGCGGGCCAAGGGAGTCATCTGATGAAACTGCACTGGTCGCCCAAGTCGCCGTTCGTGCGCAAGGTGATGGTGGTGGCGCATGAACTAGGCTGCGTGGAGCAGCTCACCCTGCAGCGCTCGGTCGCGGCGATGCTCAAGCCCAACCCGGCCATCATGGCCGACAACCCGCTGTCCAAGATTCCCACGCTGGTGCTGGAGGACGGCGTCACGCTGTTCGACTCAGCGGTGATCTGCGAATACCTTGACGCGCGTTTTGACGGCGGCCTGTTTCCTGCAGGTGACGCCCGTTGGCCAGCACTGCGCTGGCTGTCCTTCGGCGATGGCTTGCTGGACGCGCTGATCCTGTGCCGCAACGAGCGCGAGCGTGCCCAGCCGCTGCAGCCGCTGGTCGATGCCTTCGTGCGCAAGACCGAGGCCAGCCTGGCGATGCTGGACAGCGAAGCCACCGCGCTGCGCGACATGCCGTTCGGCATCGGCCAGATCTCGATCGCCTGCGCGCTGGGCTACCTGGACTATCGCTTCGACGACTTCGGCTGGCGCGCCAAGGCACCGGCGCTGGCGGCATGGTTCGCCAGCGTGTCGCAACGCCCGTCCTTCGCAGCAACGGAGCCAGCCGATGGTTGAGTCCACTGCCACCGCCCTGCCGCTGGACCGCGCGGTGGTGGTCATCGGCGCCGGCACCATGGGCGCAGGCATCGCCGAAGTCGCTGCGACCGCCGGGCATCCGGTCTATCTGTGCGACACCAGCGATGCCGCGCTGGATCGCGGCCGCGCCCAGATCCGCGCCAGCCTCGACAAGCGCATCGCCAAGGCCAGGATCACAAAGGAACAAGGCGAAGCGATCTACGCAAGCGTCACGCCTGCCGGTAGCGCCACCGCGCTGGAACGCGTCGGCTTGGTGATCGAAGCGATCGTCGAGAACCTGGACATCAAGACCGCCGCTCTGCGCGACATCGCCGCGCGCGTGGACGACGATGTGATCCTGTCGACCAATACTTCTTCGCTGTCGGTCACCGCGCTGGCCTCGCGCCTGCCCAGGCCAGAGCGCGTGGTCGGCATGCACTTCTTCAACCCCGCCACGATCCTGCCGCTGGTGGAAGTGGTGCGCGGCCAGGCGTCCGATCCGCAGATCGTCCAGACCATCGTCGCCACCGCGCGTGCATGGAAGAAGGTCCCGGTGGTCTGTCAGTCCACGCCCGGTTTCATCGTCAACCGCGTCGCACGCCCGTTCTACGGCGAAGCGTTGCGCCTGCTGCTCGAACAGCACACCGCGCCGGAGACGCTGGATGCGGTGATGCGCGAGTGCGGTGGCTTCCGCATGGGACCGTGCGAATTGATGGACCTGATCGGCCACGACGTCAATTTCGCCGTGACCCGCTCTGTGTGGGAAGGCTTCTTCCACGATCCGCGCTACCAGCCCTCGCTGGTGCAGAAGCAGCTGGTCGATGCCGGCTGGCTCGGCCGCAAGAGTGGCCGCGGATTCTTTGCCTACGGCGATGACCAGGCGCGTCCCGCGACCGATGACCTGCAGGGCACCACGACCACGCGCGTGACCATCGAAGGCGACCTGGGCCCGGCCGAATCGCTGGCCGCGTTGATCGCCGAGGCCGGCATTCCACTCGAACGCATCGACGGCAACGGCGTGCTGCGCGTGGACGGCCTGGCGCTCGCGCTTACCGATGGCCGCAGCGCCGCCGTGCGCGCCCAGGCACTGGGCGAGCCGGTGGTGCTGTTCGACCTGGCGCTGGATTACCGCACCAGCACCCGCATCGCACTGGCCGGTGCGCTGGACGTCAGCCAGGCGCAGCTGGACACGGCCGCGGGCCTGTTCACCGCGCTGTGCAAGAAGGTTTCGGTGCTTGGCGATGCCGCCGGGTTGGTGGTCTCGCGTACTGTCGCCATGCTGGTCAACGAAGCCGCCGATGCCGTGCAGCAGGGCATCGCCAGCGAGGCCGACGTCGACGCGGCGATGACCGGCGGGGTGAACTATCCGATCGGTCCGCTGGCCTGGGGCCGCAAGGTGCAGC
>JBEVNH010000156.1:0-14740 GCA_040508175.1 Pseudoxanthomonas sp.
TCACGCTGCAACCAGCTCTTGAACTTGCGCTGGTTCTTGCGCAGGCGGTTGGCCACCATCTGCGCGCCTTCGCTCAACGCGCGCGGCTCACTGGCAGGACGCTGCGGCGGTGCAATGGGATCGCACACGATCAGCGCGCATTCGATCGCGCCATTGAACAGCTGGTACTTCTTGTTGGCACGCAGGCCCGTGGCATGGGCCAGCTCCGCGCTGCCGCACAGCAGGCTGACCGCCCACTGCGGCACGGCATGACGCAAACCGTCGCCGATGCTGCGATAGAGCGCGGCGTCGGCCTGCAAGCGTTCGTCATAGGGTGGGTTGCACACCACCAGCCCATGCGAGATGGGGCCATCGGCATGGGCGGGCGTCTGCAGCGCGGCCACATCGATCGCCTGGAGCTGAAGCAAGCCTGCAAGGCCGGCCAGCACCGCGTTGTCTTCGGTCGCCCGGATCGCACCGTGCGATAGATCGCTGCCAAAGAACACCGGCTTGAGGGCCGTGCGACCGGCGCGCTCGCGGGTGAGCGCTTCGGCATGCAGGTCGCGCCAGATCACACGATCAAACCC
The DNA here is from genome assembly GCA_040508175.1 of Pseudoxanthomonas sp. Classification (GTDB taxonomy): domain Bacteria; phylum Pseudomonadota; class Gammaproteobacteria; order Xanthomonadales; family Xanthomonadaceae; genus Pseudoxanthomonas_A. The sequence goes on from JBEVNH010000156.1 coordinate 567, forward strand.
GGTCCAGCGGGAGGGCAACTGGTTGCCGTGCCGCTGCAGGCCCGGTGCGACGTCGGCGGCCATCAACGCGCCTTCGATCAACAGCGTGCCGCTGCCGCACATCGGATCCAGCAGTGCACCACCCTCCTGGTAGCGCGCGGGCCAGCCGCCGCGCATCAGGACAGCGGCGGCCAGATTCTCCTTCAGTGGCGCCTCGTTCTGTTCAGCACGCCAGCCGCGACGGTGCATCGGCCCGCCGCTCAGGTCTACCGAAATGGTGGCGATGCCCTTGCGCAGCGACAGGTTCAAACGCAGGTCGGGCGCTTCGGTGTCCACGTTGGGACGCTCCACGCCCTGCCCGCGCAGCCGATCGACCACCGCATCCTTCACCCGCTGCGCGGCAAAGCGTGCGTGGGTGATGGCGGTGCCGGAGACATGTGCGTCCACCGACAAGGTGTCGCCCGCGGCCAGATGGCTTTCCCACGGCAAGGCGGCCACACCGGCGTACAGCGCGGCGTCATCGGGACATTCGAAGCTTCCCAGTGGCCACAGCACGCGGCTGGCCAGGCGCGACCACAGCACCATGCGCTGCGCATCGCGCAGTTCACCCTCGGCATTGACACCGGATACGGTGGCGGTGGCGCGCGTGGCACCCAGGGCCAGCAACTCGTCGACGAGCAGGTACTCACGACCCTTGGCGCAGGACACGAAGAAGTTCAACGGCATGTCCCACGGCCCGCAGGCCTGGTTGAAAGACGAAAATGAAGAGAGATCAAAGCAGCGTCAGCAGCTGCGCAAAGGCCTCGGCGCAGGTGTCCACGTGCTTGCCGAGACGATGATCGTCGTCAACGAGCAGCAGGCGCGCGCGACGCGTATGCGCCCAGTTGATCACCGCGCCTGCCGGGATCAGCTCATCGTCCCAGCCATGCACGATGGACACCGGCACCGCGGCGGCATCCAGGTCCGGCATCGGCCCCATCTGCGTGGGCGGTGCCAGCAGGAACAGGCCATGCGTGGTGACCTGCAGCGACACCTGTGCGGCGATGTATGCCCCCAGGCTGGAGCCGACCAGCACCACCGGGCCACGCTTGGCCGCCGTCTCGGCCAGCCCACGCAGGCGCATCAGCCGCGAGGCGACATCGCCCAGCTGGCTGATGTCGCTGCGTGCGTCCAGGTCGGTGTAATCCGGGCGCTCGTGAGTCCACCCCAGGCGCTCGGCCACCTCGGCCAGCGCGGTCACCTTGGTGGCGTCCGGCCCGCTCTCGAATCCATGGGAAAGAATGCAATGTCCGCGAATCACAGCGCCTCCACCTTGTCACCAACTGAAAAACGCCCGCCTTCAATGATGCGGGCACACAGGCCACCATGCCCACGCATGGCGTTGTAACCACCGGGACCCAGCGCGCCTTCCATGCGCGAGCACGGATCGCAGGACTCGGTGCCTTCAAGCACCACCTCGCCGATGCGGAAGCGGCGCTCCTTCAGCGCGATCAGCGGCAGACCGGAGACCACCACGTTCCGCCGCAGCATCGCCGGCAGCACGCGCTCATGGCCGGCCAGCGCGGCGATCACCGGCAGATGCTCGGCCTGGATCAGCGTCAAACCACGCTTGCCGCTCCCCCCTTTGTAGCGATCGCCGGCAAGGCCAGCGCCGGCCGTGGCATCGGCGTAGGGCATTTCCAGCATCGCCCTGTCGCGCGCCGGCCGCAGGCCGATCCAATGCACCTGCCCGGCACGCGGCAGCGTGGACATCAGCCGCGCCAGCGGTGAGTCGGGGTTGAAGGGCATGACGGCTCCGTGGCGGTGCGGCGGGGGTGCCGAAGGTCGATCAGTTTACTTGACCCGGTCACCCGGCCACCGGACGCGTGCTCTACGCAGACAACGCGCGCTCTCTGGACCGCCGTGCGTAGCATGCTCGGTGCCGCTGGCGGCCTACCGGCAGCCGCCCCGGCGGCGTCGGCCCTGCGCTGCGCGCTTGGCCGCGCCCCGCCTGAGCCGTCGCGACCTTCCTGATTCGACACCTTCAGGGCCGCCTCGCGCTCACCTCAAGGTCCGTCACACGCTCTAACATGCGCGGCCATGGCCTCATCCGCTTCCGCATCGATGCCGGCGTACCTGCCGCTGTCCTACGAACCCCGGCTCGATCCACGTGCCCTGGCGCAGATCGACCTGCTGGTCGTGCACTGCACCGAGCTGCCGGACCTGGCCATGGCCCGCGAGTACGGCGAGCAGGTGCGCTACGCCGCCGGGACCGGCAACAGCGGGCATTACTACATCGACCGCGACGGCAGCACGCAGTGTTGGGTCAGGCCAGAACGCACCGCCCATCATGTGCGCGGCTACAACCCGCGCTCGATCGGAGTGGAACTGGTCAACATCGGCCGCTATCCCAATTGGCTCGCCTCAGACCACCAGGCCATGGACGCGCCCTACCCGACCGTGCAGATCCAGGCACTGGTCAGGTTGATTGCCCAGCTGCAGACACAGCTGCCCGCCCTGGCCTGGATCACCGGACACGAGGACCTGGACACCGAGCAGGTGCCCGCCAGCAACGACAGCGCCGTGCAGGTGCGCCGCAAGCGCGACCCCGGCCCGCTGTTTCCCTGGGAGGCCGTGCTGGCCGATATCGGCCTGCAGCGCCTGCCGCGGCCTTGACCGCCTGGGCCGTGACGGACCGCGGCTTATAATCGGCCGTCTCCTGCCAGCCCCGCGCACAGCCAGTGTCCCAAGCCAGCCCGACCCACGCGCAACCTGTCGCCGACGAACTGATCGACCTGCTCACGCTGGAGCGTCTTGAAGACGACCTGTTCCGCGGCCAGAGCCGCGATATCGGCACCAAATACGTCTTCGGCGGGCAGGTGCTGGGGCAATCGCTGTCGGCCGCACAGGCCACGGTGGACCCGGAGGCCGGGCGACTGGCGCACTCGCTGCATGCCTATTTCCTGCGCGCCGGCGATGTGAACGCGCCGATCGTCTATGACGTGGACCGTACCCGCGACGGCGGCAGCTTCTCCGTGCGCCGGGTCACGGCGATCCAGCACGGCAAGGTGATCTTCTTCTGCGCCGCCTCCTTCCAGGCACTGGAAGAAGGCGTCACCCACCAGCCGCCGATGCCGCGGGTGCCCGCCCCGGAAGACGTGCCGGAACTGGACCCGGTGCCGGCGCACATCATGTCCACGCTGGCGCCCAAGGTGCAGCGCTGGCTTTCGCGCCAGGGGCCGTTCGAGTTCCGCCACGTGCAGCCGCGCAACGAGCTCAAGCCCGAACGCCTGCCGCCGTTTCAGCAGATCTGGTTCCGTCTGACCCAGCCGGTGGCCGATTCGGATGCGTTGCATCGTGCCCTGCTGGCTTATGTGTCCGATTTCCAACTGCTGGGCACGGCCAATTTCCCGCACGGCATCAGCTACTACCAGCCCAATGTGCAGATGGCCTCGCTGGACCACGCACTGTGGTTCCACCGCCCGTTCCGCACCGACGACTGGCTGCTGTATTCCATCGACAGCCCCACCGCGCAGAACGCGCGCGGCCTGGCGCGTGGCCAGATCTTCGACCGCCAGGGCCAACTGGTGGCCAGCGTGCAGCAGGAAGGCCTGATCCGCGTGGTGCCCGATGCCAACGCGGCGCACCATGTGCCGGCGAAGGACTAACGAGAACTTTCATGCGTCAGATTTTTTCCAGCCAGCGTGTCGAGACGGTCGAGGGGGTCGCCCGGCTGCTCAAGGACGCCGGCATCGACGTCTACGTGACCAATGCGCGCTCCTACCAGGGCAAGCGCGGCAGCCAGTTCAGCTACACCAAGCCGGCCCCGGCCAAGGACCAGCCCACGGTCTGGGTGCGCCACGCCGACGACCAGCCCCGCGCGCGCGAACTGCTGCGCGAGGCCGGGCTGATGGAAAGCACGCGCCCGGACCAGCGTCGCTCGGCCCAGTACGCCCCGCTGCCGAACGAGGCCGCACCCAAGCGCAACTGGGCATGGCGTCTCCGCCTGGTCCTGATGGCCTGCATCGCTGCCGCGGCGCTAGCCACCTTCATGCGCCACCGCCAGGCTGCGGAAGAAATGCGCCAGGCGCAGGCGCTGCAAGCCGAGCAACTGCGCCGGCAGCAAAACGCCCAGCCGTACGATGACGGGCTGAAGGACGGCGAAGTGCGCATCCCGATCTCTTCGCCCCCGCCTGCGCCACGGCGCTGATTCTCGTGGCGCGATTCAGCGGTCACATCCGCCTTCGGGCGTCGTCTAGGCATGCCAGACTGCGCTGAAGGAGAGACACCGCGATGAACGCCGCCGCCCTGCCCTCGGACATGCACGCCGACCCCGACGGCATGCTGCATACCGATCTGTCCGCCGCCGCAGGTGGTGACCAGCTGGCGTATGGCCGTGTCGTGGCGACCTGCCAAAACACGGTGACCGCCATTGCCCTGGCCATCACCCGCGACGTGCAGGCCAGCGAGGACATCGCGCAGGAAGCCTTCCTGCGTGCCTGGCAGCAGCTGAGCCGGCTGCAGAACCACACCAGCTTCCTGCCCTGGCTGCGGCAGATCACCCGCAACCTGGCGCGCGACTGGCTGCGCACCCAGCGCGGCCGGCCCATGACCGGTGAAGTCGCCGAGATCGCCATCGGCATGGCCGCCGATCCGGCCCCCGAGCCGGCCCAGCAGCTGGTCGCGCTGGAAGAAGAGCGCGCCGCCACCGAGATCATTTCCGCCCTGCCCGAGGACAGTCGCGAAACGTTGCTGCTGTTCTATCGCGAGGGCCAGAGTTCACAACAGGTCGCGCACCTGCTCGGGATCAGCGATGCCGCCGTGCGCAAGCGCCTGTCGCGTGCCCGCGAAACCGTCCGCGAAGAGTTGCTGCAGCGGTTCGGCAGCTTCGCCCGCGGCAGTGCCCCTTCCACCGCTTTTACCGCCACGCTGGTCGGCGTGCTGGGCCTGGCCTCCAAGCCTGCCGCCGCGGCGGGCGTGGAAGTCGCCGCGGCTTCGGTCGGTGGCAGCGTGCTGGGCAAGCTGCTGGCCGGTAGTGCGGCGGCCGGCGCCGGGGCCATCGCCGGGGGCCTGCTCAGCGGCGGCATCACCGCCTGGCTGATGCGCGGCGTGCTGTTCCGCTTTACCGAATCCGAGGCCGAGCGCCGCGTGGTCTGGGCGGCGTATCGCCGGTATCTAGTGGTTGGCCTGGTCTGGGTCGCAATCGTCATCTTGGTCGCAATATTCAGTACCAGCGCATGGCCATTGGCTGGTGCGGTATTGATCGGGCTCACCGTCGTGACCTGCGAGGCACTTGGGCCGTTGCGCCGCACGATGCGGCCCTTCATCGCCCGCGATACCGCCCGCGATCCACGCGGTGCGCGCAAACGCCAGATGGCCTATCGATTGAGCTTCAGCGTCACCGCCACCCTGCTCAGCGACTGTGCCGTCTTGCTCGTGGTGATCCCGCTGATCATGCAGCGCCTGTAGCGCGGTCACATCGTCCGCGCCTGCGTGTCCTGTTCTACGATCCCAACCGGACGCGCCCATGAATGCCACGACCTTCGACCTCGACCTGACCCTGCGCCGCGAGCTGCCCGCCGCCGCGGCCGGTGACCATGCGGCCTACGGGCGCATCGTCGGCGCCTGCCAGAACACGATCACCGCCGTGGCCTGGGCGATCACCCGCGATGTCCAGGCCAGCGAGGACATCGCCCAGGAAACCTTCATCAGCGCATGGAAGCACCTGGGCCGGCTAAAGCAGCCAGACAGCTTCCTGCCGTGGATCCGCCAGATCACTCGCAACCTGGCGCGCAACCACCTGCGCAGCGCGCGGCATCGCCCACTGAACGGCGAGCAGGCCGAGCTGGCCATCGAGCTGGCGGCCGATACCGCGCCCACGCCGGACGAGCGCCTGCTGCAGACGGAAGAGGAAACCGTCGCGGCCGAAGTGATCGCGGCCCTGCCCGAGGATGCGCGCGAAACCCTGCTGCTGTTCTACCGCGAGGGCCAGCGTTCGCAGCAGGTCGCCAGCCTGCTGGGGCTGACCGACGCGGCCGTGCGCAAGCGCCTGTCGCGCGCGCGCAGCGCCGTGCGCGAGGAACTGCTGGCGCGCTTTGGCGACTTTGCCCGCAGCTCGGCGCCGGCCGCCGGCTTTGCAACCGTGGTCACCGCTGCCCTGACCCTGGCCAGCCCCCCGGCCGCGGCAGCGACGCTGCTGGGGGTCACCGGCGCGGCTGGCGGCAAGACCCTGGCGCAGGTCTTGCTGGGTTCGCTGGGCAGCGTGGGGGTCGGGATCTCCGGCGCAGCGATCGGCATCTGGTGGGGGCTGCAGCGCAGCCTGCGCGGTGCCATCGATGAGCGGGAACGTCGCGAGCTCAAGCGGGCGGCGGCAATCAACGCCACCGCCAGCGTGATGTTCGTGGTGCTGATCACCACGTACGGCATCTGGGGCAGCGGATGGATCTTTCCCGTTGCGCTGGCGGCTGTGTTCTTCGGCGTGATCTTCTGGCAATCAGCCATCGTCGAGCCACGCATCAAGGCGCGCCGGCACGCACAGGAAGCCATGCGTGATCCGGCAACCGCGGCCAAGGCGCGACGCCGCGAGCGCGTGCTGTGCTGGATTGGCTGTGCGACCGGGCTGCTGTGCGGCGGCGGCGGACTGCTCTATGCGCTGATTTCGACCGGTCGCTTGCCACTGTAGCGAGCGTCATTCCATCGACTGTCCACCGCCAAAGGCTCGCAAGCCGGAGCACCATGCCGGTCGCCGAGCACACGCGACGCGTTGGACGCTCCTACGCAGGGTCGGCGAACAAGACCTGCCCGGTTGACCAGAAAATCAGCCCGCACGAGGTCCGGGCTGATTGCTGGGCGCGATTTCAGAACTTACTGCGCCTTGGCGTCACCGGCCGGCTTGTGCGGCATTGGCTTGCCGTCATGACCACGTCGGCCGCGCTCGTGCTTCGGACGATCCGGCTTGGCCGCGTCGAACTCAGCCTTGCTCAGCTGGCCATCCTGGTTGGTATCGGCCTTGGCGAACCAGTCATCGCGATGCTGCTTCATCCGCTGCGCGAGATCAGCCTTGTCCACGAAGCCATCCTTGTTGGCATCCATCTCGGCAAAGCGTGCGGCGAACTTGGGATCGGCCTTGGCTTCCTCGGCACTGATGCGGCCATCTTTGTTGCTGTCGAGCTTGGCCATGCGGTCGTGCCCGCGATGCGGGCCATGCCGACCGCGCTCACCACGTGCGGCACGCAATTCTCCGGGCGAGAGTTTGCCGTCCTTGTTGGTATCCAGCGCATCGAACTGCTCCGCCAGGCGAGGTGCCTTGGCAGCTTCGCCGCGGTCGATGTCGCCATCGCCGTTGGTATCCAGTTTCGCGTGTGGCGCGGCGGGTTTGGACGAAGACGCCGGGGTCGCCGCGATGGCGGTCCCGGAAGCGAGGACGGCCAGCACGGCCAGGGTCAGCAGGGAATGACGGCGCATTGAAAGCTCCACAAGGTTGAGGGCGTGGCGTCGTTCGCCACTGGCATGTAGAAACGCCGGCCGCGCGCCAGCGTTGACCCGGTTGGCGGCTCCGTTCAGCGATGCGACAGTCGCAGACGCCGCGACAGCCCGCGCGCAGTATCCTGACCTCCATGGCCGCCCCCACCGTCCTCGTCACTGATTGTCTTCCACGCGCCGCGTGGCGCCTTTGGCGCCGTACGTCCGCAGGCGATGCAGGACACAGGGCTACGCACTGATGGGCAGCACCCCGCAACCGCGCAGCGGCGAGGAGATGCAGCTGTTCCATACCGGCGAGCATCCCTGCGGCTATTGGCCTGAGCGCACCGCACGCGACCTGGTGTTGGACCCACGCGACCCACGCCTGCCCACGTTCTACCCCACCGCGCTGGAATGGGGCTTCCGCCGCTCAGGCGACCTGGTCTACCGGCCGCATTGCGCGCAGTGCCGCGCCTGCATGCCAGTACGTATCGACGTGCGCGATTTCCATCCCGATCGCGCCCAACGGCGCGCACTCAAGGCCAATGCGCAGGTAGAAGCCCGCGTGGTGCAGAACGAGCGCACGCCCGAGCATCTGTCGCTATACCAGCGCTATCTGGCCAGCCGCCACGCAGGCGGTGGCATGGACGCGCATGGCGCCGCAGAGTTCGAACAGTTCCTGGTCGGCAGCTGGTCGCAGGGGCGCTTTCTCGAGATGCGCGAGGCCGGTCGCCTGATCGCAGTGGCGGTGACCGATCTGGTGCCGGCGGCACTGTCGGCGGTGTACACCTTCTTCGAACCCGAGCTTGAGCGTCGCAGCCTTGGCACCTTGGCGATCCTGCGCCAGATCGAATGGGCCAGGCGCGAGCAGCGACGCCATCTGTATCTGGGGTACTGGATCGAAGGCCATCGCAAGATGGACTACAAGCGGCGCTACCGGCCGCTGGAATTCTTCGATGGCCGCAGCTGGCAGATCATGCCGGTGGTCCCCTCCAAGTGAGCTTGGCAATACAGCGGTTCATACGGGCCGCGTCACCGAAATGACGCCGTCGGCTGGCATCATGGGCGCATGTCCCGATTTCCTTTTCTCCACGTGCTGGCCAGCGTGCCGCTGCTGTTGGCGATGAGTGCCTGCATGCGCGCCCAACCCATGGATTCCACGTCGGCCGAGGCCAGGCTGCGCGTCGCCACCTACAATACCTCGCTGTATTCTGAACAGTCCGGCGGCTTGATCCGCGAGTTGGAAGGCGACAGCGCCCACGCGCGCAAGATCGCCGCGGTGCTGCAGCAGGTACGGCCGGATCTGGTCCTGCTCAACGAGTTCGACTACGACCCGGCACAGCACGCGGCCACCCTGTTTCAGCAGCAATACCTGGAAGTGGCCCAGCCCGGCGGCGGGCAGCCGCTGCACTACGCCTACCGCTACACCGGCCCGGTCAACACCGGGGTGCCCAGCGGCCTGGATCTGGACAACGACGCCGTGGTGGGCGGCGAAGGCCGCGCACGCGGTAACGATGCCTGGGGCTTTGGCCTGCACCCGGGCCAGTACGGCATGCTGGTGCTGTCGAAGTATCCGATCGATGCTGCCGCCGTGCGCAGCTTCCAGCTGCTGAAGTGGTCCACCTTTCCCGGCGCGCGCAACCCCGTCGATCCACGCAGTGGAAAGCCTTGGTATTCGGCCATCGCCTGGCCACAGCTGCGCCTGTCGTCCAAGTCGCACTGGGATGTCCCGGTGCGGGTACCAGGCGGCGTGGTGCACTTCCTGGTCTCGCACCCGACGCCGCCGGTGTTCGACGGACCGGAAGATCGCAATGGCCTGCGCAACGCCGACGAGATCCGGCTGTGGAGCCAGTACCTGACGCCTGGCGACCAGCCCTGGCTGTGCGATGACGCCGGACGCTGCGGCGGCCTGCAAGCCGATGCCAGGTTCGTGATCGCCGGCGACCTCAACAACGACCCGGTCGATGGCGACGGCCACCATGACGCCATCGTCGAACTGCTTGAACATCCGCGCGTCCTGCGCCATGCCACGCCCACCAGCGCCGGCGGCGAGGAAGCCGCGCACCGCTACGCCGCCAAGGGCATCGCCCACCGTGGCGCACCCGCCCATGTCACCGGCGATTTCGGACCGAAGGCCGGCGCGATGCGGCTGGATTACCTGCTGCCCTCCACCGGCTTCGCCTATCAGGGCGGCGGCGTGTTCTGGCCTGCGAGCACATCACCGGAAGCTGCCATCGCCGATGGCAGCGACCATCATCTGGTGTGGGCGGATCTGCAGTTCTGACCGGGCGGGTCTGACCCGGTTTCCAGCGCTTAACGTTCGTCGAGCCCCAACTGCGTCGGGAGCTCCGGCATACCAGACAAGATGGCCGCTCTGGTGAACGCCTTCCGCTCGTGATCGGACGCGTCGCTCAGGATCGACGCAATCTCCTCAAGCGCCTGGACATCGTGATCTTCGATGTGGCGCGCGTTGCGTTGTTCGATGTAACTGACAGCAAGCACCAGCGCCTTGGCCAAGGCTTCCATGCGTGGATTCCTCAAGGCGCGATCGTCAAACCAAGCTGACCTGGATCGCCGCAGCCGCCTCGCGCGCAACCGCGCGTGCCGCATCCGTATCCGCACCGCGCGCCAGGGTGACGCCGACCCGGCGCTGGCCTTCCACGCGTGGCTTGCCGAACAGGCGCAACGCGGTATCGGGCGACACCAACGCCGCTTCGATGTTGGCGAACACCGGTACGCCATGGCCCTGGGCCAGCATCGCGCAGGAGGCAGACGGCGCGACATGGCCGATGACCTCGCCATCGGCCGCGCCCACCGGCAGGCCAAGGATCGCACGGGCATGCAATGCGAACTCGCTCAGGTCCTGCGACACCAGCGTCACCAACCCGGTGTCGTGTGGGCGCGGTGAGACCTCCGAGAACCACACCTCATCGCCCTTCACGAACAGCTCCACGCCGAACAGCCCGCGTCCGCCCAGGTCGTCGGTGATCGCCTTGGCGATCTGCTGGGCACGCGCGAGCGCCGCGGCCGACATCGGCTGCGGCTGCCAGCTTTCGCGGTAGTCACCCTCCTTCTGCCAGTGACCGATCGGCGCGCAGAAGCTGGTGCCACCGGCATGGCGCACGGTCAGCAGGGTGATCTCGTAATCGAAGTCGATGAAGCCTTCGACGATGCAGCGCCCGGCGCCGGCACGGCCGCCGGTCTGCGCGTAATCCCAGGCCGGGCCGATGTCGGCGTCACTGCGCAGCGTGCTCTGGCCCTTGCCCGAGGAGGACATCAGCGGCTTGACCACGCACGGCAGGCCGACGGCCTTGACCGCGGCCTCGTACTCGTCGCGGTTGTCGACAAAACGATAGGGCGAGGTCGGCAGGCCCAGGGTCTCGGCGGCCAGGCGACGGATGCCTTCGCGGTCCATGGTCAGGCGCGCGGCGCGGGCGGTCGGGATGACCTGCAGCCCGCCGGCTTCCAGCTCGACCAGGGTCGGGGTGTGGATGGCCTCGATCTCCGGCACCACCAGGTGCGGCCGCTCGGCGGCGATCAACGCGCGCAACCCCGCCGGGTCCAGCATGTCCCGCACGTGGCTGCGATGGGCCACCTGCATGGCCGGTGCATCGGCGTAGCGATCTGCGGCGATGACTTCTACCCCGAAGCGCTGCAGCTCAATGGCCACTTCTTTGCCCAGTTCTCCAGAGCCCAGCAGCAGGACGCGGGTGGCGGATGGGGACAGTGGCGTACCGAGCGTGGTCATCAGGCAAGTCCAGCGGCGAAAAAAGAGGCGCCAATTCTAGCGATGCCCGGCATTGGTACTGCAGACGAACGGCACTTGCAGGTTGATATCATTTTGATATCTTTCATTTACGACATCCCAAGGACGCCCGCCATGAAAGAAAAAACCCTCGGTTCCACCGCCGGCATCCCGGTGGTCGTGGCCGTCATCGCCGCCTTGCTGCTGGCCATCTGGGGCATCGTCGGCGCGATGACGGGCCAGTTCCCGGGCTGGACGCTGGTGCTGGCGGTCGCGGCCATCGCCCTCGGCATCTTCGTACTGGTCGGCGTCTACATGATCGAACCCAACCAGGCCGCGGTGCTGAGCCTGTTCGGCAAATACGTCGGCACCGTCAAGGACAACGGCCTGCGCTGGAACAGCCCCTTTTATGCCAAGCGCAAGGTCAGCCAGCGCGTACGCAACTTCGAAAGTGGCCGGCTGAAGGTCAACGAGCTGGATGGCAGCCCGATCGAGATCGCCGCGGTCATCGTCTGGCAGGTCAACGATGCGTCCGAGGCGGTTTACAACGTGGACGACTACGAAAGCTTCGTGCACATCCAGTCCGAAGCCGCCCTGCGCGCCATGGCCACCAGCCACCCCTACGACCAGCACGAGGACAACCAGATTTCCCTGCGCAGCCACCCAGCCGAGATCAGCGAGCAGCTCAAGCGGCATCTGGACGAGCGCCTGACCCAGGCCGGGGTGGACGTGATCGAAGCGCGCATCAGCCACCTGGCCTACGCGCCGGAAATCGCGGGCGCGATGCTGCAGCGGCAGCAGGCCAACGCAGTGATCGCCGCGCGCACGCGCATCGTCTCCGGCGCGGTCGGCATGGTGGAAATGGCGCTGGCGGAGCTGGAACGAAGCGGCACGGTGAAGCTGGATGAGGAGCGCCGTGCCGCCATGGTCAGCAACTTGCTGGTGGTGCTGTGCGGTGACCGCGGCACCCAGCCGGTGGTCAACGCCGGCTCGTTGTACTGATGTCAGTGGAGGCTTCGATGCAGCCCGCGCCGTTGGCATTCCGCCTGGCGACCCAGGCCGATCACGCCCAGTTGATCGCACTGATGCGTGTCTTCTATGCCGAAGACAGGATCGTGTTCGACGAAGCGCGCGTGCGGCGTGGCGTGGAGGCGCTGCTGGCCGATCCGCGCAATGGTGAAGCATTGCTGTGGCTGGACGCGCATGCGCAGGTCACCGGATATGCCGTCATCACCATGGGCTTCAGCCTGGAACAAGGCGGGCCTTTCGCGCTGCTGGACGAGCTCTACCTGGCCCCGGCGATGCGCGGCCGCGGGCTTGGCAAACAGGCCCTGGCCATCGTCGAGCAGCGCGCGCGGGCACGCGATGTCGGCCGGCTGCGGCTGGAGGTCAACCACCACAACACGCCGGGGAAGCGCCTGTATCTGTCCACCGGCTACCTTGATGACGCCCGCGACTTGCTGACGCTGTCGTTGGACCTTCCACATGAGGGCCTGTCATGACGACCACGGCGTGCTGCTGTCGCCGCAGCGCGCCTCACCGCACACCTGCGACGCCACAGTGCGGGCGCGGTGATGCAGGTCAATGCCCTGACACGCTCGAGCGCAGACAGCACCGCACCACAGATCGCGTGACGCTCGGCGAGGCTGGCTTGCTTGCCTCCGCCCTGCCCGTGGTGATGGACTGACGCATGAGCGAAAAAAAAGCCTATCCGCTGCGCATCAACGCCGAGGTGCTGGCCGCCGCGCAGCGGTGGGCAGATGACGAGCTGCGCTCGCTCAACGCGCAGATCGAATACCTGCTGCGCGATGCGCTACGCAAGGCCGGACGCCTGCCGCGCCCGCCTTCCCCCGATACCCCGAGAGACGACCAGGAGGATGCATGAGCACACAACCGCGATGGAGCTATCTGACCGCCGAGGTCAAGCCCGGCCTGATGGGCGGGTTCAAGCCCGACGCCCTCCAGCATGAGCTCACCAGACACGGCAACCTGGGCTGGGAACTGGTCCAGCTGATCATCAGCAGTCCACTTGCCCCGGCCGTCATGGTGTTCAAACGTCCGCAGTGACGGCAGGTAACGTACTGCCAGGCGACTGCACGAAGGATCCGTCGATGTCGACCTGCCCCTTGCGATGTCCCGCCAGCACGCGCCTGATGGATTCCAAGATCGCGCTGATCCTGGGCGTCCTGGCAGGGCTGTCGGTTGCCGCGGTCTTTCCCTACATGGCGGAGCTGATGCCTGAGCGCTTTGCCGCGCTCCCCCTGCCGCTGGGCCTGGTCGTCCTGATCCAAGGCCTGCAGAGCGCTGTGATGATCGGGCTGCTGGCGTGGCTGGGCCTGCGCATGGGACACCGCGTTGGACTCGGCAGCCCCCTGCTGCACGCCTGGCTCGGCGGCGCGCCTACGCCTGGGTGGAACCGTCTGAAACCCGTGCACGCCAGCGTGCTGGGGATCGCCGTCGCCCTCCTCATCACTGCGCTGGCCACCCTGAGCGATCCGCTCCTGCCCGCGGCCCGGCATGGCAAAGCAACACCGCAGCCATCGGCGCTGTCCGGCCTGCTGGCCTCGTTCTACGGCGGCATTGCCGAAGAACTACTGTTGCGCCTGTTCCTGGTGACCCTGTGCGTCTGGCTGTTGTCAGGCTTCGGAAAACGGGCGCCAGCACCATGGAAGTTCTGGGGCGCCATCGTCTTCTGCGCACTGCTGTTTGGCATCGGCCACCTGCCGCCGGCGGTGGATCTGTGGGGATTCAACACTGTCGTGTTGATGCGGACCTTGCTGCTCAATGGCCTGGCCGGCGTGACGTTCGGCTGGCTGTACTGGCGGCGCGGCCTGGAGATGGCCATGCTGGCGCACTTCAGCGCTGACCTGGTGTTGCATGTCCTGGCGCCGCTCGTGATGCCGACACCTTGAGCAACACCGCAACACGCCCGCCCTGACAGCCTTGGCTACGCCCGCTAAGCTGTCGCGATGCGAAGTGGCTCTACCCTGCTCCACAACACCGCACACGT
>JBEVNH010000176.1:0-22385 GCA_040508175.1 Pseudoxanthomonas sp.
GGTCTCCGGCCGGCGTGGCGGTTGTAAGGACACCATCACGGCGTGGTGCCGTAGCGCTGGGATCAGAAGCGGACGTTCATCGATACCCACACGTTGCGGCGCTGATCCTTGACCAGGTAGTCGTCGGTGCAGCTGTAGGCGTCTTGTGTGACCGCCAGTTCGCAGGTCTGCGAGATGAAGTTCTTGTCCGTCAGGTTGTTGATGCGGGCGTTGAAGGTCAGCGACTCGTTCGCCCGCCAGGTGCCGCCCAGGTGGAAGATCGTGTAGTCCTTGTAGAACAGATGCTCGCCCGTGACGGTGCTCACCGCGTTATAGCGGTCGTAGCGGCCCTCTGCGGTGAGGTTGAAGCTCAGTGCGTCATTTGCACGCCATTCCAGCACCGCGTTGCCCATGTGCTCGGCCGGATTGCCGGAGATGGGCTGGCCTTCCGCGCCGCCGCTCTTGTTCTCGGACTTGGTGTAGGTGTAGTTGCCGCGCAGGGCGAAGTTGGCCGGCAGCTGCAGTGCGGCGGCGAGTTCGACGCCGCGGGTTTCGGCCCGGTCGATATTGGTGCTCTGGCTGAAGGTGGAATAGCCCAGTGCCGCCCAGCCGGTGCCAATGTCCACGCAGTCCACGCCGGCCGCCGCGATCTCGCAGTTGGGGATGGCCGTGCCGGTGGCGATCTTGTCCTTGAAGCGGTTGAGGAACAGCGTGGCGTTGAAGCTGAAGTTGTCCTGGTTGTCGTAGTACGCGGCCAGCTCATAGTTGGTGCTGGTTTCCGGCTGCAGGTCCGGACTGCCGACCATTGGTGAGACGCCCTGCCCGCCGAAACCGGTGATGCCCGGGAACAGCTGGTTCGGCTTGGGCGTCTTGTAGCCGGTGCTGATGCCGCCCTTGACCGTCCACTGCTCGCTGGCCGTCCACACCAGGTATCCACGCGGGCTGACGTGGTCGCCGAAGATGTTGTGATCGTCGTAGCGCAGGCCATAGGTGAAGACCAGGCGGTCGGTCAGGCTCCAGTTGTCCTCGGCAAACAGCGCCCACTGCCGGTGGAGCTGCGTCGTGCCGTCGCGGAAGCCGTCGCCGTACATGCCGAACACGCCGTCCTCCATTTCAGCGCGGTTGAACTGGCCGCCGACCGTGGTCTTGTGGTGCTCACCCAGCGCCATGTCCAACCTGCTGTCGAACACCCACGCGTCGATCTCCAGTGCCCGCAGCGGACGCGGCAGCATGCCTTCCAGCTGTGCGCGCTGCGCAGCGCTCAGGTTGGCGCGGTTGGCGTTGAGGCAATACGGGGCGGCGCCGCCGGTCGCACAGGCCGCGTTCCATAGGTCCTGCACGGTCGCGCGCTCTTCCACCGTCAGCGGCAGCGAGCGGCCGAGGTTGTTGCTGGTGCCGTACATCAGGCTGGTGGTGCTGGTGCCGATGTCCCAGCGACCGATGTGGGTCAGCGCGGCCTGCTCGCGCTCGTACCGCTGGTAGGCCGTGTAGCCCACGCGCGGCTGCACCACGCGGCGGGTGATGGTGGCGGGATTGCCCGGGCCTGCCGGCAGCGCCGGGTTGAAGTTCGGATTGGCGATGGTGGCGTTGGCGGCGCGCCAGATGCTATCGATGCTGTCCAGCGTGCCGGTCTGGCCCTGGCTGTTGTCGAATTTCAGGCGCGACACGTCGTAGTCCAGGGTGATGTCATGGTCCGCGTTCGGCGTCAGCGACAGCTGGAAGCCGGCATTCCAATTGGTCGCTGCCACCGCACGGCCTCCGGCGCCAAAGCCGATGTCGCGGCTCCACGTGCTGCCCGGGTCGTTGGGCGGCGAGGGCAGCGGCAGGTCCGGCCATTCCGGGCTTGAGGCTTCGCGGTCATACCAGCTGCCGCGCACGGCCAGGCCGAGCAGGCCTTTGACCAGCGGCCCCTGCAGGAAGAAATCCATCTTGTCGTCGTCGCCGAACTGATCGTCGCGCTGGAAGGTGTGGGCCATCGTCACCGATCCGGTCCAGGTGTCGGCCACCTTGCGGGTGATGATGTTGATCACGCCGCCCATCGCGTCCGACCCGTAGAGCGTGGACATCGGGCCACGCACCACTTCGATGCGCTCCACCGAATCCAGGGGCGGGATGAAGCTGAACTGCCCGCCGCCGAAGTTGTTCGGATACAGGTCGCCGACGTTGCTCTGACGACGCCCGTCGATCAGCACCAGCGTGTAGTCCGACGGCAGGCCGCGCATGCTGATGGTGCCCATGCCGTTCTTGTCGGTGCTCTGCATGCCCACGTCGATGCCTTCCATGTCGCGTAGCGCGTCGACCAGGTTGGTATAGGGCCGCGTGCTCAGCGTCTCGCGCGTGATGACGCTGATGCTGGCCGGCGCGTCGGTGATCTTCTGTTCGAAACCGGCGGCGGTGACGACCACGGCGTCGAGTGTCGAGGCATTGCGGCTGGCATCGCTGGGGCCGGATTGTGCGAAAGCGGAGGGGGTCGCGAGGGACAGCAGCAGAGCACCGGTCAGTGCAGAGCGGGCAGGGAGGTGTCGAAGGGGCATGGAAGAAGCTCGGGTGGTGGAAGGGCGCCGGCTTTACGCCGGACGAAGACGCGCGCAGCACCTCACCGCCCCGGCGCGGGGGCAGGCGTGTTGGCGGAAGGGGGGGAGTGCGGCGCGGCGATGGCCGCGAGGTGAGGTCAGTGCACGCGCCGGGCGCGTGTCATGGCGTCACGCGATCAGCTGGCCAGCGGGTGGTGCGTGACTGCGCTGCAAACGGCGTGATGGATCGCCGGCTGGCAGAGCGCGTCCGTGCTTTCGCCAAGCCGTGGCGCGGACGGACGCCAGCGCCACCACGACCTGTGCGGGAAAGTGCGGGAGTCGGACCGGTGGTGTCGTTGATGCGATGGTCGCGAGGCGCAGCACCGACATGCGACGTTGCTTGAGCAATTCCTGCTCGGTCCGTGTTTCAGGTGATTCCGGCTCTGGCGGGTTGGCGGAATGTTCGCCACCGCGATGGATCGATGCGGTGCCCACTGGCGGTGCAGCGCCTGCCACGGCCAGGTGCAGGCAGGCCAACAGAAGCAACCCAACGCCGCTGCGCGAAAGCGCAGAGAAGAACGCGCGTACAGGCCAGGGGAACGGACGCCTGCCGTGAGGAGCAATGGCCACAGACAAAACGTCGATCCCTTCCCCGTGCCGAGGAATATCGGCGTGTGCCAAACGTTAACAACCCATGTCAGTGGTTGTAAATAAGAGTTTTTCGCATTTGGGTCGGAATGGACCGACCTTGCGTAAACGTCACGTTGGCAACTCCGGTCACGCCTGCGCCATGACCACCGCGACGCGCGACAGGCGCGCTCGGAGGTGACGGGGAAGTGCGGAGGCCCGCGCGAAGATCAGTCGCGGTCGTCGCGTGCCCAGACGCCGCCATGCTCGCGCTTGGTAGGGAACTTCGGCACGGGCGAATACGCCGGTGCACACAGCGGCTGACCGTCACGGATGTCGAAGCGTGCCCCGTGCAGAACGCATTCGACGCTGTGGCGCTCGGCATCGAAACTTCCTGCCGCGGACAGCTCGAAATCGGCGTGGCTGCACTTGTCTTCCAGCGCGTAAAGGTCACCGTCGATGTTGAACACCACGATGCCGGCGCCGGTCACCTCGTCCCAGGCATTGCGCATCTCACCTGGCAGCAGTTCGCCCTCGGCGCAAACGAAGGTCCAGGCCTCGCTCATGCCGCTGCTCCGGCGAGCGGCTTCTCCAGCACTTCGAACCGCAGGTCGTCGCGCAGCGGCGTGCCGAAGCGCGCATCGCCGTAAGGGAATGGCTTCTTGATGCCGGTCCGCACATAGCCGCGGCGCTCGTAGAAGGCGATGAGTTCGGCGCGCACGTCGATGACGGTCATGCGCATCGTCGGCAGGCCCAGCTCGTCGCGGGCAATGCGCTCGGCTTCGCTGATCATCACCTTGCCCACGCCGCCGCCCTGCAGTGCGGGCTGCACCGAGAACATGCCGAAATAGCCGGCGCCGTCCTGCTCGGCGACATGGGCGCATGCCAGCAGCACGCCCTCGCGTTCGCCCAGCAGTACCACGCTGTGCGGCCGCTGGATGTCCGCCAGCAGCACGTCGCGGTCGATGCGGTTACCGTCGAGAAAATCCGCTTCGGTCGTCCAGCCCACGCGGCTGGCATCGCCACGGTAGGCAGAGGTGACCAGCGCCACGATGGCGTCAAGGTCGGCTTCAGTGGCGTGGCGGAAGGTCAGCTGGCTCATGGCGGCGATTATAGGAGTGAGCGAAGAGGAGTGAGGAGTGAGCAAACATGGCGCACAGCGTGTGCTGTTACTCACTCCTCACCCCCTCCACTCACTCCTCGCCCCTAACCCAGCAGCCTGCGGGCCTTGGTCAGCGCCACGATGAAGCCTTCGATCTCGGCGTGGGTGTTGTAGAACGCCAGCGACGCACGCAGCGTGGCCGCCACCCCGTAGTACTGCAGCAGCGGGTGGGCGCAGTGCTGGCCAGAGCGCACCGCGACGCCTTCCAGGTCCAGCAGCGTGGCCAGGTCGTGGGCGTGGGCGCCATCGATCAGGAAGGACACGACCGCGGCCTTGTCCGGCGCGGTGCCGAAGATGCGTAGACCGTCAATCCTGTTCAACTCTTCGGTCAGGTGGGCCAGCAGGTCGGCCTCGCGCGCGCGGATCGCCTCCATGCCGACGCCATCGAGATAGTCCAACGCGGCGCCCAGGCCGACGAAGCCGGCGATGTTGGGAGTACCGGCCTCGAACTTGTGCGGGACGTCATTAAAGGTGGTCTTCTCGAAGCTGACCTCCTTGATCATTTCGCCACCCCCGATGAAGGGGGGCATCGCGTCCAGCAGTTCGCGCCGCGCCCACAGCGCACCGGTCCCGGTGGGGCCACAGATCTTGTGGCCGGTGACGGCATAGAAGTCGCAGCCGATGGCGGACACGTCCAGCGGCAGGTGCGGTGCCGCCTGCGAGCCGTCGACCACGGTGACGATGCCGCGCTTGCGGGCCTCGCGGCAGATCTCGCGCACCGGGTTCACCGTGCCCAGGACGTTGGAGACGTGGGCAAGCGCCAGCAGTCTCACCTGCGGGGTCATCGCCTTGTATAACGCGTCCAGGTCGAGCGTGCCGTCGGGCAGGATTTCGGCAACCTGGATCGTCGCGCCGGTGCGCTCGGCGACCAGCTGCCACGGCACGATGTTGGCGTGGTGTTCCATGCGCGAGACCAGGATGACATCGCCGGCCTTCAGTTTGGGCAGTGCCCACGAATAAGCGACCAGGTTGATCGCGAACGTGGTACCGCTGCACAGGATCAGCTCATCGCCACGCACTTTCATGAAGCGCGCCAGGGTCTTGCGCGAGCCCTCATAGGCCTCGGTGGCCTCGGTGCCCAGCGCATGCACGGCGCGGCTGACATTGGCGTTGTGGCGGCGGTAGAACATGTCCACGGCCGCCACCACCTGTACCGGCTTCTGCGCGGTGTTGGCGTTGTCGAAGTAGATCAGCGGCTTGTCGTTGACCGCGCGCGTCAGCAGCGGGAAATCGGCGCGGATGCGGTCCCAGTCCACTGTCTGCGCTCGGGCCTCATTGTCCCGGTCCACGCCGGCGGTACCAAGATTTTCGACGTGGCTCATGCCGCACCTGCGCGTCGCAGCGCGGCATCGACCGAGGCGGCAAGCTGCTCACCCAGCTGCGCGTCTTCCAGCACGGCCAACGGCGCCCGGCAGAAGGCTGCGGTCAGCAGGCGCTGGGCGTCCTCGGCCGGCAGGCCGCGCGAGCGCAAGTAGAACAGTGCGTTGGCGTCGAGCTGGCCGACGGTTGCCCCGTGAGCGGCCTTGACCTCATCGGCGTGAATCACCAGCACCGGCTGGGTGTCGATCTCGGCGGTGTCGGTCAGCAGGATGTTCTTGTTGGACAGGTTGGCATCGGTGCCATCGGCGCCTTCGCGGATCAGGATGCCGCCATGGAACACCGCACGACCGCGCCCAGCGCCGAGACCGCGCCAGATCAACTCGCAGGACGTATCGCGGCCGATGTGGTCGATGCCAAGGCGCGTATCGAGGTGACGGCGGCCGCCGGCTAGCAGCACGCCATTGGCCGACAGTTTGGCGTGCTGGCCTTCCAGCCGTACGTTGAGCTCATGGCGCGACAGGCCGGCACCCAGTTCAAGGTCGATGCGACGGTACTCGGCCTGGCGTGCCAGCACGGCATCGGTGCGTAGCAGCGAGGTCGCGCGCTCGGCTTCGTTCTGCACGCGTGCGTGCTTCAGCTTGGCCTGCTGGCCCAGATGCACATGGGTCAGCACGTTGCAGAAATGCGCGTGCTCGCCATCGGCCAAGTGATGTTCCACCAGCGTGAGGCTGGCGCCGTTGCGCAGGTCGATCAGGTTGCGCAGATGCCAGGCACGGTCGGTGGCATCGGCGGCGCCGATGAAGACCAGGTGGATCGGCGTATCGACGACGGTCTCGGCCTCGACCTGCAGCAACACGCCGTCATGGGCCAGTGCCGCGTTGAGCTGTGCGAAGACCTCGTCGCTGCGCTCGAACCGGCGCTGCAGGAAGCGCACGCTGTCCTCGCCATGGGCCATGGCGTGGGCCAGCGACTGCAGCGTCACACCTGTGGGCAGACCTGCGACGTCGCTCGACGCCTCGACGAAACGGCCGTTGGCGAATACCAGGCGCGGTGCGGGAACGCCTTCGAGCAGCTGCGGATCGAAGTCTGGCGCCAACTCCACGGCGGCGAAGCGGCGACGCTCCAGCGGGCGCAGCGAGGTGTAGCGCCAGGCTTCCTCGCGTGGGCCGGGCAGGCCGCTGCGCAGCGCCTGTTCCAGCGCCTCGCGGCGTGCGGCGTCGCCAGCGAAGCCTTCGGCAAGGGAATCGAACAGGGCGGACATTAGGCAGCCGTCCCCGGCGCCACGCGATCGCGGATCCACGCGTAACCGCGTGCTTCCAGCTCAAGCGCCAGCTCCGGGCCACCGCTCTGCACGATGCGGCCATCGGCCAGCACGTGCACCACGTCGGGCTTGATGTAGTCCAGCAGGCGCTGGTAGTGCGTCACTACCAGGAACGAGCGCTCCGGCGAGCGCAGCGCATTGACCCCCTCGGCGACGTTCTTCAGCGCATCGATGTCCAGGCCCGAATCAGTCTCGTCCAGGATCGCCAGCTTCGGCTCCAGCACGGCCAGCTGGAAAATCTCGTTACGCTTCTTCTCGCCGCCGGAGAAGCCTTCGTTGACGCCACGGTGCAGCAGCTCGTCCTTCAGATGCAGCACGGCCAGCTTTTCGCGCACCTTCTTGAGGAACTGCATCGAGTCCAGCTCGCTTTCGCCACGCGCCTTGCGCTGTGCGTTGAGTGCGGCCCGCAGGAAGTAGGTGTTGTTCACGCCCGGGATCTCCACCGGGTACTGGAACGCCAGGAACACACCGGCTGCGGCGCGTTCTTCCGGCGCCAGTTCCAGCAGGTCGGCGCCTTCGAACTGCACCGTGCCTTCGGTGATCTCGTAGCCATCGCGGCCGGACAGGATGTTGCCCAGCGTGGACTTGCCGGCGCCGTTGGGGCCCATGATGGCGTGCACCTGGCCCGGCTTCACTTCCAGTGACAGGCCCTTGAGGATGTCCTTGCCGGCGACGGAGGCGTGGAGGTTGTCGATCTTCAGCATGAATCAGTCCAGGTAACGTTGCAGGTCCGAAGGCACGGGCATCGGACGGAAAGGGTTGACGTTGGCGCCGCCGGTATTGCCGCGCGGCACCCAGATCAGGCTCTTGGTCAGCGCGGCGGGAATGCGCAGCAGCTGGCCGAGGATTTCGCGATGGTCGCGGCGGCGCAGGCCGATGACGAGCATGCGCAGGTGCGCCATGGTGTGCGCGAAGGTATTGCGCTGGCCCAGGATGTGCGCACGTTCGAGGTGTCCGAATGCCGTCTCCAGGTGACCCTGGCGCTGGGCGTGTCGTGCAGCTTCGAGTTCGTGTTCGTAGGCGTTGCGCTGGTCGGCGCGCAGCTTCATCCGACGCTGCCTTCCAGCGAGACTTCCAGCAGCTTCTTGGCTTCCACGGCGAACTCCATCGGCAGCTCGCGGAACACCTGCTTGCAGAAGCCATCGACAATCAGCGACACCGCGTCTTCCTCGCTGATGCCGCGGGCGCGACAATAGAACAGCTGGTCGTCGCTGATCTTGGAAGTGGTGGCCTCGTGCTCGACGGTGGCGCCCGGATTCTTCACTTCGATATAGGGGAAGGTGTGGGCGCCGCACTTCTTGCCGATCAGCAGCGAATCGCACTGCGTGTAGTTGCGCGCGCCATCGGCGCCCTTGTCCACCTTGACCAGGCCGCGGTAGGTGTTCTGGCCGCGGCCGGCGCTGATGCCCTTGCTGATGATCTTGGACTTGGTGCGCTTGCCGATGTGGATCATCTTGGTGCCGGTATCGGCCTGCTGGCGATGATGGGTCAGCGCCACCGAATGGAACTCGCCGGAGGAGTCGTCGCCCAGCAGCACGCAGGACGGGTACTTCCAGGTGATGGCCGAGCCGGTTTCCACCTGGGTCCAGGTCACCTTGCTGCGCGCGCCCCGGCATTCGGCACGCTTGGTGACGAAGTTGTAGATGCCGCCACGGCCCTCCTCGTCGCCCGGGTACCAGTTCTGCACGGTCGAGTACTTGATCTCGCCATCGTCCAGCACCACCAGCTCGACTACCGCGGCGTGCAGCTGGTTCTCATCGCGCATCGGCGCGGTGCAGCCTTCCAGGTAGGAGACGTGGGCCTGTTCCTCGCACACGATCAGGGTGCGCTCGAACTGGCCGGTATGCCCGGAATTGATGCGGAAGTAGGTGCTCAGTTCCATCGGGCAGCGAACGCCCTTGGGGATGAACACGAAGCTACCATCGGAGAACACGGCGGAGTTCAAGGCCGCGAAGTAGTTGTCGCCCACCGGCACCACGCTGCCAAGGTACTGCTTGACCAGCTCGGGATGCTCGGCGATGGCCTCAGACATGGAGCAGAAGATCACGCCCTTCTCGGCCAGCTCCTTGCGGAAGGTGGTGCCGACGGAGACCGAATCGAACACGGCATCCACGGCCACGCCCGCCAGCTTGGCGCGCTCGTGCAGCGGCACGCCCAGCTTGTCGTAGGTGTCCAGCAGCTCCTGCGGCACCTCGTCCAGCGACTTGTACTTGGGGCCCTTCGGCGCGGAGTAATAGCTCAGGGCCTGGAAGTCGATCGGCGCGATCTTCAGCTTGGCCCACTCCGGCATCGGCATTTTCAGCCAGTGGCGGTAGGCCGCCAGGCGCCAGTCGGTCATCCACTCCGGTTCGTTCTTCTTGGCCGATAGGGCGCGGATGATGTCCTCGTCCAGGCCAGCGGGCAACGAATCAGACTCGATGTCGGTGATGAAGCCCGCGTCATAGCGACGACCCAGGCGTTCGATGATTTCAGCATTCTGCGGAGGTGCGAGCTCGGTGGCCATGTGGCTGCCTACGGGTCAACTGGCCAGCTGCACGTCGAGCGTGCGCGGGCGTGGGGTGGAAGGGGTGTCCGCTGCCGGTGGCTGCAGCATCTGCGCCAAAGTCACGCCGCGCAGCGCATCGGCCACGACGTCGTTGATCAGGCGCCAGTTGGCACGCGCACCGCAGCGGGTGGCAATGCCGCACTGGTTGTCATGCAGGCTGCATTCGGTCATCGCCAGTGGCCCTTCCATGGCCTCGACGATCTCGATCAAGGTGATGCGGTCTGCCGCGCGCGCCAGGCGATAGCCACCGTGCGCGCCACGCAGGCCTTCGACCAGCCCCGCCTGGGCCAGCGGCTTGAGTAGCTTGCTCACCGTGGGCGCTTCGAGTCCCGACTGCTCGGCCAGGTCGCTGGCGCTGGAGACCTCGCCCGGGCGTGCCGCCAGGACGGTCAGCACGACGGTCGCGTAATCGGTAAGTTTGGTGACGCGCAGCATGGCGGGGGAAGCAAATTCAAATCAGGACCGAAATTGTACGCTTTTCTCCCTGCGCGAGCCAACCGCGCCTGTGGGAAGCATTCATGCGGGGTCGCCGACGGCGCCGTCGAACGCCGGGGGCTTGGGATTGCCGTGCCGGTAGGTGAGAATCCCGAAAGGCCTTTTCCCAACCGGATACCGCATGCCCAACAAGATCGAAGCCCGCAAGTCGCCCATTCACGGGAATGGCGTATTTGCCACCGACGCCATTGCCAAGGGCGAACGCATCATCCAGTACCGCGGGCAGCTGCGTACGCATGAGGAAGTCGACGCCGACGACAATGGCGATGTTGAATCCGGGCACACCTTCCTATTTACCCTGAATGACGACTACGTCATTGATGCGACTAAGCGCGGCAACGTGGCCAAGTGGATCAACCACAGCTGCAGCCCCAACTGCGAGGCGATGATCGAGGAGGCCGAAGGCGACGATCGCAGCAAGGACAAGGTGTTCATCGAGGCGATCAAGGCGATCAAGCCCGGCCAGGAACTGACCTACAACTACGGCATTAGCCTGGGCGAGCCACATACCACACGATTGAAGAAGATCTGGGCCTGTCGCTGCGGTTCCAAGCAGTGCACCGGCACCATGCTGCAGCCCAAGCGTCGCAAGGCGGCTTGACGGCCTGATCGTTGCGCCTCGCCGGCCGATGTCACGACTCTGGGCCGGTGGCTGGTCCATGATGGCGGCCTTTCCCCCGCCATCAGGAGGCTTCCATGGCACATCTGCAAGGCAAGGTCGCCGTCGTCACCGGTGCGGCCAGCGGCATCGGCAAGGAAATCGCGCTCACCCTGGCCCGTGCGGGCGCCATCCCGGTGATCGCCGATCTCAATGGTGATGGTGCCAAGGCCGTCGCGCAGTTGGTCATCGACGCAGGTGGCCAGGCGCTCGGCCTGTCCATGGATGTCACCGACGAAGCCGCGGTCAACGCGGGCATCGCCCAGGTGGCGGACGCCTTGGGCACCGTGGACATCCTGGTGTCCAACGCCGGTGTGCAGATCGTCAACCCCATCGAGCAGTTCGCCTACGCGGACTGGAAGAAGATGCTGGCCATTCATCTGGATGGCGCGTTTCTGACCACCAAGGCGGTCCTGCCGCTGATGTATGCGGACGATCGCGGCGGCACGGTGATCTACATGGGCTCGGTACATTCGCACCAGGCCTCGCCGCTGAAATCCGCTTACGTCACCGCCAAGCACGGCCTGCTCGGGCTGTCTCGCACGCTAGCCAAGGAGGGCGCCAAGCATGGCGTGCGCAGCCATGTGGTGTGTCCGGGCTTCGTGCGCACGCCGTTGGTGGACAAGCAGATTCCCGAGCAGGCGCGCGAGCTGGGCCTCAGCGAGGACGAGGTGATCAGCCGGGTCATGCTGGGCAATACCGTCGATGGCATCTTCACCACGGTGGAGGACGTGGCGCAGACCGTGCAATTCCTTTGCGAGTTCCCGAGCAACGCGTTGACCGGACAGAGCTTCGTCGTCAGCCATGGCTGGCACATGCAGTGAGCAGGCGCCAGCCGGGATAACGGCGCCTGCACGGCGTGGGCACGCGTCTCCAACGTGACCGCGTGGAGGATGTGGGCATCCCATGAATCGCAGGAGTCCCACATGAGCCGACTTTCCGGCAAGACCATCGCCATCCTCGCCACCGACGGTTTCGAGCAGTCCGAACTGCAGGAGCCCAAGCGTCGCCTGGAGGCACTGGGCGCAAAGGTGGACGTGATCTCCCCTTCCGACCAGGACAGCATCCGTGGCTGGAGGGGCAAGGACTGGGGCGATGACGTGCCGGTGGATCGTCGATTGGAGCAGGCGCGGCCGGACGATTACGATGCTTTGGTGCTACCGGGCGGCGTGATCAATCCCGATACGCTGCGTCGCGATGCAAGGGCCATCGCTTTCATCCAGGCCATCGCGCGTGCAGACAAGCCTGTGGCGGCGATCTGTCAGGGCCCATGGCTACTGGCTGAAAGCGACTTGGTGAAGGGGCGTAACCTCACCTCTTGGGCTTCGGTCAAGACGGATCTGATCAATGCCGGCGCCCAATGGCAGGACACGGAAGTGGTGGTCGATGGCAATCTCATCACCAGCCGCAATCCAGACGACATTCCCGCCTTCAGCGATGCCGTCGCCAAGGCGCTGTCGAGCTAACGGCCGTCCGGGCTTGGGATCGGAATAGCAGGGCATGGTATCGGCCATGCCCTGTTTGCTGCATGCAGATGGCAGCGCGTTGCGTCAGGGTGTCTTGCGTTGCAGGGCCGCGTTGTACAGATGCCACTGGCGTGCCGATGCCGGTACGCCATCAGCGGTCACGGCACGCAGCACGAAATGTCCTGCGTAAGTGCGCTGTTCGCCTCCGGCGCGGATGCTGCGGACCGTGACCGGAACCTCCAGATAACGGGCACCCGCGGCCCCTTCGGCATTGCCCGGTGTACCGACCTGCGCCTCGACGTGCTCGGTGGTGGCGTAGCCCGCCGCGAACTGTTCGGCGCTCTGTCCGCTGGCATTGCCCTCGTCGGACCACATCGCATGCGCGCGCGCGTAGTCCTTGGCGTTGATTGCCGCGTAGTAGGACTGCACCAATGTGGCCGCTGCAGCAGCATCGACCGGTTGTGCGGGGACGATCGATGAGGACTCCAGCGGGATCGTGTCCGCTGCATGCTGCGTTATGGGTACGGCGGGTGCGGCCTTTGCTGGTGCGGTTGCAGCCCGCGCCTGGACTGGCGTTGTTGCGGGCTCGCTGCGTTTGGCAGGGTCCTGCGGCGGTGCCTGGCAGGCGGCGAGGGCGAACGCGCTGCACAGCGGGAATATCAGGATCTTGTGGTGCATGAGGACCTAGGACGCATCGTCGAGATCGGGCAGGCCGACGGGTTGATTGAACTGGATGATGATCGCGCCTTTGGCCACGCGCACGGCACGGACCTTGACCGATCCGAATTGCGCCAGCAGCTGTGGATCCAGTGCGTAGACCGGCTGGTTGCGCGCGTAATCCTGCAACCACAGGTTAAGCGCTTCGCGCGTCTGTGCATCCAGCTGTTGGCCCGCCTGGTCTGGCGTGAAACGCTCCAGTCGCGGCTGATCCAGGAACAGTGCCTGGGCGGCCTCGTCGTAGCGCAGGCGGCTGGTCATCTCCACCCGGCCCAACGGCTGCGGCGTGGCGTAGCCAGGCGCGCCGACACTGGCATGCAGGCTCATCTGCACGCGGTCGCCGTCTGTGGGGATCTGCAGCCGTGGGTCGCGCGTATTGACCACTAGCAAGCCGCCGAGCAGTTCGAAATCGCGTGGGAACACGGTGGCGAGATAGCCTTGCACGCGCTCGCCCGGGATGCTGATCTCATCGCGTTCCACCGCTTCCTGTGCGCGGGCATCAGGGGTGGTCAGGAGCCAGCAGGCGCCGCCAGACAGGGCGCAGGTCAGAACGCGTGCGGCGAGGGTGCGGGAAAGACGCATCGGAATTTAAGGGAGTCGGGAGTGGCTCACCCTAGCGTGGCCGGGTGAATCGCAGATCAATCGATGCGGGCGTAGACCGGGACCGTCGCCTGGCCGGCGCGTCATCGATCCCTGGCAGTGACGGACCGACCCCCGGGCGACACCCGAGGTCACCACAGTGGGTGCCAGCGCCATCGCTCAATCGGCACGCCAGTCCAACCCATTCGCGACCTTGGTTCCATGCGCCAGGGCGAGGCGCAAGGTGCGCGCAGGTGAGAGTGGATGCGGAGGCACTTTCATCCAGCCGGCGATGGCGCCCAGGTCGTTTCCAGTTGCTGTCGCAAGCCTGCCGCCAGCGGGGTCAGCAGCTGACGCGTTTCGGGTGAACCGCGCTCCAGCAGGAGCTCCAGCAGTGATAGCCCAACCACGACCGACGTGGACTCGTTGCCTGGCAGCGCGTGCCGGGTGGTTGTGCTTTCGACGCGTCGCATCAGATCGTGCGCGCTGGTGTGGTCGAACTCGAGACTGCACCGATGGAAGCAAGGCAGTCCGTCGGATTCGACCGGCGTGACCGTGATGCGGTAGCGGCGTGAGGCGTTATCCATGGCGAGGGAGGACAAGGGCGATGGCTGACACCATAGGCCTGCAGTTGCGGACCTTCAGCGCCGGCAGCATGACGAATCGTTCCAGTGGCTCAGCGCGGTGCGCGCAGCAACGGCAGCGGGTCATAGGCACCGTCCTTCCCATAGATCCCGTAATGCAGGTGGGGCGGGGTGCCCTTGGCATTGCCGCTGTCGCCCACGTAGCCCAGCACTGTGCCGACCGTGACGATGTGTCCCTGTTCCAGGCCCGGGCGCCAGTCCTGCAGATGCGCATAGTAATGGCGTTCACCGGCCGGGCCGACGATCCACACTTGCCGCCCGCCCAGGCCGCCGTCACGGATCGAGGCAACGACGCCCGCGGTCGCGCTGACCACCGGCGTGCCCCGCTTGGCGAAGATATCGACCCCGGCGTGGCTGCGATCGGCGCCTCGCGGGGCGCCAAAAGTGTCGGCGACCTGCCGCGCACGCACGCCTTGCACGGGAACCGGCAACGACAGTGGCGCCGGCTGACGGTACAGCGACCACATCGCGCGGGGCGTCGTCAGGAACGGTTGATGCCATGCCCATGCCCCGATCAGACCGAGAGCCGCCAGCAGGGTCAGGCGCAGCAGCCAGCGGCGCAGGCGCGTCGCCGAGGTGCCAGTACCGCTGGCGTTGGACGGCGTCGGGGTCAAACGATGGCGCTCACAGCAGCGCCGCCTGGGCATCCAGTCGCGCCTTCAGCGCAGGCTGCAGGTGCAGGCGCTGCGCCAGATCCTCCAGGTAGGCCAGTTCGCGCGGCTGGCTGGCGTCGATGGCCAGTACGCTGGTCAGATACACCTCCGAGGCAATGTCCTGGCGCTGGGCCATGCGAGCGAGCGCGGCCTCGTCAAGCGGATGGTCCAGTGCGTCCTCGCACCAGCGCATCGCCTCGCCATCCTGCAGCAGCTGGGATAGTGCTTCGATGATTGCCCGGCGCTCGGGTCCGCCGATATGGCCATCGACCGCCGCGGCCGTCAGCAAGGCGTGCAGCATGGCCTGGACATGTTCGTCATCCATGGGCCCGGCCGGTGGTGGATCACACGGCTTGAGCGGCGGGAAGGCCCGGCAGGCCCGTTCGGCCATGCGCACGATGGCGGGCGCTCCTCCGTAGATGGCGAGCCGACGGGTACTGCGGCGCTGGCCCAGCAGCAGCCCCAGTGCGCCACCGGTCAAGGCGCCGCAGCCGAAGTCCGCCAGGATGGCCGCCTCGGCGTGACTGATGTGGGCGCCGTTGCGCCACGCACTGGCCTGGTCAAGCGGAGCATCGGCGGTTGAGGTCAACAGCCGGTCCAGGACGCGCTGTGTGTTCATTGCCGTTTCTCCGCGCAGGGAAAGAACAATCTGTATAGCGCGAGGAGGCTTCAAGCGCGGTCAACGGCGCAGCGCAAACACCGTACGGGGCCAGGGTGATCTCAAGAAACAACCGATCTCCAGAAACAACTTGGGACGGCCATGCCGTCCCAAGCAGGTGAAGCACAAGATGCAGCTGCGATCAGAGAGAAGCGTCCTTCAGCTTCTTCAGGCCGGCCAGCTTGAGCTTGGTGGTGGCAGGCTTGGCAGCAAACCACTGCTCTTCCTTGGTGAACGGGTTGATGCCCTTGCGCTTCGGCTTGGCCGGCACGCTGACCGTCTTGATCTTCAGCAGGCCGGGCAGCACGAACGCGCCGGCGCCCTTCTTGCTCAGCGAACCCGTGATGGCGCTTTCCAGCGCGACCAGCACGGCCTTGACGTCCTTCGGCGCAACGGCCGAAGTCTCGGCGATGTGGGCAACCAGACCGGACTTGGTCAGGGTTTCCTTGATGATTTTCGGGGCGGCCGTTTTGGCGGCCTTCTTCGCGGGGGCCTTTGCGGGGGCCTTCTTAGCGACGGCCTTCTTAGCGGTCTTTGCCATGAGTTGTCCTGTGTACCGTATGAGGTGGTGGTTCGGGCCGATCCAGTCGGCACGCGAAATGTAGGCGAACGCGCGGCGAGAGTGAAGAGGAAAACGCAGAAAAACCCGGTTTTTTGCGGGACTTTGGTCTTAGCGCGCGTATTGGGTGCCGGAAATCCCGCTTTCGCGGCATGAGACGTGCCGTCGGTGCGTGAGCGACGAGGGCATAACGGATCGCTGCGTACCCTGCGAGGCACCACTCACCACAGGAGCAGCACCATGGGTATTTCGCGCCACGCCACCGCACACTGGGAAGGCGATCTGAAGTCGGGCAAGGGTGTCATCAGCACGCCGCAGAGTGGGTTGATGGAGAACGTCCGCTATGGATTCAACTCGCGCTTTGGCGATGAGAAAGGCACCAATCCGGAAGAGCTGATCGCCGCGGCGCACGCCGCCTGTTTCACCATGGCGCTGTCCAACAAGCTGGCCGAGGCCGGTTCTCCGGCGACTGCGCTGGACACGCGCGCCGATGTCGATCTGTCCATGGAAGGTGGCCCGAAGCTGTCGCAGATCCGCCTCAAGCTCAAGGGCAGCGTGCCGGGGATCGATGCAGCCAAATTCAAGGCCATCGCAGAGGATGCCAAGGAGAACTGCCCGGTGTCGCAGGCCCTCAAGGCCGTGCCGGTCACCTTGGAAGTGGAATTCGTCTGACCGAAGCGCCGGCGCTGACGCAACGCCGGCTGTCCTGCAGCTAAACGGTCCTGCACGGGTCCTTCATGTTCAGGGCGTGTTTCCCGGTGCGGCGCACATGATGCGCCGTCCCGTCGCTGGAGCGCGTCCATGCTGTCCTCCTCCCGTTCGTTGTTGCTAGCCGCGCTGGTGTCGGCGTTGCCGCTGTCTGCGTTCGCGCAGTCGTATTCGTCCGATGTCGAGGACCGTTATCGCGATCGCTATGAATCCCAGCGCGATCTTTACGATTACGCGCGTGTCGTCCGCGTGGACCCCATCATCGCGCCGTCCCGCTATGGCAGCCGCCCAGTGGAGCAGTATTGCGAGTACCGCGATGCCGATGATGTCTATGCCGCGCAGCGCGGTGGCTACAACGGTGACGGCCGCTATGACGAGGAGGGGCCGTATGGGCGCGGTGCTCAGGTTGGCACTGGCACGGGCCGCACGGTTGCCACCGTCGTGGGTGGCATTGCCGGCGCGGTACTGGGCAGTCGCGTTGGAGGCGGATCCGGGCAATTGGTCGGCACGGCTGTTGGCACGGCGGCGGGTGGGTTGGCCGGGCGTTCGATCTATGACGCCAACCAGCGCAACCAGCAGGCGCAGCGCGGGCAGGTCCGGGTCTGTGACCCCGTCCCGGTTTCATCCCGCACTGGGGCGTACGATGAGGGCGAGGTCGACGGCTATGACGTCACCTATGAGTACATGGGCCGTACGTTTCGCACGCGCACCGACCATCACCCAGGCGACCGCCTGCGGGTCCGTGTCGATGTGACACCGCAACCCAACTGAATTGTTTGATCGACCCGGGTTCGGGGGATCTGACCCACAGGGGCCGCAAGGCCCCTTCTTAATGGGCCGTCTGCAACGGCGCTTGCAATGGGCTGCTCGCAACCAGCAATCCGGCGTGCGCCGGTCGCGGGCCTGCGGCTTTCATTGCCAGTCGAGTTCGCCGCGGATCACGCATTGCACCTGGCCGCCGGACCATACCTCGCCCTGCGCATCGATCTGCAGGGAAAGCCGTGCATCGAAGCCCACCTCACGCCCCTGGCTGGCGACATAGCGGCGCTCCGCGCCGGGCAGCGCATTGCGATGATCCAGCCATGCGGCCAGCACCGCGTTGGCAGCGCCCGACGCGGCATCCTCGAACCGCCGGCCGTTGCCGACGAAGGCGCGCACAGCCAGGTGGAAGGCCTGGTGCGGCTCTGCGCGGGCGTAGGCGAATACGCCCATGGCGCCGGTCGATTCGGCCAGCGTGGCGATGGCCTCCCAGTCCGGCGCGATCGCGCGCAGCGTGGCTTCGTCGGCGACATCCACCACCCACCACTTTCGGCCACCATCCATCAGCGCCGGTGGCAGCGCGCCCAGGCGCCAGCCGCGGAGCGCGGGCCGCAGGCGTGCGTCGCCGGCGCTGACGATCTCGCCCACGCTGGCGCGTGGCACGCGGATGGAGATGTGTCGGGCGCCGTCGATGTCTTCCACACGCAGCGGCAGCTTGCCGGCAATGCCATCCTGTACCAGCACGCCATCGCGCGGCGCGGCCAGGCCTGCCTGCAGGACCGCGTAGGCGGTGCCCACGCTGGGGTGCCCGGCGAAGGGGACTTCCTTCTGCGGGGCGAACATGCGGATGCGGTAGCTGGCGCTGTCATCCACGGCCGGGAACACGAAGGTGGTTTCCGGCAGCTTGGTCCAGCGGGCGATGGCCTGCATGTCGGCATCGCGCAGACCCTGCGCATCCAGTACCACCGCCAGAGGGTTGCCGCAGCCGGGGCGGGGCGAGAACACATCCACCTGCAGGAAGCGACGCGAGGTCATGGGCGCACCGGGAAACTCGAGGGGCGCGCAGGGTAGCAGGCCGGCACGTGACCGTGATCCGTCCGCAGCGATGCCTACCAGTCCAGCGTACCGTCGATGACCTGCTGGACCTGTCCGCCGATCCACACCGCGCCATCGGCTTCGACCTGCAGGTGCAGGCGGCCATCGCGGCCCACTTCCATGCCTTGCCGGGCGACGTAGCGCCCGTCCACGCCCGGCAGGCGGCCCTGCGCGTGCAGCCAGGCCGCGATGCAGGCATTGGCGCTGCCGGTGACGGGATCTTCCGGCGTGTTCGGTGCGTCGGCCGGGCAGAAGGCACGCACGACCAGGCCGTCATTGTCGGTGAGAGCGAATACCGCCAGTCCGGTGGCGTCGCTGGCAAGGGACAGCGCGGCGATCGCCGGAAAATCCGGCTGCATGGCTTGGAGCGCGGCGGCATCACGCAGCTCGGCCAGCCACCAGCCCGGGCCGTTGTTCCACAGCGCCGGCGGCCGGCCGACGGTGTCGATGTCGCGCAGTGCTGCAAGCAGCAGCGTCTGCTGGCCCGCGCCCGACTGGGCCACCGCCTGCGGCGCCCGCACGTGCACGAAGCGCCCGTGGCCGGTGCCGGTGATGTCCACCGGCAGCAGGCCGGCCGCGCAGGACTGCATCAGCCCGCCATCGCGTGGAGTCACCAGGTTGCAATGCACCGCGGCCCACGCCGCCCCCACGCTGGGATGCCCGGCAAAGGGCAGCTCGCAGGCGGGCGTGAAGATGCGGATGTGGTAGTCGGCCTCCTCCGGAGGAGGCAGAAAGAACACTGTCTCAGGCAGATTCAGCCAGGCGGCGATGGCCTGCATGGCCTCGGCGTCCAGGTTGGTCGCATCCAAAACCACGCCAAGCGCGTTGCCCGCCCCGCGGGTCTCGGCGAACACGTCGAGCTGCAGATAACGATAGGTCGTCATGCGGGGAACGTTCTCACGTGGCGTGTTCCTTTAGAATCGGGGGTTACGCCCGGGCTTTCGGGTTTTTTTCCCCTCATCGTAAACCCCACTCAACATGTCAGCTTCCTTTGCCCACGATCGCTGGATCGTCCTCAAGTTTGGCGGCACTTCGGTGTCGCGTCGTCATCGCTGGGACACGATTGGCAAGCTGGCGAAAAAACGGGCCGAGGAGCACGACGCCCGTGTGGTGATCGTGGTGTCGGCCTTGTCCGGCGTCACCAACGAGCTGACGGCCATTGCCGATGGCGCGGCCGATGCGCCGCAGCGCATCGCGGCGCTGGAAGCGCGCCATCGGCAATTCCTGGCGGAACTCGAACTGGATGCCGATGCGGTGCTGGGCGAGCGCCTGGCGGCGCTGCGCGCACTGGGCACCGATCCGCGTGCCGCGACGCGCGCGCTGGAGTGGCAGGCGGAGGTGCTGGGACAGGGCGAGCTGCTGTCTTCCACCATCGGCGCGGCGTATCTGTCCGGGCACGGGCTGGACATCGGCTGGTGCGATGCGCGCCAGTGGCTCAGTGCCATGGCTATCCCCAACCAGAGCGCGTGGTCGCAGCGGTTGTCGGTGTCCTGCGATGCGCAGGGCAGTGACGAACTGCGCCGTGCGTTCGCGGCCCAGCCCACACGCGTGCTGATCAGCCAGGGCTTCATCGCCCGCCACGCCGATGGCGGCACCGCGATTTTGGGTCGTGGCGGCTCGGATACCTCGGCCGCGTACTTCGGCGCGCTGCTCAGGGCGCGTCGCGTGGAAATCTGGACCGACGTGCCCGGCATGTTCAGCGCCAATCCGCGCGAAGTACCCGATGCACGCCTGCTCACGCGCCTGGATTATTTCGAAGCGCAGGAAATCGCCACCACCGGTGCCAAGGTGCTGCATCCGCGATCGATCAAACCCTGTCGCGATGCCGGCGTGCCGATGGCGATCCTGGATACCGAGCGCCCCGAGCTGCCGGGCACCAGCATCGA
Source organism: Pseudoxanthomonas sp. (assembly GCA_040508175.1). Taxonomy (GTDB): domain Bacteria; phylum Pseudomonadota; class Gammaproteobacteria; order Xanthomonadales; family Xanthomonadaceae; genus Pseudoxanthomonas_A. The sequence continues at coordinate 20,345 of JBEVNH010000176.1, forward strand.
CGGCAGTGTCGAGCCGGTGCCGGGCGTCAAGGCGATCAGCCGGCGCAATGGCATCGTGCTGGTGTCGATGGAGGGCATCGGCATGTGGCAGCAGGTCGGCTTCCTGGCCGATGTGTTCACGCTGTTCAAGAAGCATGGCCTATCGGTGGACCTGATCGGTTCGGCCGAGACCAACGTCACCGTGTCGCTGGACCCGTCCGAAAACCTGGTCAACACCGACGTGCTGGCGGCGCTGTCGGCCGATCTGTCGGAAATCTGCCGGGTCAAGGTGATCGCGCCCTGCGCGGCCATCACCCTGGTCGGTCGCGGCATGCGCTCGCTGCTGCACAAGCTTTCGGATGTGTGGGCCACGTTCGGCAAGGAGCGCGTGCACATGATCAGCCAGTCGTCCAACGACCTGAACCTGACCTTCGTGATCGATGAAGCCGATGCCGATGGCCTGCTGCCGATCCTGCACGGCGAACTGATCGACAGCGGCGCCATGCCGGTGGAGGAAGACACCGTGTTCGGCCCCCGCTGGCGCGAGATCAACGGCACCGTGCGCCCGCGCGCCACGCCGTGGTGGCAGGTGCAGCGCAGCCAGCTGTTGGACCTGGCCCAGGCCGGCACGCCGCGCTACGTCTATCACCTGCCGACCGTGCGCGAACGCGCCCGCGCGCTGGCGGCGATCACGCACATCGACCAGCGCTATTACGCGATCAAGGCCAACTCGCACCCGACCATCCTGCGCACGCTGGTGGAAGAGGGCTTCGGCCTGGAATGCGTGTCGCACGGCGAGCTGCAGCGTGTCTTCGAGGCGGTGCCGGAACTTTCGCCGCGTCGCGTACTGTTCACACCCAGCTTCGCGCCGCGGGCCGAATACGAGGCCGCCTTCGGCCTGGGCGTGACCGTCACCGTGGACAGCGTAGAAGCCCTGCAGCGTTGGCCCGAGGTATTCCGCGGCCGCAACCTCTGGGTACGCGTGGATTTGGGCCATGGCGATGGCCACCACGAGAAGGTCAACACCGGCGGCAAGGCGTCCAAGTTCGGCCTCTCCGCCGCGCGCGTGGATGAGTTCGTGGCGGCCGCGCGCAGCCTGGACATCACCATCACCGGCCTGCATGCCCATCTGGGCAGCGGCGTCGAGGCCGAAGGCCACTGGCGGCTGATGTGCGACGAGCTGGCCGGTTTCGCGCGCCGCATCGGCACCGTCGAGATCATCGATATTGGCGGCGGCCTGCCGATCCCCTACCACGCCGACGACGAACCGTTCGACCTGGAGGCCTGGGCCAAGGGGCTGGAAGAGGTCAAGGCCGTGCACCCGGCGTTCCGCCTGGCGATCGAGCCGGGCCGTTACCTGGTGGCCGAAGCCGGCGTGCTGCTGGCCGCCGCCACCCAGGTCATCGAGAAGGATGGCATCCACCGCGTCGGCCTGGATGCGGGCATGAACGCGCTGATCCGCCCGGCGCTGTACGACGCCTGGCACGACATCGCCAACCTCAGCCGCCTGTCCGAAGGTGGCACCACCAGCTTCGACGTGGTCGGGCCGATCTGCGAATCGTCCGATGTCTTCGGCCGCCGTCGCGCGTTGCCTGCGACGACCGCACCGGCCGATGTCATGCTCATCTCCGACGCGGGCGCCTACGGCTACAGCATGGCCAGCACCTACAACCAGCGCGACCTGCCGAAGGAAGAGGTCCTTGATGTCTGAGTGGAAGTTCCAGCGTGACGCCGTGCAGGCGTTCCGCTTCGTCGGCTGCGACTTCGACGCGGCCACGGGCGTGGCGAAACTGCGCTATGCCTTCGACCAAGGGCCGGAGCTGGTCGAGACGGTGACCTTCCCGGGCGCGCCATTCGCGCTGTCGCCCGAGCGCGCCACCTCCGTGCAGCGTGCCCTGCGCCTGCTGCACCTGATGGCTGGCGTGAGCTACTACAAGGCCGGTGTGCCGGAGACCATCCTGGTCGAGGGCGAGCCGCTGGATGCCGACACCGCCGACTGGCTGGAGCAGGTCTATCTCAACGGGCTGGGCGAGTTCGCCTATCGCAACGGGCTGGACCTGCA
>JBEVNH010000017.1:0-14287 GCA_040508175.1 Pseudoxanthomonas sp.
GCGCGCGACATCGTCGCCTGGCGCCGGCAGTGTGCCGTCCGCGGCGAGGCCGCCATCCTCTATTGCTACGCATTGGGCAAGGCGCAGCGGTTGCTGGCCGAACTGCGTGACCTGGACGACCAGCCTGCCCTGCTGCACGGCGCCATCCAGAACGGCGTGGACGTGTATCGCAGTGCCGGGATCGCCATGCTCGACACGCTGCCAGTGTCGGAGACCGCCAAGGGCAGCGACTACGCCGGCCAGCTGATCCTGGCACCGCCGTCAGCCGCAGGCAGTAGCTGGATCCGTCGCTTCCGCAAGGCGCAGCAGGGTTTTGCCTCGGGCTGGATGCGGGTACGCGGCAATCGCCGTCGACGCAACTACGACCGCGGCTTTGTGGTGTCTGATCATGCCGACTGGCCCGACCTGCTGCGCACCGTGCGCGAGACCGGCGCCCGCCGCGTCATCGCCACCCACGGCAACACCGACGCGATCATCCGTGCGATGAACGAGGCCGGCATCGCCGCCGAAGCCTTCCGCACCGATTACGGCGGCGAGGAATGAAGCGCTTCGCCGACCTCTACAAGGCACTGGATGAAAGCACCGCCACGCTGGACAAGCGCGCGGCGCTGATCGCCTATTTCCGCGACGCGCCGCCGCGCGATGCAGTATGGGCGCTGTACCTGCTGTCCGGCGGCAAGATCACCGGTCCACGGCAGAAGATCGCCGGCACAGGCGAGCTGCGTGCCTGGATCGCGCAGGAGTCGGCCACGCCCGACTGGCTGGTGGACGACAGCTACGACCACGTCGGCGACCTGGCCGAGACGTTGGCGCTGCTGCTCGACGATCCGCCCGACGCACAGCCCGACATCGGCCTGGCCGAATGGATCGAGGGCCGCCTGCTGCCCATCGCAAACAAGGACGAGGCGGTACGCCGCGCGGTGATCGTCGATGCCTGGCACGCCCTGCCCTACTGCCAGCGCCTGGTGTTCAACAAACTGCTCACTGGCGCGCTGCGCGTGGGCGTGTCGCAGCGGCTGGTGCAGCAGGCCCTGGCCGAAATGAGCGGGATTGACATCGCGCGCATCGCCCAACGCATGCTCGGGACCTGGACGCCGTCGGTCGATTTCCTGCGTGACCTGTTGACCGAAGCCGAGCTGCCCAGTGATCGCCAGCAGCCGTATCCGTTCTTCCTCGCCTCGCCATTGGAAACCGAGGTGCAGACGCTGGGCGAGATCGACGACTGGCGCCTGGAATGGAAGTGGGACGGCATTCGCCTGCAGCTGATCCGGCGTCAGGGCGAAGTGGCGCTGTGGTCGCGCGGCGAGGAGCGGCTGGATGGGCGCTTCCCGGAAATCGAGCAGGCTGCCGCCACGCTGGCGCGCGACTGCGTGATCGATGGCGAACTGATGGCTTGGCGTGCGGGCGAAGACGCGCCGCTGCCGTTCACCGCCCTGCAGACCCGCATCCAGCGGCTCAAGCCCGGCGCCAAGACGCTGGCCGATACACCCGCGCGCGTGCTCGCCTACGACCTGCTGGAACTGGAAGGAGAAGACCTGCGCGAGCGCCCATTGGACGAACGCCGCGCCCTGCTGACCGCGCTGCTGGATGCGCATGGCGATCCACGCATCGTGGTCTCGCAACAGGTACAGGCCGACAGCTGGAAAGCCGCAGCGCAGATGCGCGAGGGTTCGCGTGCGCGCGGCGTCGAAGGCCTGATGCTCAAGCGCGGCAACTCGATCTACCAGGGCGGGCGCAAACGCGGCGACTGGTGGAAGTGGAAGATCGAGCCGCTCACCATCGACGCGGTGCTGATCTACGCGCAGGCCGGCCACGGCCGCCGCAGCACGCTCCATACCGACTACACCTTCGGCCTGTGGGATGGCGATGCACTGGTGCCGGTGGCCAAGGCGTATTCGGGCCTGGACGACAAGGAAATCATGAAGCTCGACAGCTGGATCCGCGCGCACACCACCGAACGCTTCGGCCCAGTGCGCGCAGTGACGCCGCACCATGTGTTCGAACTGGGCTTCGAGGCCGTCAACCTGAGCAAGCGCCACAAGTCGGGCGTGGCCACGCGCTTCCCACGCATCCTGCGCTGGCGCCTAGACAAGCCGATGGCCGAAGCCGATCGACTGCAAGACCTGAAGGCGCTGGCACGGTGAGCGAGGGTAGTCCCCGCACCGCGGCACGCAAGCCCGCGCGCCTGAACAACCTGCCTGCTGCCGCCGTCGCTGACCTCGAACCCAAGCCTGCATCGCGTGGCAGGAAAGTGATCGAAGCACCGCTGCTGGACTGGTTCAAAACGCGCGGCTGGGAGGTCCTGCCGTTCCAACACGCGGTGTGGAAGCACTATCTGGAAGGCCACTCTGGCCTGCTGCACACCCCGACCGGCAGCGGCAAGACCCTGGCCGCCTTCGGTGGCCCGCTGCTGGACGCGGTGCGCGAACGAAAACATGCGCCGACCGCGCTGAAGAAAAACCGTGTCCGCCCGTTGCAGGTGCTGTGGATCACCCCGCTCAAGGCGCTCGCCGCTGATACCACGCGCGCCTTGAGCGAGGCCATCGCCGGTGTCGGCCTGGACTGGCAGGTCGGCCAGCGCACCGGCGACGCCAGCGCGCGCGACAAGCGGCTGGCGCGTGCGGGCAAGCTCGATGTGCTGGTGACCACACCCGAGTCGTTGGCCCTGCTGCTGTCCTACCCGGACACCGCGCCGCAGCTGCAGGACATCCGCGCGGTCATCGTCGACGAATGGCACGAACTGCTAGCCAACAAGCGCGGCGTGCTGCTGCAGCTGGGCCTGGCGCGGTTGCGCAAGCTATCGCCCGGCATGCGTACCTGGGGCCTGTCGGCCACGCTGGGCAACCTGGACGAAGCGCGCGATGCCCTGCTTCCGCATGCGCCTGACGCACCGATGGTCGCCGGCGTGCGGCCGCGCACGCTCACGCTGGAAACGCTGCGGCCCAAGGCTGGCGAACGCTTCCCCTGGTCGGGCCACCTGGGCCTGGCCCAGCTCTCGCGCGTGCTCGAAAAATTGCTGGCGGTGAAGACCAGCCTGGTGTTCACCAACACCCGCGCGCAGGCCGAGCTCTGGTATCAGGCGCTGTCCTCGGTCTGGCCGGAGGACTCCGCCACGCTCGCGCTGCACCACGGTTCGCTCAGCCCCAAGCTGCGCAGTGAAGCCGAACACGGCCTGCGCGAGGGCACGCTGCGCTGCGTGGTCGCCACGTCCAGCCTGGACCTGGGCGTGGACTTCCCCGCCGTGGACCAGGTGCTGCAGATCGGCAGCCCCAAGGGCATCGCGCGGCTGCTGCAGCGCGCCGGCCGTGCGCGCCATCGGCCGGGCGAGGCTGGGCATGTGGTGTGCGTGCCCACCCACGCGCTGGAGCTAGTCGAGTACGCCGCCGCGCGCCAGGCCATCAGTCGAAACGACATCGAACCACGCCACGCGCCGCGCCTGTCGCTGGACGTGCTCGCCCAGCACTGCGTCACGCTCGCGCTTGGTGGCGGCTTCGCATCCGACGCGCTGCTGGCCGAGGTGCGCGGTACCCAGGCCTTCGCCGCGCTGGACGACCCCACCTGGCAGGCGGTGCTGGATTTCATCGAACGCGGCGGCAGCGCGCTGGACCGCTATCCCGATTACCACAAGGTGGTGCGCGACGAAGATGGCGTGTATCGCGTCCACGACCGCCGGGTGGCGCTACGCCATCGCCTGTCCATCGGCACCATCACCAGCGATGGCAGCGTGCAGGTGAAGTTCCTGCGCGGTGGGGGGCTGGGCTCCATCGAGGAGCTGTTCGTCGGCCGCTTGCGCCGCGGCGACCGCTTCCAGTTCGCCGGCCGCCTGCTGGAGCTGGTGCGGCTGGAAGACATGACCGCCTACGTGCGCGTGGCCAAGGGCGGCGACGGCACGGTGCCCAAGTGGATGGGCGGGCGCATGCCGCTGTCGTCCGAGCTGGGGCGCGAGGTGGAAGCCGTGTTTGGCGGCGATCACGCCGCACCCGAGCTGCGTTCGATTGCACCGCTGCTCGCGTTGCAGGGACGCCTGTCCGCCCTGCCCGCGCCAGGCACGCTGTTGTGCGAGCTGGTCAAGGCCCGCGATGGCCAGCATCTATTCCTGTATCCGTTCGCCGGCCGCCAGGTGCACGAGGGCCTGGCCGCGCTGCTGGCGCTGCGCTGGGGCCGGCAGCGCGCCAACACCTTTGCCTTCGCCGCCAACGATTACGGGCTGGTGCTCTCGCCTGCGAACACGGCGGAACTGGATGAGGCCGCGCTGCACTCCCTGCTTTCGCCCGCGCAGCTGATCGAGGACCTGACCGCCAGCCTCAACCTGGGCGAACTGGCGCGGCGCCAGTTCCGCGAAATCGCGCGCGTCTCCGGCCTGCTGCCGCCATCGCTGCCCGGCAAGACGCCGCGCAGCATGCGCCAGCTGCAGGCCTCCAGCGGCCTGTTGTTCGACGTGTTGACCCGCCACGATCCCGGGCATCTGCTACTGGCCCAGGCCGAGCGCGAAGTCTTCAGCGGCACCCTGGAACTGGACCGCCTGACCGCGACCCTGCACGACTGCGCCCAGCGCCGGCTGCGCCTGCACCGCCCCACCAGCCTGACGCCGCTGTCCTTCCCGCTGTGGGCCGAAAGCATGCGTGGGCAGCTCAGCACCGAGGACTGGAAGACGCGCGTGCAGCGTGCCGCGCAACAGCTGGAAAAGAAACATGGCCGTTGAATTGGACCTGGACATCGCAGGCGAACCGATGCGTGCCCTGGGTGACCGCGCCCTGTACTGGCCCGCGCGCAGGCGCCTGCTGATCGCCGACCTGCATCTGGGCAAGGGCGATGTGTTCCGGCGCGCCGGGATTTCGCTGCCCAGTGGCGGCACGCTGCACGACCTGCGGCGCCTGGACGCCCTTATCTTCCAGACCCAGGCGCAGTCGCTGTGGATCCTGGGCGATGTCCTGCATGGTCCGGCGCCGGACGCGGCCTGGCGTGCTCAGCTTCAGCAGTGGCGACAAGGGCAGTCACTTGAGATTGCCGCACTGGCCGGCAACCACGACCGTGCCCTGGTGCGTGCGGACCTGGGCATGGCGCTGCTGCCCGATCAGGTTGAGGACGGTCCGTTCCTGCTGCGACACGAGCCGGCACCGCATGCCAGCCTGCACGTGCTGTGCGGGCATGTGCACCCGCAGTTCAAGCCACCTGGCACCACGCGGCGCTGGCCTGCTTTCTGGAACCGCCCGGGCATGACCGTACTCCCGGCGTTCTCCCAGTTCACCGCCGGGGTGACCCCCGCGCTGGCGCCGGGCGAACAGCTCATCGCCTGTGTCGAGGGCGAGGCCATTGCCCTGCCCGTCGTGGCCTGATTCATGGCGCTGGCCGCATCTGTTCGGTGGCCTCGCCGGCATGCTGCCGGCCGATGGCCTCCAAGCACGCCGGCGACAGCGGCAAGCGACCGAAACAGCCGCGTTGGGTGCCCTCAATACACGGAGCATGTGGCCGCGGCCGCCCGGCATGCGCCCCATCGGCAGGAATGCCACGTCACGCAGTCGGGCGACGGTGTCGCGATCGGACTGGAACAACGGCGTCAGCCAGTGGCTCCAGAACTGGTAGATCGCCACATGCGCCTTGCGCTCCTGCTGGTAGCGCGCCAATGCGGCAGGAACTGCGCGCTCGGCACGCAGCGCAGCGCGCAGCGCCATCGCATCCATCAGCGCCATGTTCACGCCCTGCCCCCAGCTACGGACTCATCGCATGGGCGGCATCGCTAGCAACACCAGGCGATCGCGGTGCCAGTGGCGCATCACCGCATCGCGATAACCCGCACGTGCCATCTGCCCGCTGGCCTGCGCCTCGCCCAGGCGCGCTTCCAGCTCCGGCCACAGTGCGATGACTTCATCTCGCCAGGCCTGCACGCCGGCCTGCTCCCGACGTGCGAATCCATCCGACGGCAGGCTCCAGAAGAAGCTCACGCGCGGGACCTCGTCGTCCGGGCGCGTGCCCACCGGCAGCATGCCGATCATCTTGCGCGCGGCCACGTAGCGCTGGCGCAGCTCGTCCGGCCAGGCCCAGTCCCCTTGCGGCAGCAGGCACCACAGCGCGCCCCAGGGATACGGCGTCTCGATCTGCACGCCCCCGGTCGCTGCACGCAACGCCGAAGCCGAACCATCGGCGGCGATCACCAGATCGAACGGGCCATGCCAGCGCCCTGAGGCATCCCGCAGACGTCTTGTATCTTCGCCGACCTCCACGATCCGCGTGTCGCAGTGCACGCCGCCAAAGCCTTGCCAGGCCTGTGCCAGCAGCGAGAACAAGGCGCCACGCTGCATGCCCAGTCCGAACAGGCGCCGGTCCAGCGGCACATAGCGCATGTCGATCACGGCGCGGCCGCACGGCGTCTGACCGAAGAGTCGGTTGATGCGCCGTCCATGGGCCAACGCCTGCGGCCGCAACCCCATCTCCCATAGCACCTGCAGCCCGCTGGGCTGCAACAGGAAGCCAGCACCGACCGGCACCAATGTCGGCGCGCGCTCGAAGACCTCGACCCGGTGGCCATCGGCGGCCAGCAATGCCGCGGCGGTCTGCCCGGCCGTGCCTTAGCCGACGATGGCCACGTGCAATGGCATCCCGTGCATGCGCGTTTCCTCAACTACATGCAAAAAAAACCCCGCCGGGGGGCGGGGTCCTCAACGCGGAAAGACCTGGAATCAGGCGACCGGCGTAATGTTCGAAGCCTGGGCACCCTTCGGGCCCTGCGTGACCTCGTAGCTCACGCGCTGGCCTTCCTGCAGGCTGCGGAAGCCCTTGGAGTTGATCGCGGAGAAGTGAGCGAAGACATCAGCGCTGCCATCTTCCGGAGCGATAAATCCAAAACCCTTGGCGTCGTTGAACCATTTGACAGTACCGTACGGCATAACTTTCCTGTTCCCCAGGTTGAGTGCATTGGTGGGTGGTGCGGACATGCCGCACGCCCGAGTATGCAAAAGACTTACCTGTCTTGACAATTACCCGCGGGCCAGTTCGCCGATCAATTCGGGTAGGCCGGCCGAAGCGTCCTTCACGTTGGCCAGCACTTCGGCCATGGTGATCTCCTCGCCGGTGCCGCATCCGGCAGCCCAATTGGCGACGATGGCCAGGCAGACATAGTCCAGCCCCAGCTCGCGTGCCAGGCCAGCCTCGGGCATGCCGGTCATGCCGACCAGGTCGCACCCATCACGGCGCAGGCGCGCGATTTCCGCCCTGGTTTCCAGGCGCGGGCCCTGCGTGGCGCCGTAGCAGCCGCCATCGACCACTTTGGCCCCGGTCACGCGCGCGGCCGCCAGCAGCTTGTGGCGCAGCATCGATGTGTAGGGATCGCCGAAGTCCACGTGCAGCACCTCGGTGTCCTGCTCCTCGCTCAGCGTGGCAATCCGCCCCCAGGTGTAGTCAATCACCTGGTCCGGGCAGGCCAGCACGCGCGGGCCAAACTGGTCGGTGATGCCGCCGACCGTGTTCAGCGCCAGCACCCGGGTCGCGCCAATGTCCTTCAGCGCGGCCAGGTTGGCGCGGTAGTTGATCTTGTGCGGCGGCAGTGAATGCCCTTCGCCATGGCGCGCCAGGAAGGCCACGCGATGGCCAAGCAGCGTGCCCACGCGCATGGGGCCGGAGGGCTCGCCATAGCGCGTGGTGACGGTGCGCGTTTCCACATCGTCCAGCGTCGCCAGCCCGTAGACCCCGGTGCCGCCGATCACCGCAAGCGAAATCGCCGTCACTCGGCGTCCTTCATGGCATAAATGGCTGGCAGGTTGCGCAGACGCTCGTTGACGTCCATGCCGAAGCCGAACACATAGCGGTCCGGCACGGTCACGCCCATGTAGTCCGCGCGCACGCCTTCGATCGCGCGGTCGTGCTGCTTGACCGTCAATGCGGCGATGCGCACGTCGGTGGCGCCCTGCTCCACGCACCACTGGCGCACGGCCTGCAGGGTCAAGCCTTCATCGAGGATGTCATCGGCCAGGATCACGCGGCGGCCGAACAGGGCCGAGGTCGGGCGATGCTTCCACACCAGCTCGCCTCCGGTGGTCTCACCGCGGTAGCGGGTGGCGTGCATGTAGTCGAACTGCACGTCCTGACCACGTGCGCCCAGCTCCAGCACCAGCTGGCCGGCGAATGGCAGTGCGCCGTTCAAGATGGTGATAAACACAGGCACTTCGCCCTTGTAGTCGGCGGCGATCTCGGCGGCCATGCGGGTGATGGCCGCGTCGAGCGTGGCGCGGTCGACCAGCAGGTCGGCCTGGGCAAGCGCGTCGGGAATGGAAAGGTTCGACATCAGGTGGGGATTCCAAGCTGTTGGATGAGACGGGTCTGTGTGCTGTCGTAACGTGCGTCGGCCAGCAGTCCATCCCAGCCGAGGGCGCCGCGCCCGATCAATCCAAGCAGCGCGGCAGTATTGAGCGGGCGGCCGGCAACCGCCTGCAGGGAATCTTCAACCAGCTCCGGGTGGCAGACCAGCACCACGTCGCAACCGGCATCCAGGTGTGCATCGACACGGGCTTTCACGCCACCGGCGGTGTGCGCGGCGGCCATGCCGATATCGTCGGAAAACACGACGCCGCGGAAACCAAGCTCCTCACGCAGGATCTCGTTGATCCAGCGCGGCGACTGGCCAGCCGGCTCCGGCGCCACCGCCGGATACTTCACGTGGGCCAGCATCACCGCATCGGCACCGGCCTCGATACCGGCCGCAAACGGCACCAGGTCTTCGGCCCGCAAGACCTCCAGCGGCCGTGGGTCGACGGCCTCGTCGAAATGCGTGTCTTCCTGCACCGTACCGTGGCCGGGGAAGTGCTTGAGCGTGGCAGCCATGCCCACGCCGTGCATCCCGCGCACATAGGCCCGAGTAAAGGCAGCGACCACTTGCGGGTCGTCACTGAAAGCCCGGTTGCCGATGGCGCGATTGCCACGGGCCAGGTCGACCACCGGGGCGAAACTCAGGTCCACGCCGCTGGCCTGGATCTCGCTGGCCATCAGCCACGCATGCTGCTCGGCCAGCGCCAGGGCGGCATCGCGGTCACGCGCATACAGGGCACCAAACCCTTCCAGCGGCGGCAGCGCACTGTAGCCCTCGCGAAAACGCTGCACGCGCCCGCCTTCCTGGTCCACGCAGATCAGTTGCGGCAGCCGTGCGGCCTCGCGGATGGCAGCGGACAGCTCGCCGACCTGTACACGCGAAGCGAAATTACGCTTGAACAGGATCACCCCGGCCACTGCATCGTGCTGCAGCCAATCACGCTCCTGCGCGGTCAGTTCGGTCCCGGCGACGCCGATCACCAGCATGTGGATTCTCCTGGACAGGCGCAGACGGCACGCCGACCGGGCATTGTCGCAGAAGCGGCCTGAAGCTTCAGACCGCGCAGCCGTCCGGCCCGCAGGCCTGCGCCGCCGTGTCGCCGGCACCACGCTCGGCGGCGACCTGCCGCAGGATCTGGACGAACTGCTCCGGCGGCTGCGCGCCCTGTACCGCATAGCGGCCATCGATGACGAAGGTCGGCACCGCGGTGATCCCCAGCGAGCGTGCCTGGTCCAGCGCGGCCTGGACTTCGGCCATGCCTTCATCGGAGGCCAGCAGCGCGCGGACGCGGGCTGCATCCAGACCGCCTGCGGCACCGGCTTCGACCAGCGTCTCGGCATCGGCCAGGTTGCGTCCCAATGCGAAGTGCGCGTGGAACAGCGCCTCGCCGACTGCCTCGACGTCACCCTCGCGCTTGGCCAGCCACATCAGCCGATGCGCCGGCAGCGTGGTCACGCGCACCTGGCCCTGGCTGAAATCGAACGGCAGGCCTTCGCTGCGGGCGGTGGCCTGGGTCTGCGAAAGCAGCTGCTCGGTACGTTCGGTGCCGCCGAACTTGGCCGCATAGGCTTCGCGCAGCGGCACCGGCTGGTCGCTCGCTTCAGGGTCGAGCTGATAGGCGTGCCAGTGCACGTCCACGGCTGGCGCCTGCTCACCCAGCAGCTCCAGCGCACGCTGGAAACGGCGTTTGCCGATCCAGCACCAGGGACAGACCACGTCGGACCAGATATCGATTCTCATGGCCCCTCCATGGTGGCGGCCCGTGGCGGGCACAAGGCTCAGCCGCGTTCTGCCGCGCTCCACCGGGCGTAGGGGTGCGAGGCCAACGCCAGGTTGTAGTAGCGGCCTTCGTCAGTGACTTCCGCGCCGACCCAATCTGGCTTCTCGAAGGCTTCGTCGGCCGCACCGAGTTCCACCTCGGCCACCACCAGCCCGGCGTTGTCGCCGAGGAATTCATCCACTTCCCAGACATGCGCCCCCACCTGGACCAGGTGACGGCGCTTGTCGATCAGGCCGCCCACGCACAGCGCCAGCAACGCGCGCGCGTCCTCCATCGGGACGGGATATTCGAACTCTTGCCGGGTGTGGCCCAGTGCACGCGACTTCAGGTTGAGGAACGCGGCCTCACCCTGCAGGCGCACGCGTACCGAAGCTTTCTGCGTGCCGGCATCGACCGCGCCGACCTCGTTGAGGTAGCCCTGGGCCATGGGGATCACCGCGTACGCCGTTTGGCGCCAGGCATCGCCGGTCACCAGGAACTTGCGCTCGATCTCGATGCCCACGGCTTATTTCCTCTCGAACAAGGCGATGCTTTCCACGTGCGCGGTGTGCGGGAACATGTCCATCGCCCCGGCCGAGACTAGCTTGAATCCCTGCTCGTTCACCAGGTAACCGGCATCGCGTGCCAGCGAGCCGGGATGGCAGCTGACGTAGACGATGCGGTCGAACTGCTTGAGCGGCAGTTGCTGCAGCACGTCGATGGCGCCCGAACGCGGCGGATCCAGCAAGAGCTTGTCGAAGCCCTGCTTCATCCACGAGGCCTGGCGCTGGTCCTGAGTCAGGTCAGCGGCAAAGAAGTGGGCATTGCCCAAGCCGTTGCGCACGGCGTTGTCCTTCGCGCGCGCGACCAGGTTGGCCTCGCCTTCCACCCCGACCACTTCGCGCACGCCACGCGCCAGCGGCAAAGTGAAATTGCCCAGGCCGCAGAACAGGTCCAGGACCCGGTCCTCGGGCTTGGCATCCAGCAGCGCCAGGGCCTGGGCGATCATCTTCTGATTGAGCGAGGCATTGACCTGGATGAAATCCAGCGGCCGGAATGCCAGCTCCACGTCCCACGCCGGCAGGCGGAAGGACAGCGGCACCTCGGCGGGCCATAGCGGGTGCACGCTCTCCAAGCCACCTGGCTGAAGAAAAATCGCAAAGTCATGTTCCTGGGCAAATGCGGCCAGCCTCTGGCGATCGCCTTCCGACAGCGGCTGCAGATGGCGCACGGTCAACGCAACGGTGTCGTCACCGGCGATGAATTCGATCTGCGGAATGTCGCGCTTGCTGTCCAGGCTTTCGATGAGCCCGGCCAGGGCCTGGATCTTGCTGCCGATCTGCGGGATCACCGTATGGCACTCGCTCAGATCCGCGACAAACCGCGCATCCAGCTCGCGGAAGCCGACCAGCGTCTTGTCCTTCTTCATCACCCGACGCACGGAAAAACGCCCCTTGCGGCGATAGCCCCAGTTTTCGCCGACCAGCGGTTCCAGCACGCGCTCGGGCGTGACATGGCCGATGCGCTCCAGGTTATCCATCAGCACGCGCTGCTTGGCCAGGATCTGCTGGTCCTCATCCAGGTGCTGCAGCACGCAGCCCGCACATGTCCCGAAGTGAGGGCAGCGTGGCTGGACGCGATGCGGGGACGCCTGCAGCACCTCCAGCGTGCGTGCTTCGTCGAAATGGCGGTTGTGGGCGGTGGGTTCGGCGGTCACCACCTCCCCTGGCAGGGCCCCACTGATGAAGGTGACTTTGCCATCCACCTCGCCCGTTGCACGCCGCGCCACACCGCGACCATCGTGGCTCAGGTCGGTGACGGAGGTCTGGAACGGGGTGCGGTCGAAACGATTGCGGGTACGGGTACGGGCCACGTGGCAAAGGGCTGCGTGAAGGGCTGCACATTGTCGCAGATGCATACGACAGCGGAAGGCTGGATCCCGGCGCGGACCGCGTTACTATCCGGTGACACCCGCCACCGCTTGGAAGCTCAGGATGACGTTACGGATCCTGCTGGTCGAGGACGACCCCATCAGCCGCGAATTTCTCTGCCACGCGCTCGAAGCGCTGCCGGCCGAGGTGATTTGTGCCGAGACCAAGGCCGAAGCCCTGCGCGCCGAAGGCGCCTTCCGCCTTTATCTGATCGACGCCAACCTGCCGGATGGCACGGGGCCGGAGTTGCTGCAACAGCTCCGCCTGCGCGCGCCCGACACGCCGGCGCTGGCCCACACGGCCGATGACTCGGTGGCCCTGCACAACACGCTGTGCAAGTCGGGCTTTTCGGGCGTGGTGCGCAAACCCATCCAGTCCGAAGCCCTGCGCAACGTGGTGCGTGAGGCGCTGGGCCTGCCGGTCAGCAGCAGTGCGCCGATCCTGATCCGCGCCTGCAGCGAGGAGGCACCGGACTGGGACGACGAGGCGGCCTTGAAGGCCCTGGGTGGCAATCCGGCCAATCTGGCGACCCTGCGCGGCATGTTCCTGGGGGAACTGGCCCTGCAACGCGACGGCGTGCTGGCGGCCGTGCGTGCCGGCGATACGGCTGGCGCGCATGCCCAGCTGCATCGCCTCCGGGCAAGCTGCGGCTTTGTCGGCGCCGCCCGGCTGAAAATCGCCGCCGAGCAACTCGACCAGGCGTTGCCTGGTCGCGATGGCCTGTCCGCCTTCGAAGACGCCTGCCGCGCCGCACTGGCCCCACGCTGATCTAGGCTGGTGGCCGCGCAGGACGGCGTGCCATGTCGGCGGCCATTTCCCAGGACTTCAGTCCTCGGGGACCCAGGTGGTGGGCCAGCACCGCACGCAGCGCCAGGCGCAGGCTGGCCAGGTCCTCCGCACCTGGCAGCTCATCAGCCCCCAAGGCCAGCAGCGCGCGCCCGGTGGCAGCACCGCGACGCTCGGCATGGCCGCGGTCGCTGATCAACCGCCGCGGCCCTTGTTCGGGGTCCAGCAGATAGCGCGCGGCCGGATCGATCGGGTCATCGTGACCATCACTGGCCAGGTCGAATCCCAGCCCCATCACCTCCAGCAGATCGCGCTCGAACCGGCGCAGCGTCCACGCCAGCGATTCGGCAGTGGCCAGGCGCGCCCGGGTCCGTGCGTAGGCGTCGAACAACGCCGGCACCGGATCGTGCCGCGGCACCAGGCGCAGGATCAGCTCGCTGACATAGAACGCCGACAGGGAGGCGTCCCCCACCAGGCGAGGCGCCGTGTCCTGCGCCTCGGCTGACACCAGCCGGGCCAGTTCACCGCGCTGGACCGCTTCAAACCGCAACACCTGCAAGGGCTGCAGCGCCGCGCGCAAGACGTGCCGCTTCGGACCTTGGACACCGCGCGCCAGCACACCGACACGCCCGTGTTCCCGCGTGAGCAGCTCCACGAGCAGGCTGGTTTCGCGCCAGGGCCGCGTGTGCAGGACAAACGCCTGGTCACTCAGCTGCATGCCATTCCCGCAGAGATCGAGGGCGGAACCACAATCGATGCCGGGCCGCGCATGTGCGCCATCAGCCCGGCCATTCCCGCTTATTCGTAGCCGAAGGCTTTCAACGCGGTCTCATCGCCCGACCAGCCCTCGCGCACCCGCACCCAGGTTTCCAGGAAGACCTTGCGTCCGAACAGATGCTCCATCTGCTGGCGCGCCTTGCTGCCGATTTCTTTCAACCGCGCACCGCCCTTGCCGATGACGATGGCCTTCTGGGTTTCGCGCTCGACCCAGATCACCGCGCCGATCCGCAGCATTTCGCCATCCTGAGTGAAGCGCTCGATCTCGGTGGTGGTGGCGTACGGCAGCTCGGCACCGAGTTGGCGCATCAGCTGTTCGCGCACCAGCTCGCCAGCGAGAAAACGCTCGCTGCGGTCGGTGATCTCGTCCTCGCCATACAGCGGCGGCTGCTCGGGCAGCTGCACCAGGATGTCGCGCACCAGCGCGTCCAGGCCATTGCGCTTGAGTGCCGACACCGGATGGACCGCGGCGAAGCTGCGGCCTTCGGTGACCTGGGCCAGAAACGGCAACAACTCGGCCTTGTTCTTCAGCCGGTCGACCTTGTTGATCACCAGCACCACGGGCACGCCGGCATCGCTGAGCACGTTGAAGGCCAGCGTGTCCTCCTCGTCCCAGCGCCCGGCTTCGATCACCAGCAGCCCGGCATCCACGCCTTCCAGCGCGCCACGCGCCGCGCGGTTCATGACCCGGCTCATCGCCGAGGCGGAAAACTTGGCCTGCTGCTTGTGCAGGCC
>JBEVNH010000038.1:0-24743 GCA_040508175.1 Pseudoxanthomonas sp.
CCCGTTGCGTTTTGATGGAGTCCATCTGCGTTGAGGGTCAGGAATGGAAGGCAGCATCTCCCATGTGGTGATCGTCGGCGGTGGCTCGGCCGGCTGGCTGACCGCGGGCCTGATCGCGTCGGAGCATCGCGACCGCAACGGACCGACGTTGCGCGTGACGTTGCTGGAGTCGCCGGACGTCCCGGCCATCGGCGTGGGCGAGGGTACTTGGCCCACCATGCGCGACACGCTGCGCCGTATCGGTGTGAGCGAATCCGACTTCGTGCGGGCCTGTGATGCAACGTTCAAGCAAGGTTCGCGCTTTGTCGGGTGGCGCGATGGCGGTGCCGACGATGTCTACTACCATCCCTTCGTGCTGCCGCAGGGCTATGGCGAGACCAATCTGGTGGCCGGCTGGCTGGCCCGCGACGCACGCATCCCCTTCGCGCATCTGACCAGCTTCCAGCCGCATCTGTGCGACGCCGGGCGCGGGCCCAAGCAGTTCGCTACGCCGGAGTTCGCGGCGGTGGCCAACTACGCCTATCACCTGGATGCCACTTCACTGGGCGTGTTCCTGCGCGAGCACTGCGTGCAGCGTCTGGGCGTGCATCACGTGGTTGGTCATATGGAAGGCGTGGACAGCCGCGAAGATGGCGACATTGCCGCCATCCGCGTCCGTGGACAGGCACCGCTGGCAGGCGATCTGTTCGTGGACTGTACGGGCATGCGCTCGCTGCTGCTGGGCGGACACTACGGCGTCCAGACCACGCCGGTGAGCACGGTGCTGTTCAACGATCGCGCGCTGGCCTTGCAGGTTCCGTACGTGCAGCCGGACGCGCCCATTGCATCCCATACCAGTTCCACTGCGCAGGAGGCGGGATGGATCTGGGATATCGGCCTGTCGGCACGGCGCGGCACTGGCTACGTGTATTCCAGCGCGCACACCTCCGATGAAGCGGCAGAAGCCGCGTTGCGGACCTACATCGAGAAGACGGGCGGCCCTGCCGCGGACAGTCTGCCACCCGCACGTCGCATCGATCTCAGTCCTGGCTATCGGCGTACGGCGTGGCACCGGAACTGCGTGGCGGTCGGGCTGGCCTCGGGTTTCGTCGAGCCCTTGGAGGCGTCTTCGCTGGTGTTGGTGGAACTTGCCGCCACGCGCCTGGCCGAGGAGATGCCCGCCACGCGCGCCGACATGGAGATCCTGTCAGCGCGCTTCAACGACACCTTCGCCTATCGCTGGCAGCGCGTGGTGGAATTCCTCAAGCTGCACTACGTGCTGAGCCGTCGCCAGGGCGATTACTGGCGGCAGCATCGTGATCCTGAGACGGTGCCCGAATCGCTGCAGGCCATGCTGCAGCTGTGGACGCACCAGTCGCCTTCGCGCAGCGACCTGCCGCGCAGCGAGGAGATCTTCCCCTCGGCCAGCTGGCAGTACATCCTGTACGGCATGGGCGCGCTTCCACAGCCCCGTCCAGCGCGCCGTGGCGACGACCCTGCCGCGGCGGAGGGATGGTTCCGCGAGGCCGCCACCTTGGCCCAGCGCATGCTGCCGGCATTGCCGTCCCACCGTGCGCTGGTGGAACACATCAAAGCCCACGGCCTGCCCCGCATCTGATGGTTGGAGATCCCATGTCCCGTCCCGCGCTGCTCAACAATGTCGATCACCGGAACCTGCGGGTCGTGTCCCGTCATGGCCCGGGATTGGGTGACGACGTCATGTCGGTGCTGACCTTTCCTGCCGAATTCCGGCAGCTGCAGGCGTATTACCCGATCGTGTTCCAGAAGGATCCGCAGGGGCGCTTTCATCCCACGGCACTGCTGGGGCTGCAGCCAGAGCAGAACCTGTTCCTCCTGGCCGATGGCTGGGACGCGCACTACGTGCCACTGGCCGTGTCTCGCCAGCCGTTCCTGATCGGCATGGACGCGGCGGGCGAGCCGATGCTGCATATCGACCTGGAGCATCCGCGTGTGTCCGCCGAAGGTGAAGCGTTGTTTCTGGAGCATGGCGGGCACACGCCGCTCCTGCAGCAGGCAGCGTCGGTGATGCGCACCCTGCACGATGGGTTGCAGACCAACGACGCCTTCATCGCCACGTTGCTGGAACACGCGCTGCTCGAGTCCTTCGTGCTCGAGATCCAGTTGCCGGGACGTGGGCCCGGGCGCATGGAGGGCTGTTATGCCATTGCCGAAGAGCGCCTGCGCGCGCTGGATGCCGCCACGCTGCACGCGCTGGCACAGTCCGGGGCGCTGGAGGCCATCTACATGGCGGTCGCCTCCCTGTCGCACCTGCGCGATCTCATCGGCCGCCTGGAAGCTGCACATGCACGCCCGTCCTGAGTCGATCGTCGAGCTGCACGGGTTGAATCCCGCCGCGCTTGCTCCAGCGTTGTTGTCCAGCAGCGAGCCGCGTGTGCTGCGCGGCCTGGTGGCGCACTGGCCGATGGCGCAGGCCGGGGCGAGGTCGCCTGCAGACGCGGTGGCATACCTCAAGCGCTTCGCGCGTGCCGAGCCGGTGGTGGCAACCGTGGCCGCGCCGGAGTCGGGCGGGCGGTTCTTCTATACCGATGACGTGCAGGGCTTCAACTTCCGCCAGGAACGCGTGCCGCTGCCGGTGGTGCTCGACACGTTGCTGCGCTATCTGGAAGATGCGGCGCCGCCGGCCATCTACATCGGCTCGACCAGCCTGGAGACCTGGTTACCGGGATTTCGTGGCGAGAATGATCTCGGACTGGGCGAGCATGACCCGCTGGCGAGTATCTGGATCGGCAACCGCACGCGGATTGCCGCGCACCAGGACGTGCCGGACAACATCGCCTGCGTGGTCGCAGGCCGGCGCCGCGTGACGCTGTTCCCGCCGGACCAGCTAGCCAACCTCTACATCGGGCCGCTGGACCGCACGCCGGCCGGGCAGGCAGTCAGCATGGTGGACTTCGCCAACCCGGACCTGCAGCGCTTTCCGCGCTTTGCCGAGGCGTGGCGCCATGCGCGCGTGGTCGAGCTTGAGCCGGGCGATGCCATCCTGATCCCCAGCATGTGGTGGCATCACATGGAGGCGCTGGCGGAGTTCAACATCCTGGTGAATTACTGGTGGCGCCAGTCGCCAGCCTACATGGATTCGCCGATGAACGCCCTGATGCTGGCGCTGCTGAGCATCCGCGACCTGCCGCCGGCGCAGCGCCGGACCTGGCAGGAGGTGTTCCGCCACTACGTCTTCGAAGCCGATGACGGCACCGCCGCGCATTTGCCCGGCGACGCGCGGGGCCTGCTCTCGCCGATGGACGAAACACGCGCGCGCGAGCTGCGGGCGCGGCTGATGCAACGACTCAATCGTTAAAGGATGCGCAATGCAGGACCCGCTTTCGTCTTTCCCGTCCACGCCCGTGCGGCGCGTGGTGATCGCCGGTGGCGGCACCGCGGGCTGGATGGCCGCCGCCGCGCTGTCCAAGGTGCTGGGCAAGGCGCTGGACATCACGCTAATCGAATCGGAAGAGATCGGCACGGTTGGGGTGGGGGAGGCGACGATTCCGTCACTGGCCACGTTCCATCGCCTGCTGGAGATCGATGAGCGCGAGTTCCTCTCCGCGACGCAGGGCACGATCAAGCTCGGCATCTCTTTCGAGAACTGGCGCACGCCCCACCACCGTTACATTCATTCATTCGGCACCACCGGGCAGGACCACTGGACGGCGGGTTTCCAGCATTTCTGGCTGAAGGGACGCGAGCGCGGCCTGGCTGGCAGCTACGACGACTACTGCATCGAACTGAAGGCGGCGTTGGAGGACAGGTTCGCCCACCTGCAGGGCTACCGCATGAACTACGCCTACCATCTGGATGCGAGCTACTACGCGCGTTTCCTGCGGCAGATGAGCGAGCGCCACGGCTGTCGCCGCATCGAGGGCAAGATCGCGCAGGTGGACACCGACCCGGCGACGGGCTTCATCACGGCGTTGCGCCTGGAGCGCGGCGAGGTGATCGAAGGCGATCTGTTCCTCGACTGCACCGGCTTCCGCGCGCTGTTGATCGGGCAAGCCCTGGGTGTGGGCTTCGAGGACTGGTCGCACTGGCTGCTCAATGACCGCGCGTTTGCCACGCAGACCACGGCCGTGCGCGATGCGGTGCCGTATACACGTGCGATTGCCGAACCCTGGGGCTGGCAGTGGCGCATTCCGCTGCAGCACCGTGTCGGCAACGGCGTGGTGTATTCGAGCAAGTACGTCAGCGATGACGAAGCCAAGGCGCGCTTCCTGGCCACGGCCGAGGGAGAGATCATCAAGGAGCCGTTTCCGATCCGTTTCCGTCCCGGTCGACGGATGCAGTGTTGGCATAAGAACTGCGTGGCGTTGGGGCTGGCCGGCAGTTTCATCGAGCCGCTGGAATCGACCACCATCCACCTGATCCAGCGCGGCATCACGCGGCTGATGCAGAGCTTCCCCGCCGTCATCACCCAGGTCGGCATCGACGAATACAACACGCAGTTGGCCGACGAGCTGCAGCACGTGCGCGATTTCGTCGTGCTGCATTACACCGCGACCGACCGCCGGGATTCCCCTTATTGGGAATACGTGGCCAACATGTCGCTGCCGGCGACGCTGCAGCATCGTATCGAGCTGTTCCGCGAGACCGGGACGGTCTTCCACGCGCCCCAGGAGCTGTTCGCCGAGAACTCTTGGATCCAGGTGATGATGGGGCAGGGCATCGTGCCCAGGCACCGCCATCCCACACCTGATTTGATGGGCGACGCGGAGCTTGCGAGCTTTCTGGGCAGTATCGGCAAGCGTGTATCCGAAACCGTGGCGCAGCTACCCGCGCACATGGATTACATCCGCCGCTATAGTCCGGCCCAGCCCCCGTCGTTGCCGGCCAAGACGGCTTGAACCAAGCGTTCCCAGCGCGTTTCAGCGCCTGAGAGGTCTCGCGATGAATCCCACCTTCCTGCTGTTGTTGCAGCTGCTGGTCATCCTGGGAGCGGCGCGCGTCTGCGGTCTGCTGCTGCGCAGGTTGGGGCAACCGCCGGTCATCGGCGAAATGGCCGCCGGTCTGCTGCTGGGGCCGATCGTCTTCGGCGCCTGGTGGCCGGATGCGCACGCGACCCTGTTCGCCAAGCCGAGTCTTGGCGCGCTGTCGGGGCTTTCGACGATGGGCGTGGTGCTCTTCATGTTCATCGTGGGTGCCGAACTGCGTGCGCCGGAAGGCACTCGGACGCAGGTGCGCACGGCGTTCTCGGTGGGACTGCTGGGCATCGCGTTGCCGATGGCGCTGGGCCTTGGACTCGCGCCCTGGCTGCATCCGCGCTTTGCGCCGCAAGGCGTGACCTTCTGGCCGTTCGCGCTGTTCATCGCAGCGACAATGTCGGTGACCGCATTCCCGGTGCTGGCGCGCATCCTCAAGGACCGCGGCATGAGCCGGACCCCGGCCGGCCGCCTGGCGCTGAGCGCGGCGGTGATCGACGATGCCGCGGTGTGGGTGATCCTGGCGGTGGTCCTGACGCTGGCCGGCGGCGCACATGCCAGTGTCGCGACGACGGCCATGGGTGCGTTGTTGGTGGTGGCCGTCGTGTTTGTGGGGTTGCGTCCGCTCTACGCCCGCGTGCTGCGCAAGCGTGGGGGCGACGGGGAATTCTCTCCGCACGCGTTCATCTGGGTGCTGCTCGGTCTGCTGGCCTGCGCGGCGGTGGCTGAGTGGATCGGCCTGCATGCGATCTTTGGCGCGTTCCTGTTTGGCACCTGCCTGCCGCGCGACGATCGTTTGCTGCAGCATCTGGCGCAGAAGATCGAGCCGGTGGCGGTGACACTGCTGATGCCAATCCTGTTCGCCCTGGCCGGCCAGGCGACCTCGGCCGATGTGTTCCAAGGCACGGGCATCGGTGCCTTCGGTTTGATTCTGCTGGTGGCGATCCTAGGCAAGGTACTTGGCTGCACCGCCGGTGCGCGTCTCAATGGCCAAGATTGGCGCGATAGCCTCGCGGTGGGTGCGCTGATGAATGCCCGCGGCCTGATGGAGCTGGTGGTGATCAAGATCGGCCTGGATGCCGGGATCATCGGTCCGGAACTGTTCACGCTGCTCTTTGGCATGACCTTGGTGACCACGTTCATGGCCTCGCCCATGCTGAGCCTGTGCTATCGGCGCAAAGACGGTGCGCTGGCGGGTGCCGACGCAAGACGCTGACGCCGCGGCCTCCGCAATGGTCTGACAAGAAGGCAAAGGATGCGCGGGCTTGCGTGATGCCCCGGCCATCCCCATTGACCCATGCAGACCCCGGAGACCTGCATGGACCCCAGCCAGAATCCCAATGTTTTCCACGCCACGACCATCCTGTCGGTGCGCCGCAATGGCCATGTCGCCATCGCCGGCGACGGTCAGGTGACGCTGGGCCATACCGTGATGAAGGGCAACGCACGCAAGGTGCGTCGCCTCGGGCGCGAGGGCCAGGTGCTGGCGGGCTTTGCCGGCGCGGCCGCCGATGCGTTCACCTTGTTCGAGCTGTTCGAAGCCAAGCTGGAAAAGCATGGCCAGCTGCAGCGCGCTGCCGTCGAGCTGGCCAAGGATTGGCGCACCGAGCGCCGCTACGGCAAGCTCGAGGCGCTGCTGGCGGTAGCCGACAAGGACACCTCGCTGATCATCAGTGGCACCGGTGATGTGATCGAGCCGGAAGACGGCATCATCGCCATCGGTTCCGGTGGCTCCTACGCGCTGTCCGCCGCGCGCGCCCTGATGGGCCACACCGAGCTGGACGCCAAGACCATCGCGGTCGAGGCGCTCAACATCGCCGGCGACATCTGCATCTACACCAACCGCAACGTGGTGGTGGAAGAACTTTGAGCGAGGAGTGAGCGGAGAGAAGTGAGAGTGAGCGAACGTTCTCTGCCTCTGTCCTTATCTACCGCCGCACCGCTTTTGCTCACTTCTCACTCCTCTCAACTCATTTCTCTACTCCCATGTCCAATTCCGAACACACCTCATCCACCATGACCCCGCGCGAAATCGTGCAGGAACTCGACCGTCACATCGTCGGTCAGCACGCAGCCAAGCGCGCCGTCGCCATCGCCTTGCGCAACCGCTGGCGTCGCGCGCAGCTGGCGCCGGAGTTGCGCAACGAGGTCATGCCCAAGAACATCCTGATGATCGGCCCCACTGGCGTGGGCAAGACCGAGATCGCCCGTCGCCTGGCCACGCTGGCCAACGCGCCGTTCGTGAAGGTCGAAGCCACGCGCTTCACCGAGGTTGGCTATGTCGGCAAGGACGTCGAGCAGATCATCCGTGACCTGGCCGATACCGCGGTCAAGCTGTACCGCGAGCAGGCCAAGGTGCGCGTGCGTACGCAGGCCGAGGACCGTGCCGAGGATCGCATTCTTGATGCGCTGCTGCCGCGCCGCAGCGCCGGCATCGGCTTCGATCCATCGTCCATGGCCAGTGAGCCGTCCGCACAGGACAGCGAGACCCGCGCCAAGTTTCGCAAGATGCTGCGCAAGGGCGAGCTGGACGAGCGCGAGATCGAACTGGAGCTGACGGCGAACGTCGGCGGCATGGACATCATGACCCCGCCGGGCATGGAGGAAATGGGCCAGCAGCTCAAGCAGATGTTTTCCAGCCTGGGCAGTGGCAAGTCGCACAAGCGCACGCTGGCCATCAAGGCCGCGCGCCCGCAGCTGGTGGAAGAAGAGGCGGCCAAGCTGGTCAACGAGGACGACGTGCGCGCGGCCGCCATCGAGGCCTGCGAACAGCATGGCATCGTCTTCATCGACGAAATCGACAAGGTCGCCAAGCGCGGCGATAACGTCGGCGGCGGCGATGTCAGCCGCGAAGGCGTGCAACGCGATCTGCTGCCGCTGGTGGAAGGGTCCAACGTGTCCACCAAGTACGGCACGGTCAAGACCGACCACATCCTGTTCATTGCCTCCGGTGCGTTCCACCTGGCCAAGCCCTCGGACCTGATTCCGGAACTGCAGGGGCGCTTTCCGATCCGCGTGGAACTGGGGGCGCTGAGCAAGGCCGATTTCGTGCGCATCCTCACCGAGCCCAAGGCGGCGCTGACCAAGCAGTATGTCGAGCTGATGAAAACCGAAGGCGTGGCGCTGGCTTTCAGCGACGATGCGGTTGATCGCATTGCCGAGATTGCGGCCCAGGTCAACGAGCGCCAGGAGAACATCGGCGCGCGTCGCCTGCACACCGTGCTGGAGCGCCTGCTGGATACGCTGAGCTATGAGGCGCCGGACCGCGATGGCGACAGCGTGAGTGTGGACCGTGCCTACGTGGACAAGTATCTGGACGAGCTGGTGCAGGATCCGGACCTGAGCCGTTACATCCTGTAACCGGCAAGCCGGCCAAGGCCGGGCCGGGCCGGGCGTCATCGTGCGCCTGCCCGGTGTCTGGCTGAACGCCTTCTTTTTTTGCTGGCTGAACCATTGCCCGCGGCAGGCGAAGGGCTTGCGTCTTTCTTCACTCCTCGATGCCGCATCCTCCCGGCCAGTTCTGCAATGACGAGGTTTCCATGATTCGTGCGATCGTCCTGATCTCTGCGCTTGGCCTGGCGGCCGTGGCGGCGCCGTCGCAGGCGGCGACCACCTGCAAACTCAAATTCAACATGTCCGGTTGGTCGGCCTTCTACAAGACGGCCGACGGCACGGGCACGGTGACCTGCGACAACGGCGAGACCATGCGCGTCAAGGTCAGCGCACGCGGTGGCGGCCTGACCGTGGGCAAGTCGACGATCGACAATGGGTTTGGCGAATTCTCCAGTGTGCGCAGCATTCGCCAGACGCTGGGCAGTTATGCCTCGGCCGAGGCGCACGCGGGTGCAGTGGCGTCGACCAAGGCCCAGGTCATGACCAAGGGCGAGGTCTCGCTGTCACTGGCCGGCACCGGCAAGGGCTGGGACCTGGGTGTGGCTTTCGGCGCGTTCAATATCGATCCGATGTGATGTGACGGTGAGATGGATGTCGCGAACGGCGTGCCCTGATCGGCACGCCGTTTCGCTGTGTGGTTCCGCCCATGCCGGTCGGTCTGCTAGCCTCCCGCGCGTGAAACGCAAGGGATTGGCATGTCGCACGTTGCGCGGGGAACGGTGCTGGTGCTGGGCGCCGGGGGATTCATCGGTGGATATCTGGTCGCGGCGCTGCGTGCTCGGGGCTGGACCGTGCTGCGCGGCATGCGCCGCCGGGCCGGTTATCTGCCCGACGATGCGCGTGACTGCGATCTGATGCAGCTGCGCACCGCAGCGGACTGGCTGCCGCTGCTGCAGGGGGTGGAGGCGGTGGTCAACGCCGCCGGCATTCTGCGCGAGGTCGCCGGCCAGACCTTCCAGGTGATCCATCACGACGCACCGCTGGCGCTGGCCGAAGCCTGTACCCAGCTGGGCGTGCGGCGCCTGGTGCAGGTGTCCGCGCTGGGGCGGCCGCAGGATGGCGCCTTTATCGCCAGCAAGCACGCCTTCGACGAAGCACTGCTGGCGCGGCCTGTGAGTGCGGTGGTGCTGCGGCCCTCGCTGGTGTATTCGGCCACCGGTTCCTATGGAGGCAGCTCGTTGCTGCGCGCCATGGCCGGCTTTCCCGGCATGCATCTGTTGCCCGGCGATGGCCGCTGGCCGACGCAGCCACTGGCGGTGGAAGACCTGGGTGAGTTGGTCGCGCTGGCTGCGGCGGGCGACCAGCGCGGCATCTATGAGGTCGGTGGCCCTGCGCCGCTGCCCCTGGCAACCTATCAACTGACGTGGCGACGTTGGCTGCGGGTACCGGGGACCACTGGGTTCCACACGCCGGAATGGATCGTCAGCACCGTGGTGGCCATCGGCGAAGCGCTGGGGCGTGGGCCTGTCGGGCGGACGATGTGGGCCATGCTTCGTCGCCACAACGTCACCGCCCCCGATGCTGCCGACCGACTGGAGGCGGACTTCGGCCTGCGCCCGCGCACGCTGGAACAGGCGCTAGCGCTGCATCCTAGCCAGACCCAGGATCGCTGGCAGGCGCAGCTGTACTTTCTTGCCCCCGTGCTGCGTGTTGCCACGGTGCTGGTGTGTCTGCTTTCCGCGCTGGCCGGCTGGCTCACGCCGGCCGCGCGCATCGAGGCCATGGTGGCGGGTAGCGCCCTGGCGCACGCCGCGCCAGTCATGTTGGCGCGTGTAGGCGGTACCGCCGATGTGGTGCTGGCGCTGTGGCTGGCCAGTGGCTGGCGGCTCCGCGCGTCAGTGGGGGCGACGTTCGTGCTGGTGGCGCTGTACACGCTGGTGTTCGGCATGCTGTTGCCCGCGCTGTGGCTGGATCCACTGGGCGGATTGCTGAAGAACCTGCTCCTGCTGCCGGCGCTGGCGGTGTTGTGGGTGTTGGCCGACCGGAGGTGAAGGCATGTTTGATATGGGCACGATCTACCTGTGGCTGAAATGGACCCACATCCTGTCGTCCACGCTGTTGTTCGGTACCGGGCTGGGCATCGCGTTTTTCCTGTGGGTGGCCCATCGCCGCGGCGACGCGCGGGTCATCGCCGGGACCGCGCGTACCGTGGTGCTGGCCGATACCTGCTTCACCGCGCCTGCCGTGGTGGTGCAGTTCGGCACCGGCCTGGGGCTGATGCACCTGCTGGGTATGCCCTTCACCCAAGGCTGGATCGCCATCGCGCTGGGTCTGTTCGTGCTGGTGGGCGTGTGTTGGCTGCCGGTGCTGTGGCTGCAGATCCGCGCGCGCGACCTGGCCATCGCCGCGGCCCGCGACAACACGCCCTTGCCGCCCGCCTACTACCGCGCCATGCGTTGGTGGTTCTGGCTGGGCTGGCCCGCCTTCCTCAGCGTGATGGCGATCTTCTGGCTGATGGTGTTTAAGCCAATGTAGGGCTCGTGCACTATCGTTTGGTGTAGCTCCCTCTTAATAATTACGTGGTGACAAGGAGGTCACATGGTTGCGAATTTCGGTTTCTTTTCCCTGGTCTGTGCGTTGTGGCTGACAAGTGTCTGTGCTGCCAGTGCGCAGGATTGCGTGGCTGGTTTTAGCACCCGAGGCGATGCCGATTCCGGGTTGCATTTCGAGACCACAGCGGCAGTGGCAGGACTGGATGCTGGCAAGGCCATTGCGCAATTCAAGCAGATCGGTGCCGGTGACGGCTTCCAGATCGGCGTCGAAAATGGAGGGAGTGATCGCAGAACCCTGGTGTTGATCCAGAAGCCAGGTGCCAATGCGCGTGGTTTCGACGTGAACCTCGCGGCGGATCAGGCACAGGGGCAGGTTCGCATCTGGACCGACCTGCCTTCAGGCATGTCGGTCAGTCCCGAGGTGATGCGGGGCGCGATGTGCGGGATGGTAAGCCGGCTGGACATGGCCAGGCCCATCGACGTTTCCAGCGCACCGGTGACATCGGCCGGACTTGCAGCCGGTGCACACGGTAGTCCGCATGCGATCTGTGAGCTGAATTTCCGCAGCTCGATCGATCGCAACGTCGGTCGTACCTATACCAGTTGGGCGCCTTTCCGTGGTGTTGGGATGGCCGGCGGGGTTGAGCGTGTGCAGCAGCTTGTGCAGGACGCCGGATTCGGCATCGATCCGCCATTCCAGCATGGCACCGAGACCGAGCTGACCATCCACACCGCAGGCAAGGACGATCCCGGATCGCTCCCGATCCACCTGGTGATCGAAGAGGGCCTTGGGGTGATCTCGCTGTCTACCCGTGGCGAGCGCCGGCAGGAATTGAAGAGTGATGCGATGAAGGGCATTTTCTGCACCCTCGTGGCGGCTGCCACGGCCACCGCCATTCCGAATGAAACCTCCGATAAGAGATCTCGTTTTCAAGATCTTTTCACTAGCTGGCGTCGGCAGCAGAAGCGGGAGCGTGAGGAAACCGAGCGTCAGGTGCAGCGCCGCGTTGACAGCGTGCGTGAGGGTCTGGATCAACTGATGCAGCAGACGCTGACAAGCGGAAAATCGGTGGTGATCGTGCCCACCTTGAATTTGGACGGGAAGTACGCAAGCGACGATCTGAAAGATAAAGAGTGGGAGTTTCGTACCGACCGTACCTCCACCACCATCTGGCGCAATCTGGATGATGTTGGGAGCATGATTCGCGTCGGCAACGACGAGGGATTCGAGGAGATCGGCCTGCGTGGCTTCGTGATGTCGGTGACCTGGGAGATGAAGCGGTACTTGGTCTTCATCGCCAACCCGGGGACTTACACAGTGGTTGGCAGCACCTATGAAGCGCCGACGATGCAGATGCCGCAGCTGGGTAGCGAGCGGCAGGCAGGTCTCTCGTCACTTGGGCAGATCGCGCTGGTGCCGGTGAAGAACACCGAGTACTACCAGACCCAGGCCTGGTTCAATGCGCAGTACAGCGACAGGACGCAAACCGATAGCTATTGCACGGCCGCACTCTACGGGCCCGGCGGACCATGCGTGTCCTGGGGGAGCCAGAGCTACAACGTGAAGGAGCTGACCTCTCCGGCGGGTTGGCGCAATGTGACCGAATCGCGTTCCATTGACGGATTGGTCTTGTCAACACAGCTCAGGACACCGGTGGCTTCGTTCAAGGTCGCGCCGAGCGAGGTAGTCATGGTGGATGGTTTCTTCGCCACGCCGCCGAATGCGGACTTCGACAGGCAGGCTTGCGAGGCCGACGCAGGTCAGCGCCTGCGTTGCGACCTGACCAGTGTGAGCTTCACCCGCATTCCGGCCCGGGTTCAGGACATCGCGGCGTTCAATCCCGAGGCCAAGGGATTTCCGCAAACCGGGCGCGTGCTCAAGCAGGTAAAGTATCGGGAGAGTACGGTTGCAGCCAAGCGTGGCGGGTTTCGCGGAACGCTAGGCCAGGACTACACCGTCAGCGTGCCTTGAAGCGATGAAGGCGTGAGGCCCTGGCGCCTCACTCCTCGCCGATGTCCTCGTTCCACACGTCCGGGTGTTCATCAATGAACTGCCCCAGTAAATCAATACATTCCTGGTCGTGCAGGTCGATGACGTTGACGCCGGATTCGCGCAGCCAGTCGATGCCGCCCTGGAAAGTGACCGATTCGCCGACCACCACGGTGCCGATGTTGAATTGGCGCACCAGACCGCTGCAGTACCAGCACGGGGCCAGGGTGGTGACCATGATGGTGTCGCGGTAGCTGCGCTGCCGGCCGGCCTTGCGGAAGGCGTCGGTCTCGCCGTGCACGGACGGGTCGCCTTCCTGCACGCGGCGGTTGTGGCCGCAGCCCAGCAAGCGACCGTCGTTGTGATACAGGGCCGCGCCGATCGGCACGCCGCCCTCGGCCAGGCCCTGCCGGGCTTCGGCGATAGCGGTGTCGAGCAGGGCGCGGTAGTCGGGGGTCTGGATCATGGGGCTCTCCGGCCAAATCAAGGCGTGATCAATGCCTGCAGTCTGCCGGGTGTGCAGCGATGGGTCGAGGTCACGGCCCGCAGGTGCGATAATCCGCCGCATGAGCGAATCCCCCTACCGCAGCGGTACTACCCATTTCGGCTTCCGCGACGTCGCTTCAAAGGACAAGCAGAAGCTGGTCGAAGAAGTCTTCACCTCGGTCGCCGGCAAGTACGACCTGATGAACGACCTGATGAGCCTGGGCATCCACCGGCTCTGGAAGCGCTATTTCACCGGCACCGCGCAGGTGAAGCGCGGCGACCGCGTGCTGGACCTGGCCGGTGGCACCGGCGACATCGCCTCGCTGCTGAAGGACCGCGTCGGTAAGACCGGCAGCATCGTGCTGGGCGACATCAACGCCGGCATGTTGACCGTGGGCCGCGACCGCATGACTGACCGCGGCCTGGTGGCCGGGCTGGAGTACGTGCAGTGCAACGCCGAGGCGCTTCCGTTCCCCGATGCCAGTTTCGATCTGGTGACGATCGCTTTCGGCCTGCGCAACGTGACCGACAAGGACGCCGCGTTGCGCGAGATGTACCGCGTTCTGAAGGTCGGCGGGCAGGCGCGCGTGCTGGAGTTTTCGGAAGTGACCATCGACTGGTTCAAGCCGGTCTACGATTTCCACTCCTTCAGGGTACTGCCCAAGCTGGGCAAGCTGTTTGCCAACGACCCGGGCAGCTACCAGTATCTGGCCGAGAGCATCCGCAAGCATCCGCCGCAGCACGCGCTGAAGGCGATGATGGAAACGGCCGGCTTCTCGCGCTGCAAGTTCACCAATCTCTCTGCGGGCATCGTCGCCATCCACGACGGCTTCAAGGCCTAAAGTTTTAGATTCCGTGCGGGGCGCAATGCATCCGGCTGTGTTCAGGTCGGACGGCATCGAGTTCTCTAGACTTTCGGCCCTGCATGGAAGGGTCGATGTCGCATGGCGTTGAAGGATGTAGGGCAGAAATGGCGGACGTCGTTGGGCGTTCGCATCATGACGGTGGCCTTCGTGGGCGTGCATGTCCCGCTGCTGGTACTGACCAGCTGGCTGCTGTTGTTGAGTCGGCAGCATTGGCACGCCTTGATGGTGCCGCTGTTGATCGTGTTGCTGGCCACGCTGGCGGGTACTGGCATGACGCTGTGGATGATCCATCGGCTGTTGACGCCACTGCGCGAGGCGGTGCTTGAGCTGGAGCGCTATTGCGAGCGGCCCTTGCCGCTGCCACCCGGTGGGCATGATGAGATCGACCAGTTGCTGCGGCGCCTGCGTCACAGCCTGCTGTCCATGCGCGCAGGCCTGAAGAAGCTGACCGAGGAAGCCACGCTGGATGCGCTAACGGGCGCGCTCAACCGCCGCGGCGCGCAGCAGGCAATGCTGGACTCGGCCGAGCGTGCGTCAGCACAGTCTTTGCCGTTCTGCGTGGCGGTGCTGGATCTGGATGACCTCAAGCCGATCAACGATCAGTACGGGCATGCTGCCGGTGACGCCGTGCTGCAGGCGTTGGTGGCGCGCACGCGCCTGCGCCTGGGCGATGACGACTGGGTCGGACGCTGGGGCGGGGATGAGTTCGTGGTGGGGCTGCACCTGCCGATAGAGGCGGCGGTTGCACTCCTGGACGCCCTGTTGCATGAGCTGCGCAGCGCGACCACACCGGTGCGCCTGAGCGCGGGCGTGGCGCAGTGGCAGGCGGGTGAAGAGGTCGATGCGCTTTACCGCCGCGCCGATGAACTGATGTACCGCGTCAAGTTCTCCGGGGGCGGGCGGCTGCTGCACGCGGTGTGAGGCAAGGTGCCAAGTCCAGGTTGCGCACGAGCGTTAAACTATCGGCTTCCCCCGTGCCAACGGATTGATCCAGATGCGTTTTGCCCCGCTGTTGCTGTCCTGCGCCTGCCTGCTGGTGGGCGCCTGCTCCAAGGATGCCGAGCCGACCGCTCCGACCGAACCCACCCCCACCAAGAGCGCCGCCGCCGTGAAGCCCGACCGCAGCCAGGACGAGAGCTCCTACGCCCAGCCCGGCCAGGTGCGCATCACCGATCTGGCGCTGGACCTCAAGCTGGATTTCGACAAGAAGGAAATCGCGGGCAGCGCCACCTACACGCTGGACTGGGCCGACAAGGCCGCCAAGTCGCTGGTGCTGGATACGCGCGATCTGACCATCGAGCAGGTCGCGGCCGATGACGGCAAGGGTGGCCTGACCCCGCTGAAGTACGCGCTGGCCCCGGCTGACAAGGTGTTCGGCAGCAAGCTGACGATCGACACCCCAATGCAACCGGCCAAGCTGCAGATCACCTACCACACTGCGCCGACCGCCTCGGGCCTGCAGTGGCTGGACCCGTCAATGACCGAAGGCAAGCAACTGCCTTTCATGTTCAGCCAGTCGCAGGCCATCCACGCCCGCAGCTGGGTGCCGCTGCAGGACACGCCGAGCGTGCGTTTCACCTACAGCGCGCACGTGACCACCGCGACCGACGTGATGGTGCTGATGAGCGCCAACAGCGACCCCAAGGCCACGCGCGACGGGGACTACAGCTTCAAGATGGAACATCCGATTCCGTCCTACCTGCTGGCCATCGCCGCGGGCGACCTGGTGTTCAAGCCGATCTCCGAGCGTGCGGGCGTATGGGCCGAACCGGCCATGTCCGAGAAGGCCGTCAAGGAGTTCGAAGACACCGAGAAGATGATCGGCACCGCGGGGAGCCTGTATGGGCCGTACCGCTGGGGGCGCTACGACATTCTGGTGCTGCCGCCGTCGTTCCCGTTTGGCGGCATGGAAAATCCAACGATGACCTTCGCCACGCCAACGGTCATCGTGGGTGACAAGTCACTGGTCTCGCTGGTCTCGCACGAGCTGGCGCACAGCTGGTCTGGCAATCTGGTGACCAATGCCAGCTGGAAGGACATCTGGCTCAACGAAGGCTTCACCACCTACGTACAGGGTCGCATCACCGAAGCGCTGTACGGCGTGGAGCTGGCCGAGATGGAGCGCCAGATCGACCAGACCGACCTGCTGGGCGAGGTCAAGGACATGAGCCCGGCCGACCAGGCGCTGGCACTGCCGCCGCTGACCGAGCGCGACCCGGACCAGGCGCTGAGCAGCGTGGCCTACGTGAAGGGCGCCTGGTTCCTGCAGTTCCTGGAGCAGCGCTTCGGCCGCGACGTGTTCGACCCGTTCCTGCGTGGCTGGTTCGACGATCACGCCTTCCAGAGCGCGAATACCGACCAGTTTGTCGCCTACCTGAAGGACAAGCTGCTGCCGAAAAATCCCAACGCGGTGACCGCGGCCGAGTTGGATGCATGGCTCAACCAGCCCGGCATCCCGACGTTCGCGACCAAGGCGCAATCGCGCGGCTTCGCACTGGTGGACACCGCGCGCATCGCCTGGCTGGGCAGCAACACGCTGCCCGCCAAACAGGCCACCGACGAGTGGGTGACCCAGCAGTGGGTGCATTTCATCGAAGGCCTGGGTGCCAAGCTCAGTGTCGAGCAGCTGAAGACGCTAGATGACGCCTATCACTTCACCGGTACGGCTAATGGCGAGATCGCCATGCGTTGGTATCCCCTGACCATCCGTAGCGGGTACCGCGATGCGCAGCAAGCCGCGGGTGAGTTCATCGAACGCGTCGGCCGTCGCAAGCTGATCATGCCGGTCTACGCCGAGCTGGTGAAAACGCCGGAAGGCCTGGCGTTTGCCCAGCAGGTGTTCGCGGAGGCCAAGTCGGCCTCGCACCCGATCACCGCGCAGTCGATCGAGGACCTGCTGGCCAAGGCGGCGCAGCCGCAGGCGACGCCGACCAAGCCCTGACCGGCCGCAGGCTGGATGCCTCCGCGCGGCCTTCTTCCGGGGAAGAAGGCCGCATGCGTTTATGGCCCTGCACAGGGCGCGGTTAGAGTAGGCAGTGCTTGTATCGAAGCGTGTGGGCACGGCCGATGCCGCTGGAGAATCTGCGATGAAGAAACTGTTGTTGGGTGGACTGTGCGCGCTGGTGCTGGCCGGCTGCGGTGATCGTGAGGCTGAGCAGAAAGCGGCCGCCGCCGCGCAGGCGGCCAAGCGCGAGCAGGACGCCGCATCGTTGGCTTCCGAATACGAAAAAGCGCGCACCGCGCAGAACTGGAACATGGCCCGCATCCATGGCACCGCGCTGTTGGATCAGTACGCCGGCACGCCTGCCGCCGAGGGCATCAAGGCCAGCTTCGAAGACATCAAGCAGCGCGCGCAGGACGCGCAGGAACAGCGCCGCCTGGCCGCCTTGTGGAACTACGCACAGGCCCAGGCGGGCAAGGGTGTGCAACGCTCGGCGATGATCAACAGCAAGGAGGGGGTGGATGTCGACGGCGCAGGCAAGAAGCCGGTGCAGCTGATCTTTCGCGATCACCCCGAGTGGAAGCGCAGCGCCTATCTGGTACTGCAGGCGGGTGATTTCCGCTGCAGCGGCGGTTGCACGCTCAAGGTGAGGATCGATGGTACGGCGAAGACCTTCCCCGGCTATCGCCCCAATACCGATGAAGCCATTGCCATGTTCATCCGCAACGAGAACGCACTGTGGAAACAGCTGCGCAAGGCCAAGACCTTCGAGATCGAATTCCCGGTGAAAGCCGGTGGGACCCGCACCGCGGTCTACGAGGTTGGCGGCCTGGACGGCACTCAGATGCCGGGGTGGGATTGACCGCGATGACGCCGCATGTGGCGCCGCGCGATCGCCGCCACTGGGTGTTCGACATGGACGGCACGTTGACCGTCGCGGCGCATGATTTCGCGCTGATTCGGCGTGCGTTGGGGGTGGCGCCCGGCGATGACATCCTGGACTACCTGGCCGGCTTGCCTGCAGCGCAGGCCGAAGCCCGGCATGCGTGGCTGATGGCGCATGAGCGGGAGCTGGCCCGACAGTCCACCGCGGCACCGGGCGCATGCGAGCTGGTGCGCGCGCTGCGTGCGCGAGGCGATCGCATCGCCATCCTCACGCGGAATGCGCAGGTCCTGGCGACGTTGACGCTGGATTGCATCGGCCTGGGCGAGGAGTTCCCGGCTGATGCAGTACTGGGGCGTGAAAGCGCGCCGCCCAAGCCGCGCCCGGATGGGCTGCTGCAGCTGGCTGCACGCTGGCAGGTGGCGCCCGATCGGCTGGTGATGGTCGGCGATCATGCGCATGACCTGCGGTGCGGCCGTGCCGCGGGAGCACTTACCGTACTGGTGGGGCCGGAAAATCGATGGCCTGCACTGGCCGACGTGCATGTAACGGACTGTCATGCACTGATGGGCCTGGTGGGGTTAGTGGCTGAGCCTGTCGCGCTCGATGCGCACTGAAGTGCAGGGGCGGGCGAGGCGCGGCGCGGCTGATTGCGACGCCGACGCGTGGCTGCTTGAGCGGATTGTCGCGCGCGGCAACATCGAGGCGTGGGTTGTGAGTGCCGGGGTGCTCGACTTTCAGGGTGCCCGCGCCACGGAGGCCGTGACGCGCCGAGATGCCTGGGCCGTCGCCACGACCGACCACGCCACCGCCGGGCTTACAGCGCGTAGCCGAACTGCTGCTTGAACTGATCGTTGAATTCGGCGAAATCGAAGCGCTGGTTCTGGGTGCCGGGGTGCTCGACTTTCAGTGCGCCCATCAAATTGCCCATGCGGCCGATAGTCAGCCAGTCGCAACCGCGCTCGATGCCGAAGATCAGGCCGGCGCGGAATGCATCGCCGCAACCGGTTGGATCCACCACGCGGCGCTCATGCGCCGGCGGAATGTCGAAGGTTTTCTCAGGCGTGTGCACCAGCGCGCCCTTGGGGCCCTGGGTCGTGATGTAGGCCTGTACGCGCGAGACGATGTCCTTCTCGTTCCAGCCGGTGCGCTCCTGCAGCAGGTTGGACTCGTAGTCGTTGACCACCACGTAGTCGGCCTGCTCGATGAACTCGCGCAGCTCCGCGCCGTTGAACAGCGGCATGGCCTGGCCCGGGTCGAAGATGAAGGGCGTCCCCAGCTCGTTGAACTCGGCGGCGTTCTGGATCATGCCGTCGCGCCCGTCCGGGCCGACCAGGCCGATGGTCACGCCAGGCACGTCCTTCACGTGGTTCTCGTAGCTGCGCATCATCGCGCCGGGGTGGAAGGCGGTGATCTGGTTGTTGTCGTGGTCGGTGGTGATGAATGCCTGGGGAGTGAACAGGTCTTCGATCACCTTCACGCGCGACAGGTCGATGCCCAATGCATCGAAATGCTCGCGATACGGCCCGAAGTCCTGGCCCACCGTGCCCATCGGAATCGGCTTGCCGCCCAGCAGATGCAGGTTGTAGGCGATATTGCCGGCGCAGCCGCCGAACTCACGGCGCATGCGCGGCACCAGGAAGGACACATTCAGGATGTGCACCTTGTCCGGCAGGATGTGGTTCTTGAACTGGTCCGGAAACACCATGATGGTGTCGTAGGCAAGGGAACCACAGATCAAAGCGGACATCGGCGAACCTTGGGTGGGGTGGCGAAAGCGCCCGCGGTCCGGCCGGGGCGGACCGGAAAGCCCCGGCCAGGGTGCAAAGGGTACCGGCTGACGGCGGGCAGGGCCAGCGACGGGCATCGCGCGCACCTGATCCGCAGTTGCATGAAACCGCTGTGGCGCAGCGATTCTCCTTGTATGCATAGGGGGGTATTGCTAGGCTAACCCGCTTCATTTTCTGCCCATTTTTTCGCCAGATTGGCGCTTGGGGCATCGCTCCCTTCAGGACTTAATCCCCCGATGTTCAAGAAGCTTCGCGGCATGTTTTCCAATGACCTGTCCATCGATCTGGGCACGGCCAACACCCTCATCTACGTGCGTGGCCAGGGCATCGTGCTGAATGAACCGTCCGTGGTCGCTGTGCGCCAGGACCGTGCGATCGGCGGAGCGCGCTCGGTGGCTGCCGTGGGTGCCGAAGCCAAGCAGATGCTCGGCCGCACGCCGGGCCACATCACCACCATCCGCCCGATGAAGGACGGCGTCATCGCCGACTTCACCTACACCGAGGCGATGCTGAAGTACTTCATCAAGAAGGTGCACAAGTCGCGCTTCCTGCGGCCCAGTCCGCGCGTGCTGGTGTGCGTGCCGGCCGGTTCAACCCAGGTCGAGCGCCGCGCCATCAAGGAATCGGCCGAGGAGGCCGGTGCGCGTGACGTGTATCTGATCGAGGAGCCGATGGCGGCGGCGATCGGCGCCGGCTTGCCGGTCACCGAGGCGCGCGGTTCGATGGTCATCGATATCGGCGGCGGCACCACCGAGGTCGCCGTCATTTCGCTGAATGGCATTGTCTATTCGCAGTCGGTGCGCGTGGGCGGCGATCGTTTCGACGAATCCATCACCAATTACGTACGCCGCAACCACGGCATGCTGATCGGTGAAGCCACTGCCGAGCGCATCAAGCTGGAAATCGGCTGTGCGTACCCGCCGGCGGAAGTCCAGGAGATGGAGATCTCCGGCCGCAACCTCGCCGAGGGCGTGCCGAAGATGATCAAGATCAACTCCAACGAAGTGCTGGAAGCCCTGCACGAACCGCTGTCGGGCATCGTGTCGGCAGTCAAGCTGGCGCTGGAGCAGACCCCGCCGGAGCTGTGTGCCGACGTGGCCGAGCGCGGCATCGTGTTGACCGGCGGTGGCGCCCTGCTGCGCGAGATGGATCGCCTGATTTCCGAGGAAACCGGCCTGCACGTGCAGGTGGCCGAGGATCCGCTGACCTGCGTGGCCCGTGGTGGCGGTCGTGCGCTGGAGCTGGTGGACATGCACGGCAACGAGTTCTTCGCGCCGGAGTAAGAGCAGGAGCGAGTGCGGAGGAGTGAGGAATGAGCAGGGGCAAAAGTCTCGCGCACCCGTTTTCCTCGCTTCCCGCTCCAGGCCGCTCACTCCTGACTCCCGCTCACTGATTCCTGGCTCTGACCGTGCCCGCATACGCCGGACCTCCCGTTGCCAACCGACCAGGTGAAGTAGCCAGCACGCTCAAGCTGCTGGCCTATCTGGCGCTGGGCATCACCTTGATCTTTCTGGACCACCGCGGTGGCTGGATGCGGACGGTGCGCACCCAGGCCAGCATGCTGGCGCAGCCACTGTGGTGGGTGGCGGGCCTGCCTGGGCGTCTGAGCACCACGGTGCAGGACGATGCGGTCACCCGTGCACGCCTGACCGAAGAGAACGAGCGCCTGCGCAAGGACCTGCTGATCGCCAACGCCCGGCTGACGCGCCTGCAGACCGCCGTCAGCGACAACGCCCAACTGCGTGCGCTGCTGGGCGTGGCCCGCAGCCGTGGTCTGGACGTGCAATTGGCGCCGATTCTGAACGTGGACCTGGACCCCACCCGCCAGCGCCTGGTCCTGGACGCGGGCAGCCGCCAGGGCGTGAAGGTGGGTCAGCCGGTGATCGATTCCGGTGGCCTGCTGGGCCAGATCATCGAAGTCATGCCAGGCTTGTCCACAGCCTTGCTGATCACCGACCCCGACCACGCCGTGCCGGTCATGCTGGCGCGCAACGGCGTGCGTCTGGTGGCATACGGCAATGGCCGCAGCGACCAGCTGGAACTGGTCAACATCCCCCTTAACAGCGACATCCAGGAAGGCGATGAGGTAGTGACCTCGGGCATGGGCGGGCGTTTTCCCGCCGGGTTTCCGGTGGGCAAGGTCGAGCGGCTGCGCCAGGACGACAGCCGTGCGTTCCTCATCGGCGAACTCAAGCCTGCCGCGCAACTGGACCGTGGCCGCAGCGTGCTGCTGTTGCGCTCGGGCCAGGCGGCCGCGCCCGTGCCCAGCATGCCGGCGCCCAGCGGTCCGGTGCCGGTGGTCATCGGCACGGAGCTGCAGGCACCGCCGCCGCCCGTGCAGGCACCCACCCCCGCTGGTGTGAAGCCGCCGGTACGTCCCCCGGCCGAGCCGTCCGACGCGGAGCCTGACCTGTGAGTCGCCAGCGCAATCGCTGGGCCATGCCATTGAGCATCCTGCTGGCCCTGCTGCTGTCGCTAGTGCCGTTGCCAGAGCTGGTGCAGCCACTGCGCCCGTTCTGGCTGGCCCTGGTGATGGCGTACTGGGTGATCGAATTGCCCGATTCGGTCGGCCTGGGCACGGTGTTTGCCATCGGACTGGTCTCGGACCTGGTGCTGGGCGGCGTGCTGGGCGAGCAGGCGTTGCGCCTGACCATCATGGCCTTCATCCTGCAACGGTTCCGCGCGCGTCTGCGATTCTTCCCGCTGTCCCAGCAGGCGCTGGCGCTGGGGGGGCTGTTGTTGAACGACCGCATCATCGACCTGGCGATCCACGTCGTGCTGGGCTTGCCTACCTTGCCGTGGATGTACTGGTGGGCACCGGTGGTGGGCATGCTGCTATGGCCCCCCCTGTTCCTGCTGATCGACGCGCTGCACCTGGGGCGTCGCCGCTGAGTTCCCATGAGACCCCGTCGCGCCGTCAAGAATCCCCACGCTGAAGCCGAACAGTTCCGCCGTCGCGCGGTGCTGGGCTTTGTGGTGGTGGCGCTGTGCCTGATCGGCCTCGGGGCGTGGTATTTCAAGCTGCAGGTCGTGGACCACGCCGAATACACCACGCGTTCGGACGCCAACCGCATCAAGCCGCGCGCGGTGGTGCCGGCGCGCGGCACCATCTACGACCGCAAGGGCCGGGTCCTGGCCGAAAACGTGCTGGCCTTCCGACTGGATGTGCTGCCGGAGAAGGTCAAGGACATCGACACCTTGCTGGGCCAGCTGGGGCAGGTCATCGCGCTGTCACCGGAAGACATCGAGCATTTCCGCAAGGAGCGCAAGGCCACCCGTGGCTTCCGCCCGATCACCTTGAAGGCGCGCTTGAACGAGGCCGAGACCGCGCAGTTCGCCGTCAACCGTTGGCGCTTCCCGGGTGTGGACGTGGTGCCGTACCTGAACCGGTATTACCCCTACGGCGACCTGTTCGCCCACGTGGTCGGCTATGTCGGTCGTATCGACGAGGCCGACCTGCAGGCGATGGGCGAGATCAACTCGGCCATCACCCATGCCGGCAAGAGCGGCCTGGAGCGCTCCTACGAAGCCTCGCTGCGTGGCAAGGTCGGCTACGAGCAGGTGGAAACCAACGTGCAGGGCCGGGCGATCCGCACCATCGGGCGCGTGCCGGCCAAGGCCGGCGCGGACCTGAAGCTGTCGCTGGATGTGGATCTGCAGCGGGCGATGGTGGCGGCGTTCGGCGAATTCGAAGGCGCGGCAGTGGCGATGGATCCGCGCACTGGCGAGATCCTGGCCATGGTCAGCCTGCCCAGCTACGACCCCAATCTATTCGTCAACGGCATCTCGCACGTCGATTTCAAGGCGCTCAACGACAACCCCTCGCGGCCGCAGTTCAACCGGTTGGTACTAGGCGGTGTGGCGCCCGGCTCCACGATCAAGCCGCTGATGGGCCTGGCCGGCCTGGACAGCGGCACGCGCCGGCCGGAAGACAAGATCCTGTCCACGGGCATGTTCTACCTGCCGGGCGTCAGCCGCGGTTGGGGCGATTCGCATCGTGGTGGCCATGGCTGGACTGACCTGCGCAAATCCATCGCCCAGTCAGTCAACACCTATTACTACAGGCTCGCCATCGACATGGGCATCAACCAGGTGGATGACTACATGACCCGGTACGGCCTGGGTGCGCCGACCGGCATCGATCTGGTCGGCGAGATCGG
Source organism: Pseudoxanthomonas sp. (assembly GCA_040508175.1). Classification (GTDB taxonomy): domain Bacteria; phylum Pseudomonadota; class Gammaproteobacteria; order Xanthomonadales; family Xanthomonadaceae; genus Pseudoxanthomonas_A. The sequence continues at coordinate 23,933 of JBEVNH010000038.1, forward strand.
TGGCATCGTGCCGTCGCCGGCCTACAAGATGAAGAGCCGCAAGGAGCGTTGGTATCCCGGCGACACGGTCAACATCGCCATCGGCCAGGGCGATTGGAAGGTCACGCCGCTGCAGCTGGTGCGTGGCGTGTCGGGCATCGCCAATGGCGAGCTGCGCCGGCCGCACCTGGCCGTGGCCGAGCGCACCAATTTCGATGCCGACTGGGCGCCGCTGCCGCAGCCGGACGGCGTGCCGATCAGCCCCAATCCGGCCAATCTGCAAGCCGTGCGCGAAGGCATGATGGCCACCATGCTCCCCGGCGGGACCGGTGGCGCCATGGCGCGTGGCGCACCGTATGCCATCGCCGGCAAGACCGGCACGGCGCAGGTGGTGAGCCGCAAGGGCGTGGCGGCGGTCGATCCGCGCAGCCTGCCGATGCATCTGCGCCACCGCTCGCTGTTCGTCGGCTTCGCGCCCGTGGACGAGCCGGTGATCGCGCTGGCCGTGGCGGTGGAAGGTGGCGGTTACGGGGGCAGTACCGCAGGCCCGATCGCGCGTAAGCTGCTCGACGCCTACCTGCTGGGGAAAATGCCCGAAGGGCTGGACGCAGTCCCGGACGATGCGGTGATCTCGGTGGGCCTGGCCGCGGCGCCTACACCGGTGTCGCCACCGGCTGAGCCCGCCCCTGCGCCACCTGTGCCGGAGCCTGCGCTGGTGCCGACCGCCGTTTCGGTGGGGCGCCCAGCCGAGCGCGGGGCACCGTGAGGGACATCCTGCGTTGGCTCGCCGAACTGGCCGGTCGTTTCCTGCACTCGCTGGACTGGGTCCTGT